>CAYRPX010000105.1:0-9950 GCA_964426195.1 uncultured Salinivenus sp.
GATACTGCGCGTTCATGAGTATCGGGTTATAGGATCCCGGCTCCTCAAAGCCGACCACCTCCACCCGATCGCCTGGCTCAACGGGCTGCCCCTCAACGGCCTCCACATGCACGGCCCCCGACTTGTCCTGAACGTATAGATTTCCCTCCTCGGTCTGATGCACGACCCGCCCCTCAACTTTTACCATCCGTCCCCTGGCCTCCCCGACCGAAAAGTTTAATAGCGAGCGAATGGGACGCGCCTCCTTCGCAAATAGGTCCGCCGGTCCCGGCTTTCGACGTTCAATCTGTTCCCACCCGGGCGCAAGGATCTGTACCCCAACGAGTTGACCGCGGTCATTGAATGCCGTTGCAGCAACCCCTTCGATCCGCACCTGAGCCCCCACAATTCGATCGGGACGATTCGTTTTTAAATAAGGGGGAATCAAGACCTCAAACGTCTGGGCCCCCGCATCCACGACCAATAACGCATGCCCGGTTCCTTCCTCCCCAACTCGCTGTACCGTCCCGCTAACCCCAACCCACTCTGCGTCTTTACTTCCGGAAAAGAACCGCTGCGGATCCACCCTCGGATCCGGGGGCAACCTCCCCTCTCCCAATACCCGAACGCTCGGATCGACAATGACAGGTGCAAACCCTCCCGGCCCGCTCTCCCCAACCACCTCGACTCGGTCTGCCACCTGAATCTCTTCTAGATCAAGGTTATTTCCGTTCATCCACACCCCGCCAGTTTCATCCTGGACAAACAAGGATCCATAATAGGAATCTATATACGTCACAACACCCCTGACCCGCACGGGATGTTTCCGCTGAGCTTCCTCTTCCGAAAGGTCACGAAGCCGCCCAATGCTGCGAATCATTGACTGAGAGCCCGCCTCCTCCACTGTATCTTCCTCGACGATCCGGGGCTCCTTCAACTCCACCGTTGCATTTCGGAGGTGAGGCTGCTCCGCAGCAACAGACAGAAAGCCGAAAATCTCGACCCGTCGGCCCTCCTCAACGGAAGGAGACTCCGTAGGCTGAACCTGAATCGTCCCGGTCGAGTCCTGAACTGTGAGCAGCGCACCTGCTCGACGTTCTTCAACGATCCCCCCGATTCGAGCTGCATACCCCTCTGGGAGCGTCTCGGCCTGTCGCTTCAGCGCCGCAACCGTATGACGGGGAACCTCTTCCGCCGACCGCACCTCTTCGACATGCTCCCACGACGGGACATACAGCTGGTAGGTCAACTCCTGTACCTCCCGGGGAGCGGGCTGAAGCGCGCAGGCTCCCCGTACCCGGAGCCGAGCGCCCACGAGTGATTGAGCATCGGACAATTCTAGATTGTGAAGCACCCGTGCAATGGCTACCGAATTCCCCGTCGACACGTGGAGAGCAAACCGCTCCCGCTCGCCTTCGGTACTCACCTCCCGCACGTTTCCCTCAACTTCGACCCACTCTCCGGCCGCACACTGCGTTCCCAACCGAGCCGTCGACACCTCTTGCGGAGCCGGCAAGCTCGTCTTTTTCATTCCCTCCAGCTGCAGGCTGTCGACCCCCACTTCGGGGGACCCCACCACTCCCTTTACCCAAACCCGACGACCTATTTCCAGAATTCCCCCTTCGCTCTCCTCCTGCTGCCCCTGTGTACCAATGAAGAGTCCCCCTGTCTCGTCCTGAAGAAAAAGGAGTCCCCACGTGGAATCGGCGTACGTCACCACTCCGTCCATCCGCACTGAACGCCCATGCATCGCCTTCTTTTTGGTCGCCTCCGACACCTGCCGGGCCGTCGTAAGGACCGTGGACTCTTCCTGTGACTTCGACATACAACCCGACAAGACCACCCCTGCGAGGAAAAGTCCAATGCTTACGAGCCTAACACTTGACCGAATCGTCATGGCCCCGTCCCACTTTTTGAATCAGATTGAAAAATTTCCCTTCTCCGCGTCACGAAGGAGAGGCCGCGGAGCCGATAGAGTCCCTAACATTGTTGAAAAGACGATCGACCGAAGCAGCGATAACAAGGTCACCGCGCTGCATTAGTGGAGTGTCAATCCTGATTTTTATATCCAAGATCCGATCTCAACCCCCGATTTACAGCAGTCATTCCGAGCGGAGTCGAGGAATCTCCCTCGGGCTGACAGCTCGTTTCGAGGAGGGTTCTCGACTTCGCTCGAAACGACTTGCCCTGAGGGTTGAGATCGTGTCGACGCTAAACCAACATTGACGCTTGACACTGCACTAGGTTTGGATCTGCTCACTAAAGGAGAACCAACCTCAACCTTACGCGATAACCGATTTGAACGTAACCTTCAGCGAGGAGGAACTCGAACAGATCCCGCTTGGTTCGCGCTGAGCGGGATTTTTTTGCTTTGCTGCCCGCACGAGACGCGATTGTGTTCCACTGTGTCCAATGTGGTCTCATCACAGAACCGGTGATCGCTACCTGAAGGTGCAAAAGTGTGTCCAGGTCTCGGGGGAACGAGGGGCGCCCGAACATTGGATTGGGGGGCGACCAACTGAGGTTGAGACACAGGAGGCCTCGTTCTCCTGTAACCAGAACCCATCCAAGCACACAAGCTAGTATCAACGCACCTACAGCCGGACGTTCACACTCCAAGTCGTACTGGAAGCCCCCCAGTCAGACGGGACCGACCGCGACCGTTGCCCGTCCCCGTCGCATCTGCCCTGTCTCGTTGTCGAACTGAAAACCGAAGGGGAAGGAAAATGGCTCCACGGCCTTCGACACCGGGGACGAGCTGAAGGAGAAGAAGGAAATCACCTGAAAAGCGGAGGTATCGAAGGTATCTTCATTTCGGTCGGTTTCCTTTGCCTCCCTTCACCTGAAGATTGGGGTATTCGCATGAAGGCCGAACGCAAGGCATGCTGTAGACATGGCGGACGGCCTTGGAATTGTTCGAAAAACGACTCCCCAGCAGGACACCAAGGTCGTCCGCTTTTCCCATGGGATCAACCAGGACCTTGCAAGCTCGCACG
Organism: uncultured Salinivenus sp.; assembly: GCA_964426195.1. Lineage (GTDB taxonomy): Bacteria > Bacteroidota > Rhodothermia > Rhodothermales > Salinibacteraceae > Salinibacter. Next base: position 2,976 of record CAYRPX010000105.1, read on the forward strand.
CCGTACCGGATCACATTTTATGTAGAATGTCGAAACCAACCCCAGCAGAATTAACGTCAGGTGACGAATATAGAATTATGATTCACATTATGAAATGGTGGAGTTCACTCGAGAGAGGATGGAAGGCTGTCATACTTAGTTTATTTTTTGTACTTATAGTAAAAATTTTATTTTGACATTTCATTTATACCATGAAAGATAAAAATAAATGTTTATATTTATGGTTAAATTGTTTCCTGGACTGTTAATTCTATTACTTGGAGCGCTCATATCATTCGTTATATCTAATTTAACTTCGTTTAATGGCTTAATAATTTCTATAGCGCTTGGATTTATTTTCGCAAATACGGTTGGGGTTCCTGAGTGGTCTAAAAAGGGAATTGCTACTCACAAACTGTGGCTCGAGACTGGTATTTCGGTAATGGGGGCTCGTGTAGCTGTTGGCCAGTTTCTCGGAGTCGGATCAAAAGTTCTTCTTGTCGTTTTTGGGGTTTTCCTTTTTACGATTTTTTACATCGAATTTCTTTCGCGGAAGATATACGGGATTACGGATCAGTTGGGCTCCCTTCTGGCCGCGGGGTCGTCGGTTTGTGGGGTCTCTGCCATTGTCGCTGTAGCTGGAGCCATCAGAGCAAGAAGCGAACAGATTGCCTATGCAGTCGGGACTATTCTTCTATTTGATGCACTCACTCTCACAATCTATCCCGTCGTAGGGAGACTGCTCAATCTTTCCGACATCGTTTTTGGGACATGGGCCGGAGTAAGTATGTTCAGTACGGGTCCAGTCGTTGCTGTAGGATTTACGTACTCCGAAGATGCGGGCCAGTGGGCTACGATTGCCAAGCTTGCCCGCAATGCCTTAATTGGTATCGTGGCAATTTCGTATGCGATTTACTACACTCGCATGAGTACTACATCCGGCACCAATAGGGTATATTATATATGGAGTAAGTTTCCAAAGTTTATTTTTGGTTTTACTTTTATGGTAATATTGTCTAGCGTAGGATTCATATCTGAAAACGAATTCGAAATTCTAAAAATTTTATACAGATTTCTTTTCTTGATTGCTTTTTTCGGCCTTGGATCTAATATAGTTGTTTCAGATATGACTAAATCTGGATTTAAGCCTATAATTACCTTAACTACGTCATTTATTACTATAAGTTTATCTTCTCTTATAATTATAAATCTCTTACTTGGATAAATATGCCCACTCTTCCAGGTTGGGTACTCTCTTGGGACCTCGGAAGCATTACAGGTTCATTATTGGAACCAATTCGACCTTCGAAGGACGCTACGGTGCACGTCTCTTCCTTCCCTCCCTTCTTTCTCTCCGGGACAGGGACCTGTTACGATTCCTCAGTTCCTCCTCGTAGTGGACTGTCAACCCTTTAACCCACTTCCGGCATCCACCCCCTTCAGAACGCTAGATTCGCCGTTTTCCCGAGACGGAACCCGCCTTGAGTAGCTGGAATCGGCCAGGAGGCCGAAGATGGGCTTTAATGCCAGTGCGATCTCAAATCTCTCTGGACTGGACGTCGTCCCAATAATGGTCTGGACGTGCTCCGAGTGCAGTCGAGAACTCTTCTTGAGGGGACCGTTTTTTCCTGTCGGTCCGGGAGCATACCCGCTCCCAGTTGTGGCTCGGGAATCAGCTGACCCGCGACTTCAATAGTGACGCAGGGGGGAGAGGCATAGCTTTCTCTCCGAAGGGGAATCGCGTATTCCTTCGTGGACGACCAGAGTCCCAACAAACGGAACGAACCGTACTCAGATAGATTACAGCCGCAACTCAATTTTCTCTTTGGGCGGCGGCCCCTGATCATGAGCCCCTTAGAAACTCTCCGCATCCTGTCCGTCGAAGACAATGCAGACACGAGGTTCCTCCTGGAGCATACCCTTCAGGACCCCTACGAGGTCACCTTTGCACCGAATGCGGAAGAGGCACTGGACGCCGTGGAGAGTGAGCCGTTTGACCTCCTCCTTCTGGACATCAACCTTGGAACCGAAAATGGCGGCGTAGAACTTCTCCACACGATTCGTGATCGAGAGGACATTGGGGAGATTCCCGCCATTGCCCTCACGGCCTTTGCCATGCCTGGAGATCGCGAGGAGCTCCTTGGGGAGGGGTTCGACGAGTATGTGAGCAAACCCTTTACCCACGCCGAACTCCGAGAAGCCATTGACCAAACCGTCTCGGCGTAGGTCCCCGCCAAACTCGTCCCGGTGCTGTCTCCTACCAAAACAGGAGAGGAGGCTGCACAGCGGCGTCTTTAAACTCCTCGTAGTTCCTCGTCCGAATCGGGCAAACCTTGGTGCTATTCATTATCCTCCAGGTGCAATTCGTCGTAGCGGAAAAGGAAACGCCTGCTCCACGACGGAGAGGTGCGTTTCGTGACATGGGGTGAACCCTCCAAGTTGAGGGGACGATAAAGGGACCACGCAGAGTCCCCCCTCACAAGCGAGCGTTTGCCGATGGCACGGTTTCCGAGAACCCTTCTCCTTCTTCTCGCAGCGGCCTCTTTGGCCGTTTCCCATTCGGCCTTGGCCCAACAGCAAGAGGGCCGTGTGGCTGGTCAGGTAGTGGCCAAGGAAACTGAAGAGCCCTTAGGGGGCGCGACTGTGGCTCTCTGGCGTGTGACCTCGACGGACTCGACCCTGGTCGCAGGCACGGCCGCCGATCCCGACGGCGCATTTGCCCTCGAGGAGGTCCCGATCGACGAGTACACCCTGCGAATTAGCTACGTCGGCTACGCGACCCGCCACTTTCCCGGCACGCGTCCGGCACAGGGAGAAGACGCGGACCTCGGGACGATTCGCCTTGCGTCGGAGACGACCCAGGCCGGAGAGGTGGAGGTGATGGCCAACCGGCCGGCGGCCCGGATGGAGACGGACCGAAACGTCTACGACACCTCCGAGGAGGCCTTGAATGCCGGCGGCTCGGCCCGGTCCGTCCTGGAGGGCCTTCCGTCGATCCGAATCGACATGGACGGCAGCATCAGCTTCCGCGGAAGCGAGAGCGTCTCCCTCCACATCAACGGCGAGCCGGCCTCCCTTCAGGGCCAGTCGCTCGTCAGCTTTCTGGAGAGCCTGCCTGCCGACGCGGTTCAGCGCGTGGAGACCATCCCCAATCCCTCCGCCAAGTACGAGCCGACCGGAATGTCTGGGATCATCAATATCGTGCTCCGCCACGACCTGGACGCCGGATGGAACGGGGGCCTGACGCTCGGGACCGAGCGGGATGCCAGTGGGAAGTACGGAGGCAACGTCTCGGGCAATGCGGGCTACCAGTCCGGGGACTGGCGCCTTACGACGACCTACTCGCACCGCCGGGACAGCGAGCAAGACGCCGACTCGCGCTTTCTCGAGCAGCTGAACGAAGACGGCCCCAACCGCCGGACGAGACAGTCCGCCCGGGAGGAGGAACGGGACCGTTCTCACTCGCTTACAACGGAGGCTGAGTACAGCTTCTCGGAGCGCACGTCGCTCGATCTGGAGACGACCCTTAGCTCCCGGGGCGACGAGGAAACCGGTGAGACCGAGTACTGGGAGTATCAGGGCCCGTCCTCCTCCACCAATCTGCAGGACCGGTACGCCCGGGTCACCAACACCGAAAATCGCGATCGAAGTCTCGACGGGCGCCTCGGATTTGATCATGACTTCGCGGACAACCACTCCCTTAGCACTCAGCTCCGGTACGACCGCGACTTCGAAGACGAGGACGGAGCCTACAACGTGTTTGGATACGCAGGCGACACGCGTCGAAACGAGCCCCGAGATCAAGAAACCGAGACGATCAACGAGGATGAACAGGACGGTTCCCTGAAGCTCGACTACGAGCGGTCCCTGGGTTTCGTTGACGTGGAGACCGGCTACAAAGGCACGCTCCGCCGCCTGGACAACGACCAGACCTTCGAAGGAGAGGAAACCGTCTTCACGTTCGACGAGCAGATTCACGCGGCCTACGGGACCGTGAGCCGAGGATTCGGCGACGTCTCTCTGGAAGCGGGCCTGCGGGGCGAGACCGTCGGGACGACCTTCAACCTCAGCGGTGAGGGAACGACCGAGAGCTCCTACATCAGCCTTTACCCGAGCGCCTTTCTCACCTATAAGCCCGGTCCGAAGCGCCAGGGGCGCCTCTCCTATAGCAAACGCGTCGACCGGCCCAACCTCTGGCACATCAGCCCCCTGGAGGACAACGAGGATCCGACGTTTCGCCGCGAGGGCAATCCGGAACTCGACCCTGAATACATCCACTCGTTTGAGCTGAGCTTGACCCAGCGGTGGGACCCTGGCTCCGTGACCCTCACGCCGTACGTTCGCCACACCGTCAATGAGATCGAGCGTGTCCAGCGGGAGGAGACGACCGAAAGTGGAGAGCAAATCGTCGTCTGGCGGGCCGAGAACTTGTCCTCCAGCACTGCTTACGGCACGGAACTAGTGGGAACGTTTAGCGTCGGGGATCGCCTGGAGGGCCGACTTAACGGAAGTGTCTACCGGTCGGTCACCGACGGCTCGAACCTGACGACCGACCGCAGCCAGGATGCGCTTCTCTACTCGGGACGGGCCAACCTCAAAGCCCAGGTGCGAAACGGCCTCCAGCTGGAGCTGAGTCAATTTTACCGCCCGGGCCGGGACATTCCGCCACAGGGCCGAATGGACAGCTTTTCGAGCACGGAGATGGCCCTCCGACAGCAACTCTTTGGGGGCGACGGGAGCTTGACCTTGCGAATCGACGACCTGTTCGACCAGACCAAAATGGACATGTGGTACCGGGACGAGGACATCTACCAGGAGTCGAGTTTCCAGTGGGGCCGCCGGGAAGCCTCGTTGACTTTCCAGTACACATTCGGCTCCGGATCGAACAACGACGGAGGAGATCGCCGCAGACGTCGGTAGCAACAGGAGCACTTTGCCGGAAATGACTCTCCGTTCAGCTCGTCACCGACCGATTGGACCTCGTGCCCAAACGGCTCGTTTGCTTTGTTTAGAGCTTTATAATCCTTCAGCCAATTCTCTGCCCCTCCATGCGATCCACGATGGACTCCTTTCGAAACGTGCTACGGAAAGGCCTGCTCGCTGTCATCTTTTTCGGGATGGCTGTGGGCGGGGTCGAAATGCTGGCTGGATGTAGCGGAGAGAAGAGCCCCGATCGCTCCTCGTCGTCCGATCCCGAGGTGGAGGTCGAAACCCCGGCGATCTCGTCGTCCGACACCATCAGTTCGGACGTTCCTTACGTGCCAACCCCCCACCCTGTGGTGGAACGAATGCTGGAGATGGCAGACGTGGACGAGAACGACATCGTGTATGATCTCGGCAGCGGGGACGGGCGCATCCTGATTCGGGCCGCGGAACGATACGGGGCCCGGGGCGTGGGCATCGAGATCGATCCGGCACGGGTGGAGGAGGCCCGGCAGAATGCCGCGGAAGCGGGCGTCGAGGACCTTGTGGAATTTCGACAGGGAGATCTGTTCGAGGCCGACATCCGTGAGGCCACCGCGGTGACGCTTTACCTCTTGCCCTCCGTGAACCGCGAGCTTCGGCCGAAGCTCTTCGAGCAGCTCCGGCCCGGCACGCCGGTGGTCTCCCACGACTTCGACATGGACGAGTGGGAGCCGGAGGACACTGCCGAGGTTGACGGCAACACGATCTATCGATGGACGATTCCCGAAGAAGTCCCCGACGCGCTCCGGCAGGAGTAGATGGCTGAACACCCAAAGGGACCGCGGAGCGAAGAAAGTTCGGGCCGGTAGCGGACTACGCGTTATTTGGGGTTTGCGATCTCAAAATTTTCGAAGCACGTCGCTTCAAGCGCACTCTAAGAGCACTTGGTCGCCACGCTCCCAGCGAAATCGAGAAGCCTCGCAGAAGGGGGCAGCCTCGAACAGGGAGAGTTTTCGACCGTGCCCGAAATGACGTGCCATCCCCTGGGTAATTTGAGGCTGCAACTCCAATTCGCAAAATCATGTGTGATGCATCAGTAGGTTGTTTCAGGCCCAGCAGGGGAGAGGGCGTCGATGTGGAGGAGAAGCGATGTTGTTCCCACACTGACGACGTGTGCTCTCGCTTCACATGGAGCCAGTGTACGGGGGAGTCGCCCGTATGAACCTGTCAATTTCCTGTGCGTGTCGTTCCCCCCTCTCTGAACCCTCAGGGCTTGTCTCAAGTGGGATGGCTCCATCTTGAGGAGAGGACGCAGCTCCGTCGGCACTGCCAGCCGGCCTCCCATTTTCCGAGCGTTCCTCTTCAGCCCCTTTTTCGCTCCGCCCGCAGGACCAGCAGACGATGAGGCCGCAGGGTCAGGAGTTCTCCCGGCTCGATCGGATCGGTGTGTTCGAGGTCGGGGGCCAGTTCGGGCACGATGTGCCAGGCCCTGCAATTCACGTCCTCTAATTCGTTCGTCTCTTCTGGGACTTCTACCTCGACGGGAGCCTCGCTCTGGTTCATGAGAACGAGAAAGGAGTCGTCGCGGCGCGAGTGCCCCTGCGCACTGGGCGCCAGATCCAGTCCCCGCAGCAGGTAGCCGAAGGTGCGCAGATTCTCGTCGTGCCAGTCGTCGTGGGTCATCTCTCGGCCGTCGGGGTGCCACCAGAGCACATCGCCCGTGCCGTTTCCCTCCTCGTCGACCGGTTCGAGGAAGTGCCGCCGCCGAAAGTTTGGGTGTGCCTTTCGGAAGGCCGTAAGTTCTTGGACGAACGTGAGAAACCGTTCCTCGCGTTCGTTTAAGTCCCAGTCGTACCAGGTGATCTCGTTATCCTGGCAGTAGGGATTATTGTTGCCACGGCGCGTGTGAGAGAGTTCGTCGCCCCCAAGAATCATAGGAACCCCTTGTGAGAGGAGAAGGGTCGCCATGAGGCTCCGCTTGCGCCGTTCGCGGCACTCGATCACTGCCGGGTCGTCGGTCGGCCCCTCCGTACCACAATTCGTGGAGTAATTGTGATCGTGCCCGTCCTCGTTGCCCTCCTTGTTCTCTTC
>CAYRPX010000106.1:0-9934 GCA_964426195.1 uncultured Salinivenus sp.
TGATGGAGGCGGGCGTTCCCTGCATCCACTTCTACATCATGTCGAGCGCGGACACGGTCAAGAAGGTCGTAGAGCCCCTGCACGAAATGGCGTAGGCTGAGTGAAGGGTTGTGGGGTGAGAACCTGTTTGGCGAGACGTCTGCGGCCTGCGACTTCGTGGATCTCGCGCAATAACCCTTCGGCATATCACCTGGTAGCTCCGCTACAAGGTTCATTTGAGCGGCTCATTGCGGCGTCGCCCACTGTGTCTCGGCGTCCCATTCGCTCGCCAAACAGGTTCTGAGCGTTTGACACTGGAAGCCCCACAACCCTCAACTCTAAACCCACAACCGACATCTATCGGTGCGCGTCCTTGTCCGTGCTACGCAGTTTCGACTTGTATTTTTCGAGTTGACGGCGCAGGTGATCGACACAGAGATTGATTGCTTCCTCGTGGCTGCTTGCCGAGTCTTCGGCTGAAAGACGTTTTTGGTAAACGTCGATGTTGATCGAAGCGGTTTTGTTTTCGGCTGGCGAGTTGTCTTTGCCAAGAATGACGTGCGCGCTGACAATTCCGTCGTAGAACTTCTCCAGCTTCGCCGTTCGGTTTCGGGCGTACTCCTGGATGCGATCGCTCACGTCGACGTGGCGAGTTGTAAGCTGGGTCTGAAAAGACATAAACTACTCCGTGGTTGTTGGTGAAAAAGGAGGTTCCCCCTGTCGTCCCGCGACGCTCGCGGACCTTCTCACATTCCATTTCACGGGGAGATGTTTCCCCGCAATCCGAGGGAATAGCGCTCGTGAGATCGAGGTGAAACTCAAGAAGGTCGTGAATGGGAAGGAGGCTCCTGGATTCTCGCGTATCCGCTCCCCGAAATACGGGGTTGACGCGTAGAGACTACCAGCTACGCGGGAGGAACGGCGTCGATCGTCTCGAGGTATTGGTCCTCTTTTTGGCGCATCGTCTCTTGCCCTGACTCCGTCGCGTCGTCGTATCCTAGGAGGTGAAGGAGGCCGTGGATCACGTACCGGTGTGCTTCGCGCTCGAACGATGTATCGAATTCCTCGTGCCGCTCGGCGGCTGTATCTAGGTCCACGTACACCTCCCCCTCCACCGCCGTCTTGTCGGACCTGGAAGGATCGGCGGTCGGGGGGGTCTGTAGCGAGAAGGAGAGAACATCCGTGTTGTAGTCGTGATCAAGATACAACCGGTTCAGGCGTCGGACCGTTTTATGATCAGTGAGAACCACGCTCAGGTGAACGAACCTCGCGCCCTCGGCCGTAAGGACGTGATGGATTCCCTCTCGGAGCCCGTCGTCGTCGAGGTGCCGAGACGGATGGTCGTGTTCGATCGAGAGCGATTTTGAGGAGGCATCGGACACAGTGCGGGGAGACTGAAGAGAAGAAGTGAGTTCGTCGGCTACGGTGAGGGGTCCGCCGAAGAGGATCCGCCGGAAGGGGATGGATCGACCTGAGCCGTGGGATCGATGTTTGAAAGATCAAAGGAACCCTCCTTCCCTTCGGTCCCATCGTCCAGGATTTCGACATCCAACGCGTGCAGCCCTTTCGGGCCGTCGTTCATCTCAAACCGAACAGGCTGGTCGCTTTGGAGGGTCTTAAAGTCGTCGTTCGACTGAATATTTGAGTAGTGGACAAACACGTCCTCGCCATCGTCGGGATGATGGATGAATCCGTACCCTTTCTCGGCGTCAAACCATTTGACGGTACTCTTTTGCATATCGTGGATTCGTCATTGATCGGGGGGATCGCTCGATCGGTTCGGACCTGCGGAGAACCGAACAGGGCTCCTGTACCCCGAAATGTTCATCGAGACGGTAAGTGTGAAAAAGTATCTCTGGCAAGGTCCGAGGAAATGTATGGATAGTACCATCCACAAGTCATAGGACGAGATCGGAGTCTCCTGTGGAATGATACGCATTCGTCGAATATAGTTGGCCTAGATCGTCCTGTCAAGTGTAAGTGACGCTCCGATGATTCTAGGTGGATGTGCCGAAGATATTCGAGTGGGCTATATGACCGCGTTTTCCGTGGGTTTGCCCGGGAAGAGAAGGACGAACACGCGGAGGGGACCGGGAGCGTCGCGTTCGGGCTGTCGCTAATGTGCGAGGGTACCGACGGAGCGGCACATGAGTGGTGACGAGCCAGAACGAGGGACCTCTAAGCGAACTGGAAGTCCCGTTACCGGGGAGGGAAAAATCGTCCGACGAGGTGGAGGGAGTGTCCCGTCTATGATAACCGTTAACCGGCAGGGCAGGGGATGGCCTCATTGTCCCGGGACGGAACATGTAGTTTCCAGATCCGCCTCCGGGACCTTCCGGCTAATTATTGGAAGGTGGTGAGGATTGAGGAGCCTGTTGAGGGGCTCCACCGGGTGGAGACAGCATTCCGGGCGTTTTCAGGTTTCCTCCGGTCGTATCTTCAGCGAGGCCGTACGCCTGGCGGATCCGTGGGGGAACCTCGAACGGCGCTTCGGACAAGACCTCGTCGATCATTGCGTCGAATGACTCCGTCGCGTCCGTTTGATTCGTCTTAAGGTAGGAGGAGCGAATCCGACCTGCGTACTGAAGGGCCCGGCTGAATTGTCGTCGCGAGCTTGCCGTTCGGAGCTGATCCAGCACGAGTGGCTCGGCATCCTTTAAGAGGCCCGCCACCTTTTCGGTATTGCCGAGCGTCCGGTAGGCCTGGGCTGTGAAAAAGAGCGTTTGCATATCGGCGGGAATGGTGGAGAAGGGAACAGCCTCTGTAAAGTTGTTCAGAAGCCGTTCAGCGGGTTCCTGGTGGTTTTTGCGCCCCAGTTGTTCGGCTGTGTGGGAGAAGTGAAGTCGATACCCGTCCACCATTCGGCGCGCGTTCTGATTATAGTAGACGGACGGGTCGTCGAGATTCGTAAACCGAAACTGCGAGAGCCGTTTGTCGGTCAAGCCCGGAATGACGCGGCCAAGGGGCTGCTCGTGCTTGATCGGAAGAACGCGGTAGGCCTGGCCTTCTAGCTGGAAGTAGTTATTGAGGTTAAGTTGTCCGGAGCGGGCCACCGTGACGGCAAAGTAAATGGGCCGCTTCCATCCATTTTCGGCGTTGGTCCGAAGCATGTTGTACGTCACGATGTCGGCAGTCTGCAACATACGCGTGTCTTTCTGAAACTGACGTCCTTGCAGTTCCCAGGTCATCGGACTTTCGAGGGAAGAGGAACTCGTCGAGTCCGCCAGATACGCGCCAAGTTTTGGGCGGAGCTCATCGACATTTACAGGAAGCTCCATTTGTTTCGGCTTCCATCGTCGGTAGCCGAGCTTATCGATCTGTTCTTCTGACATCGAGATCGGCAGAGGGGCCGACTCGTACGCGGCTTCGTTTTTGAGCTGGCGCACGTACCACTTCGTATTCAGCAGCGACAGGTTCACGACACGCACGTCTTGTCGCACCCCTTCCACGGTTTGCAGGTACCAGAGGGGATACGTATCGTTATCCCCATTCGTAAAGAGGATGCCGTTCTCTCCAACGCTGTTCAGCATGTTGTAGGCATAGTCGCGCGGCACGTAGTTCTCCGAGCGGTCGTGATCCCCATAGTTTTGGAACGTCATCCACCCCGGCACGGCCAGGAAAACGAGCAGACCCGCCCCGAGCAGAGAGGCCATATGGGCGCCGTGCGACACCGTGTCGCGGATGGAGTCGTAAATCATTTGCAGGATGCCCCCGGCTCCAATTCCGATCCACAGGCTAAAAGCGAAGAAGCTTCCCACGTAGGAGTAGTGCCGCTCGCGCGGTTGCATCGGCGTTTGATTCAGGTAGAGGATGATGCCGATGCCCGTGATGAAGAAGAGCACGAACACGCTAAACGCCCGGCGCCAGTCTCGGCGGAAGTGGTAGAAAGCGCCAAAGAGCCCCAGCAGGAGCGGAAGTGCAAAATAGACGTTGCGCGATTCCTTTTCGCTGGGCGTCCGCAGCTTCTGAAGATTGGCGTGCTGATCGAGGGTTGGAATGCCGGTGATCCACGAGGCCCCCTGCACGTCGCTCGCCCGTCCCGAGAAATTCCAGAGGAAGTACCGGACGTACATGTACCCCACCTGATAGTCGAGAAAGAACCCCAGGTCCGAATCGTAGCGGCTGTAGACCTCCCAGTGCTGAGGATCGACGGAGTGGCGCCGCGGGAAAAGCGTCGTTTCCCCGTTGCGACGATTCACCTGTCCCGTCTGATCGTTGTAGGTGACGCCCTGCAGGAGGGGCGTGTCCCCGTATTGCTCCCGTTCGAGGTACGAGATATACTCCTCGATGGTATCCGGGTCGTTCATGTCGATCGGCGGGTCGGTTGCGCTGCGCACGAAGACGAGCGTGTAGGACGCGTAGCCGATAAAGAGAACCGCGAGGCACATGAAGGCGAGGTTCGCCATGGGCATGCGCCGCTGGTGGGTTTTGTAGACACCGTAGGCGACGAGAAGAACGAGCACGAGCGTAGTCGCAAACGGAGCCCCTACGGCATTAAGGACAGTGGGCAGGGTCACGATGATGCCCGGATAAATGGCCAGGAACAGGGCGGAAGAGATTGCTCCCGCGCCCACAATTCGGAGCCAGCGCTGGCGGGGCGACCAGGTCTCGCGGTCGAATTCAGTAAAGAAGACGATCAGGGCAACGAAGAAGAACGCCAGCAGACTCAACAGGTGGACCCCCAGGGCCATGCCGAAGAGAAAGGCAATGAGGACGAGGTACCGGTTGGCATCGAGCTGGAAGAAATGGCGTCCTCCGCCGAGCCGAGCCTCTTCGGTTCGAGCCACGTCGCTCCAGCGGAGCACCAGCCACACCACCATGGCCGTGAAAAACGTGGAGAGGGCGTAGACCTCGGCGATCCCTGCGTTGAACCAAAAGGAGTCGCTCACCGAGAACGCGACGGCTCCCACCACACCGCTGGTAAGCGCGATCACGTACTGTCCAGAGGATTGCTCGCTCCGGGGCCCTTGCCACCGCCGCACCAGCCGGACAATAATGAGATGGGTGAGCAACACCGTGCCGGCGCTGGCCAGTACGGACAAGAGATTCACCGCGTAGGCAACTGTTTCTGGGGATGGAGCCAGCATGGAGAAAATCCGTCCCAGCAGAAGGTAAAACGGGGCCCCCGGCGGGTGCATCACCTGAAGTGTAAAGACGCTCGCGATGCGTTCGCCGGGATCCCAGAAGGAGGTGGTGGGCGCCACGGTGGCGACGTAAAGGCCGAGCGCCCAGAGAAAGACGAGCCCGGCGGTGAGGCGGTCAATCCACTTCCGATTCATCCTGACAAGAGCAAACTGTTATCCAGAAAAGTGAAGGCGTGGGAGAGGGGGGAGGGCGCGGGAACGACCGAGTTACCAGTCCGCTCCTGTTGCGTCGAGAAGCGATTGGATCGTGTCCATTTCCATCTCGCCGTAATTCATCGCAAACGCGAGTTCCCCATTGTTGTGGAAGATCCATGTAGAGGGGATCCACGTGATGGGGAGGCTCAAAAACGAATACCGACGGTTCGTCTCGTTGTCACTCGGGCCGAGGTCCGGCTGCGTGACCTCGACGACGCGATCGGGAAGATTGTAGTCGTTGAGGACTGCGGTGCCGCGCTCATTGTTATTCCACACGGTCACAAACGTGAACGTGACGTTTGGATTGTCGTTGACGAGCGATCGCCATCCGTTGTCCAGTTCGTTTTTGGAGTTCGGGCACCACGGGGCCCAGAAGTGCACCACGTGCAGGCCGTCCGTCTCAATGCGGTCCTGCACGAACGCTTCCGCCTCCGTGGTGGGGGAGACCGACACCGCGGGTGTCGGGTCGGTCACTGGTGCGCGCTTGGCCTGTGCGCGATCGACGTCGGATCCTGAGGTTGGAGAACTTGTGGAGGCAGTTGAGTCGAGGGGCTGTAGCTGGCCGGCCGGACACTCCGAGGTGTTTTGTGCATGCGCCGGGAGGGCCGGTACGAGGAAGAGGCTCAGGAGCAGATACGAAAACGACTTCACGAAAACGTAGAGTCCGGTGAGCAAACACTGTGAAGGACGGTCGCGGGGGGCACAGGCAGAGGCAGTTCGTTGGGAAGGAATTAAGACGCTCCCCCAATGACAATAACGCACTCGCCTCGCACTTTCTTATACCCCGCGAAATACGACCGGACCTCTTTGAGCGTTCCCCGCTCGATTTCTTCGTACGTTTTCGTAAGCTCCCGCGCGACGGCGGCGATGCGATCCGGGCCGAGGTGTTCGATCAGGTCTTCCAGCGTGCGAAGGAGCCGGTAGGGTGATTCGTAGATCACGATGGTGCGCGGCTCCGAAGCCAGCTCCGTCAGGCGGGTGTCGCGGCCCTTTTTCTTGGGCAGGAAGCCTTCGAACACAAACCGGTCGCTGGGAAGGGCGCTAGCGGTGAGGGCCGGAATGAGGGCCGTGGGGCCGGGAAGGGCCTGCACCTCGATGTCTTCGTCCCAGCACGCCCGGACGAGGTAGAATCCGGGATCGGAGATGCCCGGCGAGCCGGCGTCACTAATGAGGGCGACGTCGTGGCCGGCCCGCATCCGGGTCACGAGCTCGGGGGTCTTTTCCCGCTCATTGTGTTCGTGGTAGCTTGTCGTGGGGGCGTTAACATCGTGATGATCCAGGAGGTGCCCAGAGGTCCGGGTGTCCTCGCAGGCAATCAGGTCGACCTCGCGAAGGACCTGGAGGGCGCGGAGCGTAATGTCGTCCAGGTTGCCGATCGGGGTGGGAACGAGATAGAGCACGAAGGCAGGGGAAAGCGCAGCAGGAAAGAGGTCGGCACGTCAGGACCGGAGGGACGTGAGCCAGTCCCACAAACGTCGCCGGAGGGGCGGGGTCGCACCTAGGTCGAGCACAACGTAGAGAATGAGCCAGATCCCCGCGCCGGACATGATGAGGTTGGCAATCCACATCCCGAACCATGGCGGGAGGAAGCCGCGTTCCGACAGTTTTTCGCCCTGGACGAGTGTAATCCAGTAGAGCATAAAGATTCCAAGCGCGACGGCACCGATCGTGGCGAGTCCTCCGCGGCGGATCGTCAGGCCCAAGGGAGCGCCGACAAACATGAAGATGAAGCAGGCGAGTGCAATCGAAAACTTTTTGTAGAACTCCACCTGGTAACTCCGGATCCGCTGGCTTTTCCACTTCGTGTCGCGAACGGTATTCTGAACGCTAGATTCCACCGCCCGGGCCTTTTGAGTGGCGGTCCTCATGACCGTGCGACGATGATCCGGACCGAGTCCCCCGAGAGCCAGGTAGGCAGATTCATGGGTTGATGGAAGAGGGGAGGAGGAGGCCGTCGTATCCGACCTCGTTGTGTCGGACGAATCCGGAGAAAGGTTGTCCTGCACTTGGTCGTACAGGGAGCGGTATTCCGATCGGCGTTGGGCTTGGAGGGAGTCAAGGGTATCGAGGAGCTGCGACGTCCGCATGGTGCGGGTGGACCGAGACGTTTCTTCCGATTCGGATCGCCGGAAAACGACATCGGATAAATGGAACTGGATCCGGTGGCGGTCGAAGTCAAGCTGCTCGTACCGTTCTTTTCGAGTGTTGGGGGCAGCGGGAAGCGGACGGTGCATGACCCCGCTCTGGAGCGTAAGGGTCAAACGAGCCCCTCCCTCATGGGACTCGATGACGCCCTGTTCGGCTTTGATGACGGCCTGCCGGTTTCGGCCTTGCGTGTAATCGTAGATGGTGACATCGATAAGTTTGTTGGTTCCCGACGGCCGTTCCTGGACGAGAATGCTGTAATCCTCCACGCCGTCGTAGAATACGCCGGGCTGGAGTTCGAACCCTGGCCGCTTGCTGCGGATGTCGCTCCAAAGCTGTCGGGCCCGGTGGTTGGCCTCCGGCAGCAAGATGTTGTTGAAGTAAAGCATGCCCCCCATGACGAGCGTCGCCAGCACCAGGGTGGGCCACACGATTTGGCCGAACGAAATGCCGGTGCTCTTGATAACGGTGTAGTACTGCGACTCCGCCAGTCCCCCAAACGCCATGAGAGCTGCCAGCAGCACCGACATGGGCACTGCCAGCACTACCATGTACGCCAGGTTGTAGACAATGAGTTCGATGATGACGGGGACAGGAATACCCTTGCCCGCAATTTCGGGCAGCCATCGGATCAGGAACTGCATCAGCAGCAAGAACATGAGCGTGCCGAGCCATCCGAAGAAGGGCCCCGGCAGCCGCCGCAGCACGAGCCAGTGGAGCCGACGCAGCATGAAGTCGATGGTTTGTCCGAAAAAGCCCCCGACCACCGGCGCGTCTAAACGCCGGGAGCAAATCGTGTGTTCAAATCCTGGCCGGGCGTGGAGGGTGGTCTTGTCTCCGAATTTTGCGGGTGTCGGGGGAGCACGGGAGCTTGAGGGGATGCAACGGTTCGGATTGCGAAAGAAGGACGGCCGGCGGATCGTCTGGAAAACAATCCAAACGGTTAAATTGAAGCTGCACCAGGTGGCGAAAAAGGCGTTGGATCTTCGGGAGGAGAGAGGGATTGGGGGGGACCCCGTAATGGTCTTCTGTTACGATTCCAAATTCTCGGATGGAAATCGAGCCGTTTACCTTTAGCCCTTTCATGACGAACTGCTACCTCTGCCACGATCAGGGAGAGGCGGTGCTCATCGACGCAAGCTGCGAGACCGAGGCGGAGTGTGAGGAGGTTATGGGTGTCATCGAGAAGCACGACCTCGACATTCGTCACCTGCTCCTCACGCACGCTCACGTGGACCACATCTTCGGATGCCGGTTTTTCGAAGACCAGTTTGACCAGCGGTTCAAGGCCCATGAGGCAGCTGTGCCCCTCATCGAGCGGGCCGATGAGCAGGCTACCGCTTTTGGAGTAGAAGTCGACCCCCCGTCCGTCCCAACCACGCACCTCGCCGAGGACGACACCGTTTCCTTCGGTACCGTGACCCTCGAAATACTTCACACGCCCGGGCATTCCCCCGATTCCATCTGCTTCGTACACCACCCGAGTCGCCAGGCGGTCACCGGGGACGTTCTCTTCCAAAACTCGATTGGCCGGACGCAGGGGCTTCCCCAAACGTCGCGGGCTCAGCTACTGGAATCGATCAGCGACAAGCTCCTTCCGCTCGGCGACGATTTTGCCATTTATCCCGGCCACGGTCCCACAACAACGATCGGCCAAGAGCGGGCACAGAATCCCTTTGTGCAGGAGGTCCTTCGCCAATAAAGAAGCTTCTGGGCCTGCACAGTTGCTTTCTCAGAATCCCCCTTTCTCGATCCGAAATCGTTTTCCAGGCCCTTGTAGGGGCCAAGTTCGGTTGGGAACGCGCCGATTCGCTTCAGGTCTGGGTGTGCCCACTACACGCCGGCCGGGGCAGTGGTCTCGCGAACGTGTTCGTAGTAGTTTTCGTACAGTGGCACTACCCGATCGATGTCAAATTTCTTGACCGCCCGCCGCCGCGCTGCGGACGCCATCTCATCGTGCATCTCGTCGTCGGTCAATAGTTTTTGGGTGCACACGGTAAGTTCTTCCACGTCGTCCACGGGGCAGAGAAAGCCCGTTTCGCCGTGCACGATGAGTTCCGGCAGGCCGCCCACGTCGGTCGCCACCACAGGTACTTCGCAAGCCATCGCTTCGAGGGCCGCGAGGCCGAAGGTTTCCGAGCCGCTCGGCATGAGGAAGACGTCGGCAATCGATAGAATCTCCTCGACGGGATCTTGCTTGCCGAGGAAGCGCACGTCGTTGTAAACCCCAAGTTCACGGGCCTTGCGTTCCGTCGGGACCCGATCCGGACCGTCGCCCACCAGCAGGAGCTTGACGTTCGAGGTGCCGTTTTGCAGTCGGTGAAAGACCTCGATGACCTGCTTGGCGTTCTTGACGGGACGGAAGTTGGAAATGTGAACGATGACCTTCTCTCCGTTGGGGCAGAGCGCCTGCTTGAAGTGCTCCTTGTCCTGGCGCACGAAGCGGTCCGTGTCGATGAAGTTCGGGATGA
>CAYRPX010000107.1:0-9789 GCA_964426195.1 uncultured Salinivenus sp.
ATCAGCTCCGACCGCTGGCGAAAAACGTCACGCACGTCGGGATTTACCGCAAGGTCGACGTAGCGCTGGCGGTACCGAAATTCTTTGTCCGTCACCTCGTAGAAGGTCTCGTCCTCCGTCTCCTTCACCACTGGCATGGGGCGGAGCGATTTCGCCAGGAGCTGAAAATCATCGGCGGCCCGTACCGTCACCTCGCCCATTCCCGTGCGGAAGACAAAGCCCTCGACGCCCACGATGTCGCCGATGTCGAGCAGCTCCGTGAAGACCTCGTCGTAGTAGTCGTCGGGGAGGTCCTGCGCGCGGACATACACCTGAATCCGCCCGGTCTCGTCTCGCAGATCAAAGAAGGTGGAGCCCCCCATCACGCGGAGATCGGTGATACGACCGGCGATGGAGACCTTGTAGGGCCCCTCCTCCCCGTCCTCCGGCTGGTGTTTGTCATGTTCGAACGAGTCGAGAATTTCGTCCGCGTGGGCGTCGACCTCCCAAGCATAGGGATAGGGATCGATGCCACGATTTTCGAGTGCCTCGCGCTCGTCGCGCCGACGTTGTTCCTGCTCGCTGAGATCAGAGGAGACCATTCGAAGGATAGGGACTGCAATTCAGGAAGCAAACGAAGGACCAAGATCCCGCGCCGGACCGCAGAGTGGACACCGGGGAGGGTTGATAAGAAGAATCCCCCCACATGCCGGGGACACTCGTCGCA
The DNA here is from genome assembly GCA_964426195.1 of uncultured Salinivenus sp. Classification (GTDB taxonomy): domain Bacteria; phylum Bacteroidota; class Rhodothermia; order Rhodothermales; family Salinibacteraceae; genus Salinibacter. Next base: position 707 of record CAYRPX010000107.1, read on the forward strand.
GTTGGGCAGCGTTTGGGACTCGGGAGGCGCAAGAAACGGAATTGGCTACGAAATCCACTCATCCGCCTCAAGGAGAAGCGCGTCGTGGTGACTTCGAAGGAGTTGCGCGATGAGTTGACTCAACCGGCGGGCCGGATTGCCCGCTGGCTGTCCTCTCGTGAGCGACGACATCTGATCGGTTCCCTTCTCGAGCACCTCCAAGGCATCCGACAGCACAAACCACCAGGGCTGTCCCGATGACTGCCGGTCGCGGTCGGACTCGGGGGGGGACTGTTTTGAACACAAGTGCATCACCTTGTCGCCCTTGGCACTGAGCGTATCGCGCAGGACCGATACGGCCTGGTCGGCTGTTGAAACCATCGACTCCAATTTCTCCTGCTGGCCAAGCGAGAGGGCAGCCTCGGCCGCCTCCCGTTCGTAGCGAAGGGCCCGCTCCAAAACCTGCACGGCGGCCACCGCCACGGACTGGAACGTGGTCCCCTGACAATCGACCTCTTCGAGAAGCGCACGAAGGGCCTCGATGTCCGGATTGGGGACCTCATCCTCCTCGGAAGCGTCCGTCAAAAGCAATGACTTCTCCTCAAGACGCGTCCGGTCGGCAGCACCGCTCCCTTCCCCAAGAGACGCCTGTCCCGATTCATTGTCGTAGCCCTCGTTACTCATGCAAGGAGGATGTGCTGTGGAAATACAGTGACAAACTCTTCACTCGAAAGAGCCCTCGCCGACCCAATCCGGTTCCCCTCCGAACCTCGGCGGAGCACAGCCAAAAAACAGGCCGAAGTAAAGTCCAGGACTCCAGACGGGTTCCTGCGCTTATTTCCTTTTTGTAAAGAAAAGGTCAGTCTTCGAGACATTCAATGGGAATGCGTCGGAGGGAGCCCCTCATCGGGGGGAAACTCCGTGGCGTTCCGGAGCGTCTTGAGAAGCGTCTCCGCTTGTGTCGACGTCAGCTGACCACTCCGCACTGCGATCCGCACCATTTCTGTGGAGAGGGCCGCGTAGAGAGGAACGAGATGGGGGGTCTCGGCCGCAAGGGAATCGAGGTGCGTCTGCACCGTGGCGTCATCGCCGCGCGCAATGGGCCCGGTGAGCTCCCCTTCCGGAGAGCCTCGTTCGAGATTGGCCCAGGTTTGCTCGACGAGGGGACCGACGAGGTCGAGGGCCGAGGACGTCCCCTCCGCCCCCGCGAACACCTCGTCCACGACAGCCATGAGGGCCACCAGTCCATTGGAGGCGAGCGCAGCGGCACAGTGATAGCGCGCCTTCTCCTCGGGCGCCAGTCGCACGGGCCGGGCCCCGAAGGCTCGGGCGAGCATCTTTCCCACCGCTACAGCCTGGTCGTCGCCGTCGAGTCCCACAACGATGTTCTCGAAGGCGTCGGGCGGGGTGCCCGTTGTAAACGTCTGCAGGGGATGGAAGCTCATTGTGGCGGCTCCCTGTCGCGCAAGCGGAGCGAGGGCCGCAGCGGTCTTGGCCCCGGAGGTGTGAGCCACGGTGGTCTTGTTCCACGGATGGTCGAGGCCCGACAAGTCCTCCGCAACCGGCGTGATCGCGTCGTCCGGCACGCACACCATCACAAGCCGCACCGCCGTCGGCAGAGCACTCCACGATGAATCTGCAACCGAGGCCCCCACTCGCTCGGCGAGCGCCTCCGCGTCGTCCTTTCCCCGACTCAACACGGCCTCCATGGGGTATCCGCATTCGATGAATCCGCGGGCAAGTGTGGTGCCCACCGCCCCTGCTCCGACGATGGCTACGGGAGGAGAGGGGGCAGGATCGGGCATGACAAGGCAGGAACCAGCCGAGCAAAAAAACAAGCGCGTGGCGAATCACGACATTCTCATAATAGACGCCACGCGGCAAAAGGTCTATTCCGCGTGGAAGCCCAGTTCGCCTGGAACGTCTGCAGCCGGGGAACCCATCTCTCCTATGGTCTAAGGCACCACTTCCGGTTCCAAACTCCCTCTTTGTTGATCCGCAACCACCGTCGGGACGTACAGCGGCCCGTGCCGAACATCCTCGGTCCCAAAGGGAACCTCCTTCCCGAAAGTACTCGCACTGTAACACCAGCATGACCTTCGGCCCCTTCCCCGCACCGGGAACTGTTCCGGATCGGAGTTCGAGACATACTTACGTCTCCCGGGAGATCCCGGAAAGACTTGCGCGATCGTACAGCTCCGACGAAGCACTGGTATGCAAAAGCGCCGACGATTTTATAGCTTGGCTTGTTCAATCGGTCCGGACCGCGGGCTTCATGAACTGAATGGACTTCGCCGGAATCCCAATTACCTCTATGGAAATTCCCTCGCTACAGGGCTTCGAGCGTGAGCGCGACCTCATGACCATGGAGAAGCCGTTCAAGGAATCGGAAGACCACGAGTCACTCCGCATCGGCGTACCCCGCGAACTGGGCAACGAGGAGCAGCGCGTGGCCCTGGCCCCGAGTGGAACCGGCGCCCTTGTGGCCAACGGCCACGAGGTATACGTGGAGGAGGAGGCCGGACACGACGCCCATTTTCAGAACGAAGAATATGCGGACGTCGGGGCCGAACTCGTGAAGGATCCCGGCGACCTCTACGAACGCAGCGACCTCATCGTGAAAGTGGGCCCTCCGGTGGAGGATGAAATGGAGCTGCTGCAAGAAGGCCAGATCCTCCTCTCGGCCCTCAATCTCGGGGGGACGACGGCGGAGTTCCTGCACCACCTGATGCGTCTCAAGATCACGGGCATCGGCTTCGAGTTCATCCGCGACCCGGACGGCACCTTTCCCCTGGTGCGCATGATGCACGAAATCACCGGATCCATGGCCATCCAAATTGCGGGGCGATACCTCGAGAGCAACGAAGGCGGCAAGGGCGTCATGCTCGGCGGTATCTCCGGCGTCCCCCCCGCTACCGTGGTCATCCTGGGGGCCGACGTCATCGGTGAATGGGCAGCGCGCACGGCCCTCGGCTACGGCGCCCACGTCATCGTCCTCGACACGGAACTCGGCTCTCTTCGCGCCCTGGAGCACTACCTCGACCGCAGCATTACCACGGCAGTGGCCAGCGAGCACTATCTCCGCCAGGCCGTGCACTCGGCCGACGTGGTCATTGGGGCAATGATGGCGGGCGGGGAACGCTCCCCCCTGCTCGTCACGGAAGACATGGTAGCATCGATGTCTCCCGGCGGCGTCATTGTGGACGCGGTGATGGACCAGGGCGGCTGCGTCGAAACGAGCCGCCCCACAACCCACTCCGATCCCGTCTACCGCCGGCACGACATCATCCACTACTGCGTGCCGAACATGCCGTCCAACGCGGCCCGAACCGCCTCCTACGCCCTCACCCACGTCCTCGTGCCCTATCTCCTCCGCATCGGCGAGGCGGGCTCGATCAACGAGGCCCTCTGGCGGGACGAAGGGCTGCGCAACGGCACGTACGTCTATCGGCAGCACCTCACCAAGAAAAGCCTCGCGACGATGTTCGGCATGAGCCACCGCGATATTGAACTCCTCATCGCGTCGGGAATTTAGCCCGGAGGACAGCGGACGGCAGTCGGCGGACGGCCGCGAGTGTTGATGTGGACAAGATTTCGTACAAGGCCCACGGCAATCGCCTCTCCTCAGCCGTCCGCCGACCGGGGCCCACCGTTCCTCCAAAAAACCCGGCACGCGAGGCCCTCGCTCGCCCTCTTTTGTCTGCATTTGCTCGAATGGAATGGGAATCCCGATTTCCCTGAAGAAGATCGAGGAAGCACGGGCGTACGTCCTCTACGCCTTCGGGGGACCCAACGCGTCTGTGGGACGCGTGCGGCTTTACAAATCGACTGGGACCCTCGAACTGGTCTTCCTCTCTCCGATCGAAGAGAATCCCGACGAGCGGTATTACCTCGCCCATACAGTGCCCCGACTCCAGTCCTACCACGACCGCGCCACGTATCCCGACGCCGATCAGTGGGAGGTCTGATGACGGCCCCGCCGGGACAGCAGTCCTCCCATCCCTGCCTGCCCCCCTCCCTGCGAGTCGTTTTCGTCCTTTTCTTGAATGATTTTTTGTCCAAGGGGTCTCTCGTTGCTTCCGCGGGCGTTGCGTTCACCGGGGGCGGCCATTATCTTCGCGATATGCTGCGTCGCACCCTAAGAGTGCCGTGGACTCGAGGTCTCGGCCCGCGGTCTGCCCCTCTCATCCACTCTTTCTTCTGAAGTATCGACACCACCAACATGGCTACCACATCTGCGGATCGTGAGCAGTGGGGCTCTCGACTTGGATTCGTGCTGGCCGCCGCCGGGTCGGCCATTGGACTCGGAAATATCTGGCGATTCCCGTACGTGACCGCAGACAACGGCGGCGGGGCCTTTGTGGTCGTGTATCTCATCTGCATCGCTCTGATCTGTCTCCCCTACCTGTTCGCCGAGTTGGCACTTGGGCGCAACAGCCAGAAGAATCCGGTGGGTGCCATTGCGGCCATCAAGAAGGGCACACCCTGGATCCTCGTGGGCGGACTTTGTGTCCTTACCGGCGTGTTCATCCTCAGCTACTACGGCGTGGTGGCCGGGTGGGCCCTCGGATACATTTTCAAGGCCTTTGTGGCCCCGGGCGCCGAGTCCGCATCGTACTTTTCCTCCTTCGTGGCGGATGCCACGACGGTCATCCCGCTGGCCGCAACCTTCATGCTCATTACGGTTCTCGTCGTGTACGGAGGCGTGGAGCAGGGCATTGAACGCTGGGCCAAAGTGCTGATGCCCATCCTCCTGGTGCTCATGCTCATCGTCATCTTCCGGGCCGTGACGCTGCCAGGGGCAGGAGCAGGCCTGGACTTTTACCTGAATCCCGACTTTTCGAAGATCGATGGGACCGTCATCCTTGCCGCCCTCGGGCAGGCCTTCTTCAGCCTTAGCCTCGGCATGGGGGCCATGATTACGTATGGCTCTTACCTTCCGAAGCGCGAAAACCTTATTATCTCCGGGGGCTACGTCGCGCTCTTCGACACAATTATTGCCCTGCTGGCCGGCCTGATGATCTTTCCGGCCCTCTTCGCGATGGACATACAGCCTGAAAGCGGCGGTCCCGCACTCATCTTCATTGTCCTCCCCGACGTCTTCTCGACCATGCCGCTGGGCAGCTTCATCAGTGCGGTCTTCTTCGTATTGCTCTCGATTGCAGCGCTCACGTCGATGGTCTCGCTGTTGGAGGTGGTCATCTCCTATTTTGTTGACGAAACGAAATGGTCGCGAGAGGGGATTGTGTGGGTCATGGGAGGCGTCATCTTTGTGTTTGGTCTTCCCTCCGGTCTGTCTCAGGGAACCGTTCCTGCACTGAGTGACATGTCGTGGCTCGTGGGCAATCAGTTCTTCGGTGAAGAACCTGCGTTCCTCGACATCATGGACTACATCTGGGGCAACATCTCGCTGGCCCTAGGCGCTCTCCTGATTAGCATCTTCGTGGGATGGGTGTGGGGCACGGGGCAGGCGATCGAGGAGCTACAGCAGGGCGCCGACGACATGTTTACGGGGGCCGCGGCCTCAACCTGGAAAATCTTTCTTAAGTACGTGTGCCCCGTCGTAATTGCGGCCATCCTGGGAGGCATTCTCTTTGGAGCCATCTAAAATCATCTTTACGTTCCAAATTCGCTTCGCTGTGAGCAACGTGCCCTTCTCCTGCACTCTCTCCTGCACTTTAGTTGGGGCAGGCATGCTCGCCCTGGTTGGGGTTCTTGTACTCCCAGGCCCCGCCCCCGCTGCGAGCGAAGACCTCTTCGGCCACGAGGCCGATTCGTTGTCGACCGCCGCCGTGGCCTTCCAGTTGCGATATGGTGCTGCCCCGAATTCTCCCACTGCACCCGTCCGCGACCGGTGGCTCGCTCGCGACAAAGCCCGGCACGTCGTGTTCAGCGGCCTCTGGACCTTGTCGACTCAGTACGTGCTCGTCAACAAGGCCGACTGGTCGGAGCCTGACGCCCTGCCGGCCTCCATCGTGAGCAGTGCCACCGTCGGGCTCGCAAAAGAGCTCTACGACGCGTCCCAGCCCGCCGGTCAGGCCAGTGGCAAGGACCTCGTCGCCGACGTCGTCGGAATTGGGGTGGCCGTGGGGATCATCGCGCTCTAGAATTTACCGGGTTTCCGGCACTCTGTCAATCTCTTTTTCGCTTCGGGTTCAGTGTTCGGTGCCGATTCTGTAAATTGACGTGCGCTTTCGACTGACGTCTGAAGGTCACCCGACTTGTCCAGCGACGGCGTCGAAGTCTTTGTCCATGGAGGCCCGGCCGAGCTTACTCGGTTCGACGCCTGGACGCTCCGTTCCGCCTGGACCAACCGATAATCCTTAGCTCCACGGTCTGTCCTGTTGAACGACGCCCTGTACAACCATGAGCGACGAGATTCTCTGTGTCGGCGAGATCCTGTGGGACGCGCTACCCGACGGCCTCTTTCTGGGCGGCGCTCCCTTCAACGTGGCCTCCCACCTCCACGCTATCGGTCAGGAGACTGTCTTTGTCAGCCGCGTGGGGGATGATCGACTCGGCAAAGAAGCACTCCGACGGATGCGGGCCCGCGGCCTGGAACCCGGCCTCATGCAGATCGACGGCACGCTCCCGACCGGCTTTGTGCAGGTGGAACTCGGCAGCACCGGCGAACCAGACTACGAGATTCTCGAACCAGCGGCGTGGGACGCCATCACGTTCACCGACACCCTCCAGCAGCAGGCCGAACACGCCGAAGCCCTCGTGTACGGAAGCCTCGCCCAGCGGACCCTTACCTCCCGGCAAACCATTCGGCAGCTCTGTGAGGCCAAGGCCTTGCGCGTGTTCGACATCAACCTCCGCCCGCCCTTTGTCGACCGGGCAGTGGTCGAACAATCCCTGGAGACCGCCGATGTCGTCAAGTGTAACGACGGCGAGCTGGAACGCCTGCAAGACTGGTTCGATCTTCCGGACGGTCTGGAGGCGGCCGTGTCCCACCTGGCGGACGCCTTCCAGGCCCAGGCCGTCTGTGTGACCTGCGGCGGCGAGGGGGCCTGGCTGTGGCTGGACGGCTCTTTCTTGCACCACCCCGGGCACGACGTCGACGTTGTCGATACCGTCGGAGCCGGCGACGCCTTTCTCGCGGCGCTCCTCGTCGGTCTGCTGACTGATCGCGACGGAGACGTTATTCTCGACCGTGCCAACCGACTTGGTGCCTACGTCGCGGCCCACTCCGGCGCTCTTCCCGCCTACACGATCGACTCGTTGGCCGGTGCCCCCGACCCCCCCTTTCTCTCCTCTCGCGAGCACGCCTGACCCCTGCGACGATCCCACCCGCTCTTTCCGAACTCCGTCCTCCTCTCTCCATGGATCAATCCCCTTGGCTCGTCTACTTCAGCACGTTCGCCGCCGCCCTGGCCGGTTTTCTGTTCGGCTTCGACACGATCGTCATTTCCGGGGCCGACCAACCAATTCAGGAGCTGTGGAATCTGGGGGACCTCTTCCACGGAACGTTCATCATGTCGATGGCGCTCTGGGGCACGGTGATCGGCGCGCTCTTCGGCGGGATTCCCTGCGATCGGTATGGGCGGCGCCGGACTCTGTTTTGGATCGGCATCCTCTACCTGCTCTCGGCTCTCGGATCGGCCTTTGCTCCAAATCCCTACCTCTTTTCCGCCGCCCGATTCATCGGAGGCCTGGGCGTAGGGGCCTCGTCGGTGGCCGTGCCGGTCTATATCGCCGAGATCACCCCGGCCCAGAATCGAGGAAAGTTGGGCGCACTGTATCAGTTCAATATTGTGTTTGGCATCCTGGTGGCCTACCTCTCAAACTACCTGATCGGCACCAGTCTCGGGGAGAATGCCTGGCGGTGGATGCTCGGCGTAGAGATCATCCCGGCAGCCATCTACTGCCTATTTGTCATCTGGATTCCAGAAAGCCCGCGCTGGCTGGTCATCAAGCGACAGGACGAGTCCGCAGCCCGCCAGCTCCTTGAGAAGCTCAACCCCGCACAAAACATCGAACAGGTTTTCACAGCTATCAAAAAATCGGTGCGGGGCGGGGAGCTATCCCTTTCCAAGTTCTTCTCTGGGACTTTTCAGTTCCCGATCCTGCTGGCCTTCCTGGTGGCGTTCTTTAACCAGATGTCTGGCATCAACTTCGTTCTCTATTACGCGCCGCGCATCTTCGAACAGGCAGGAATCGAAGCGGAAGCGGTCCTTGGGGCCTCGGTTCCGATTGGGATCGTCAACCTGCTCTTTACCCTGCTGGGGATGTACCTGATTGATCGATTCGGCCGGAAGAAGCTGATGTACGTTGGATCCTTCGGCTACATTGCGTCGCTGAGTGGGGTCTCCTGGGCTTTCTTTTCCGGGGCGGAAGGGGCGATCGTCGTAGCCTTTGTGTGTGCCTTCATTGCTTCCCACGCCGTCGGGCAGGGCGCGGTCATCTTTGTGTTCATCTCAGAAATCTTCCCCAATGTGGTACGCGACTTCGGCATGTCGCTGGGCTCGGGCACGCACTGGGTGATGGCGGCGCTTATCACGCTGCTGACTCCTACGGTACTGAGCACATTTACGGGCGCGCAGATCTTCGCCTTCTTTGCGTTCATGATGGTCCTACAACTGCTGTTCGTCTGGCTGATCATGCCGGAGACGAAGGGACTTACGCTCGAAGAGATGGAGGTGAAGCTGGGCATTAGTACGGAGAAACTGGAGGAGGAAATTGGGATTGAGCCAAAGGCCTCAACGACGCCCTGAACGTGTTGGATCAGGTAATCTCTCGGTCGAATCACGCCGATAGATCCGTGGGCGAGAATTTTGCAAAACAGGGACAACGTCGATTCGAATCCTCGATCTGTTGGGATCATCCGACTTGCTCCGTAGTTTCGGCCCGTGCGGCCGGACATCCCTTGGATCCGCGTTGGTCGTCGCGGAGGCCTCGTGACTTCCTTCCCACTAGCCTGCGGTTTTCCCACCGCTGTCCCGCCTTTATGAGCGACGCCGTTCAAGAGCACTGCGGCATCTTCGGCATCTTCAATCACCCTGAGGCGGCCCGGCATACCTACTACGGCCTGCACGCCCTGCAGCATCGGGGCCAGGAGGCCGCGGGCATCGTCACCTCCACCTACGACGAGCAGCGGGAGG
>CAYRPX010000108.1:0-9788 GCA_964426195.1 uncultured Salinivenus sp.
TCTTGGTGTTTTCGGGAGTACCAGGCATGGGGTTGAGAGTTCAGGGTTGAGAGTTTAGGAGCCAAGAATCAGGGGGTTGAGGGTCAAGAGTCATGCAGGGTATACGCGCTGCAGGAGAAAGGATTCCGTCCTGCGTTCACCTGAGCATCAAGAGCCAATTCATTCTGTTTCCTTCCCGCCGAACCCCCAACGCTCAACTCCCAACACAGAACACCTAATTCATTCGCGGATCGTCGGGAAAGTTGGCGAGGACGGCGTACTCTCCACCCATCCGCCGCAGGATGGTGCGCCAGAGCTGGTTGGGGTTGGTGTCGAAGACGAGGTCGGCAGCGCCGGGGGCCGGGATCCAGGCTTCCTCCCCGAGTTCCCCTTCGAGCTGGCCAGGCCCCCACCCCGCGTACCCAAGAAAGAATCGCAGGTTGTCGGGCGCGGCGTCGCCCCCCTTGGCGATCTGCTGCACAACCTCGAAGTTTCCGCCCCACGTGACGTCGTCCCCCAGGGTGGTCCCCCCCGGAATGTCGTCGGGGCGCGTGTGGAGGTAGTGGAGCGTTTCACGCTGAACCGGCCCGCCCATGTATAGCGGCGGATCGTACGCAACGTACGCGTCAAGCACGTCGCCAAGCTGTACGTCGAGCTCGCGGTTAAGGATGAGACCAAAGGTTCCCTCCTGATCGTTGTGCTCGCAAAGCAGCACCACGGATCGCCGGAAGTTTGGATCCTGCATCATGGGCGCCGAAATGAGAAAGGTGCCGGGACCGAGATCGACCTCAAAATCAGGCATGGAAGCAGAAACAGTTGGTGATGCAGGTCGAAAGCAGCGCCTCCCCTCGACACTGAGCAACGTGCTACTGATAACCCCGGGTCCGTGGTTCAACATTAGCACGGCAAGATCGTCGTCAGCGGTCGGTGGGCCGACGACCTGAACGTGCTCACGATGCCGCTGACATCTACCCTCTAAACCGTCGCAGCCACGCGTCCAACGCGTTGACGTTCAGCAACCACGCCGCCCCGAGGTACGCGGTCGCGTACGACGCCACGACTGCCGGCGCCACGACGAGTACGGGGCCTTCGGGCAGCGTCCACCACACGCCCCCCCCCGGCCCGAGGGCCACCACCGCGAGCCCAGTCATCCGACCAACGGGCCTCCACGGGATGCGCGCGCCAGGGAGCGGTCCCCGAAGCCACCAGCGCAGCGCCGCCACCTCGATCCATGCCCCCACCGTGGCTCCCAGACTCAGCCCAAGCGCCCCAAGGAACAGCGGGCTGCCCGGCAGCGGCCCCACGACGGCCTGTACCGAAATGGTGTCGAGCTCAAACATGATCGGCACGGCCACAACCGTCGAGACGGTCACCCGCAGGACGGCGATCCAGGCCGGCGTCTTGGTGTCGCCAATCGCGTAGAACGCGTTCTGGAGGAGGCGCGACATTGTGGTCGCCAGAATGCCAAGGCTGTATCCGCCGAGCACGATCGTAACGAGCCACGTGCTCCCCGCCTGGAACTGCCCGGTCCGAAACAGCGCCCCCACTAGCAGGACGCCGAAGACGAGGTAACCCATCACGGTGGGCACTGTAAGAAACGCGATCTGCCGCAGCGAGCGGCGCAGGCGCGCCGAAAACGCCGCTACCCTTTCTTCCGTCAGCCGCGAGAGCTCCGGCAACTCCGAGGCGGCCACCGACATGCCGAAGAGGCTGACGGGCAACATGTAGAGCAGCTGAGCGTAGCGCAGCGCGCTGAGGGCCCCCACCGCCAGCCACGAGGCCAGGAAGAGGTCAAGGTACGCCGAAAGCTGGGCCACTCCGCGACTTGCCACCACCGGACCGAAGGCATTGATCGCCTCGCGCACCCCCTCTATGCGGGTCGAGAGCGAGAACTCGAAGCCCTCCATGTGCCGCACCACGAACGGCAGTTGCACTCCGAACTGGAGCAGCCCGCCCCCAAAGGCGCCCACGCAGGCAATCAGGAGCAGGTGCGTGAGAGCGTCGCTCGACAGGGCGTCCGGTGCGCCGGGCGTGCCCGCCAGCACGTACCCGCCCCCGAAGAGCGTCGCGATGATGGCCGCGTTCCAGAGCACCGGCGCCACGTAGGGGACGAAAAACTGCCGGTGGCTGTTGAGCACCCCCAGCGCCCAGGCCGAGAGCACGAGCACCCCGGCCATGGGGAAAATGAGGCGCACGGCCCGCACCGCCAGGTCGAACCGATTGAAGGGAAGGTCGCCCGCCGCCACGCGCGCCGCATCGTCCAGAAATCCCGGCGCCAGCACACTCACGATGGGATCCGCGAACACGACGCCGAGCAGCGCCACCGCTCCGACCACAGCCAGGAGCAACCCAAAGATGGCTCCGGCAAAGCGGCCCGCTGCCTCATGCCGCTCCTCCTCAATCAAGCGGCTGTAGATGGGAATGAACGCCGCCGAGATCGTGCCCTCCCCCAACAGGTTCTGTAGCAGATTGGGCGACTTAAACGCCACCTGCAACACGTCCGCATGAGCCCCCACCCCAAAAAAGTAGGCGACCGTCCGCTCCCGCAGCAACCCAAAGAGCCGACTCAAAAGAATGCCGCCCGCCACGGACCCGGCCGCGCTTTCGTCTTCTGGGGAGGCCTCCGGAGGCTTGGGAGGATCCTCTCCGGCTTCGTTCGAGGGGACGGCGGAGGACGTCACGTCCGAGGCATCATCCATGGAGTGGAAGGAATACGGGCAACAGCACGCCCAGCGCCGGAAGGCAGACCAGCACGCAATTCCGAATCACGTGGACACACGCAGACGGAGCGACGTCCGGGCTATTGATCGAGCGGACCAATGACCTCGACAAACGTTCCCTCCGGGGCCCGCAGGAGCAGAAAATGGTTCTCCTCATCCAGGGAAAGGGGGGTTTCTCCAAGGGGCTTCACACCGTGGGTGCGGGCCCGCTCCAGGTACGGCCCCAGTTGATCGACCTGGAGGGTGATGTACTGCATGCCCTGCTGGTCGGTGATATTCGCTTCGGAAGCGGTCTCCGGCAGGTCTGGGAACGTCATGAGCTTCCATTCGGTCGCCGCATCGCCCTCCCCAAGAGTAAGAACTCGAATCTCGGTCGGCGTGCCCCCCGTCAGGCCGGATCGTTGTCCAAAGTCTTCGGTGATGTCGATTGTCCGGCGCTGCTCCATTCCGAGGACCGTCCGGTAGAACTGGAGCGACGCCTCCAAATCGTCGACCACTACGCCCACGTCGACGGTCGGGTCGGCAGTGGCTTGGGGAGACTCGGTCCGGAGTGAAAATCCGACGACTCCTGAGAGAATGACAAGGCCGAGTGCAAGGGTCAGTATGACGCTTCGGGACAGATCCATGTCGGCGTTGAAATGGGGAATGAGAACTTCGGTCGGGGACAATGAACCAAGACCCGAACAGAGGATCCAATATTGCTTTCTCGAAGCCCCTGTGCGGCGATTACGGAATTCGGTCCACCACGAGGTGGCTCAGATAGCCGACGACAGCCGCCCCGTAGAACGGCAGTCCCACCAGCGGACGCTCCGGCACGTGCAGGTACGGCAGAATGAGCAGCGGGGACGGTACCAGCAGCATCGCCCACCAGCTGTGGGTCCACCCGCGATGGGTACTGAGTACCAGCAGCACCGCCACGAGCCCAAGGTAGGCGGCCGCGCGAAACTGCTCCGTCACGACCAGAAACAGGTCTACTCCAAAGAAGATCGTGTAGAAGAGATCCTGTCCCTTTGAGTCGGTGTCCACGTCCGGCCAAAGGCCGAAGAGCACTGCGAGCGCGAGCACCCCCAGAGGATAGCCGATCTGCTCCAGCATCGAAAACTGCCGGTAGGCTGCGTCTACGGAGAAGGCGTATCCGAGCAGAACCAGGTACCCGATTCCAAACAACGTTGCCCCGGCAATATGGCCCTTATAGCCCGCCATCGGTCAATGTCGAGTTGCAAATGTCGAATTTCGGATGGAGGGGCGAAGGGGGAAAGGCAAGCGAGGTGTCGAAATCGTCCGATCCTCGAACCGCTCTTCTCCCAAATAACGGCAGTTCCGCCCCAGAATCACCGCCGCCCCCGACATACATACGAAAGACGCACTACGCAATACCGCTCACGCGTCACCCATCACGGCTCACCCATCACGATTCATGCATCACGATCCATGAAAAACCGCACAGCGAGCCGATATCCCGCCGCCCCGAACCCACTCATCTGCCCCACGCAGGCCGGTGCAATGCGGGAGGTTCGTCGAAAATCCTCCCGGGCGTGCACGTTCGACAGGTGCACCTCCACCACCGGGGAGTCGATAGCAGTCACTGCGTCGCGCAGGGCCACGGACGTGTGCGTATACCCGCCCGGATTGAAGACCACGCCGTCCACCCCGTCCTCATGTGCAGCATGCAGATGGTCAATGAGCGTTCCCTCACTGTTGGCCTGCTCGAAGTGGAACGCGACCTCCGGAAAGCGCCCCGCAAGTTCGTCCTCAATGTCGCCGAGCGTCGTGGTGCCGTAAGTCTCCGGCTCGCGGGTACCAAGGAGGTTGAGGTTCGGACCGTTGAGGACGAGAAGGGTCACGAGACGCCGGGTGTGTTGGCAAGAAAACGCTTTCTCGAACCTATTGCCGACCGCCTGGAAAGATTCATGTCTCGTTCTGCAGAGAGCCGTCACGCTCCGGAGCAGTTTTTCGGTTGAAGACACCTGATCGGCGAGCCCAGCAGTCCTTGCAGGCGTTCGCTTTCTCCATCGTCGTCTGGGTCGACCGCTCGAGGGTCGACCGTTCAACGGAACGGGCCTGTTAGATCGGTTCGCAGGCTCTTGTGCGTCCGGGTCGGGTTGTAGATGGCATCTGTATGGCGTCTGTAGATGGCGTCTTCCCAGCTAGCAGCTGCCCGGTGGATTGGAAGCTCCTTCGAAAAGCCAAGGTCTTTTCGGACCAGCCGACTGTTCACCTGCCGCATTGTCAAGTGGGTTCGCTCTACGTAAGCGGTGTGAAAGCCTGCGACTGTCCACTTTATGGGGGAAGTCCAGTCGCACATTTTTGAGCCAGCGAGGGCACGGGGCACGGACAGCCAGAGGGGGGGATTGCTGCGTTATCCAGCCGACCACGTTTGTGGCTTCCATTTTGGATGGTACTCCCGGTCCCAGTATTCTTGGGCCTCCTGGTCGTCGCGGATGTGCCCGTTGGACGAATCACAGTGCAGGGTTCGTCCGGTGCGATGGGCAATATTCCCCAGGTGACAGAGGAGCGTGCTCTTGTGTCCGCCTTCGATGGGGGCGTTTGGCTCGGCAGACCCGCGGATGGCATCCAGGAAATTCCGGATGTGATCGACGTCAATGTCGAAGTCGCCCCGGAAGGCTTCGCTGACGCGATTGTTGTCTAGGTCGTAAATCGTATACCCGTTTCCGGTGATCACCACTGATCCATCGGTGCCGTGGAAGGAAACCCCAAAGCCGGCTCCGTGGTGCCCCAGACCGTTACAGCTGCGTCCTTCCCACGTTGCGGATTTTTCGCCCGGGAAGTCGAACGTGATGGTGTGCGTGTCCGGGGTTTGCCAGTCGTCGTCCCAGTGGTAGCGCCCCCCGGACGAACTTACGCGGACCGGATAATCGACGTCCAGCCCCCAGCGACAGAGGTCCAGGGCGTGCACGCCGTTGTTGCCGGCCTCCCCGGTGCCCCAGTTCCAGAACCAGTGCCAGTTGTAGTGGAGCAGGTTGTCCTGATACTCGCGACGGGGGGCAGGGCCCTGCCAGAGCTCGAAGTCGAGGTGGGAGGGCGGAGACGTTTTTGTGCCGTGCCCAATGGAACCCCGTGTGTTGGCGTACCATCCGCGGGAGAAATGAACGTCGCCGATCCTTCCCGTCTTTACTTTGTGGATTCCTTCGACCACTTTGTCCCAGGAACGTCGCTGGTTGCCCATTTGCACGACCCGCTGGTGCTCGTTCGCGACCTCCACGAGCAGCTCTCCTTCGCGGGCGTTGTGGCTGCAGGGTTTTTCCACATAGACGTGTTTGCCCGCGGACAGGGCCAGAATGGCCGCGGGGGCGTGCCAGTGATCCGGGGTGGCGATCACGACGGCATCGACCGCGTCGTCGTCCAGAATGCGCCGAAAGTCGCCCACGGCTTCTGGGGACCGGTCCTGGTGGTTCTCGACCGTCGCCTGTGCTTTTTGGACGCGCTGTTTGTCCACGTCACAGACGTAGGCGACCTCCGCCCCCGAGATCTGAGCGTAGCTTTCCGACAGACTTGTTCCTCGCCCCCCGGTGCCGATGATCCCGACGATGATTTTTTCGGTCGGAGCGTCGGCGCCGTGCACAGTTTGCAATGAGGGTGCCATACTGAGCGTCAGACCGCCCGCAGCGGCACGTTCCAGGAAGGTGCGTCGATTGATTTGGTCAGACATGGCGTTGTCAAACATGGGTGATCAGTCAATGCAGGCCGACCCCGATCACGAAATCTGTGCGGGGTCGGGGGTAAAATAGGCATTCATGATGGATATTCCAGAACAACCGTTTGCTCCGTAAACCTGTCACCGCATTGTCCGACCACAGTTATGGTAGATCCGCCAGATCGTATGCCTAGACGGGATTTTTTTGAGAAAGGAGGGCAGCTGGCCGCCGGGGCGACCTTGGTACCCGGGTGGGACTGGGAAACGAGTGCGCACGAGACCGAACCGGGGACGTTGCGTGTGGCCCTGATCGGGACTGGAAATCGAGGCCCCTCCATGTGGGGGAGAGATCTCGTGAGCCCCTACGCAGAGTCCCTCACGATGGTGGGGCTCTGTGACATTAATTCGAAACGGGTGGAAGCCGGGCGGGAGTCCTTTCGAGTCTGATCGGAATCGTGGCCCGCAGGTCGATCGAAACCGGAGAGCAGATCCGGATTGAGGACCTAATCGACTTTTCGCTTCGCTGAGAGTGGTAGCGGGCGAGCCCCTTAAGAACTTCAGCTTAAAAACTTCAGTACCACACAGCTCACATTAGATCATCCAAGTTGCAGGAGACAGCCGCCTTGCCTGAATTGACGGCTTACCGCGGACCGCCTCAAAGCGCCGTTTCTCCGCGGTCTGTGGTCTTCGGTCCGCGGTCATCGGGTGCGGCAACCGAATAGGGCGCAGCCTGGATGGATAGCCAACGCAGCCTTGCCATGTGCAGATCTTTGTGGATTGCTTCGCTTCTCGTTTTTTGCGGCGGTGTGCTTTTCGGCCGGGCGGGCCGAGCGCAATCACCGGCGAAGAAGATCACTCGGACCGACCTGACGACCGTCTACTCCGATCGAAGCGTCGAGGAGCGGGATCTCACCTATCGGGACGCACGGCTCTTGTACATGGAGCATACCGACACGCAGTTCAGCCTGTCTCCGTACGACTCGAAGGCCGCGTGGGAAAAGCGGGCCCAGCACCTGCAGGAGCGGGTCCTGTGGGCGGCCGGGTTGTGGCCCCTGCCGGAGAAAACGCCGCTCAACGCGCGCATTTTTGGGCGCGTCGAGCACGAAAACTACTCCGTCGAAAAGGTCTACTTCGAAAGCTATCCCGACTTCTTTGTGGCCGGGAACCTGTATCGTCCCCGGGGAAAAGACGGACCCTTTCCGGGCGTTCTCTCTCCCCATGGCCACTGGTCGAGGGGGCGGCTCAATCACACGGAGCGGGGGTCGGTCCCGGCGCGGGCGATCAACCTGGCCCGTCAGGGATACGTGGTGCTGACCTACGACATGGTTGGCTACGGCGATACCCGTCAGGTCAGCCACAGCTTCGCGGCCGATAGTCTGTCGCAGCTCTGGGGAATCAATCTCCTCGGCCTTCAGCTGTGGGACAGCATTCGGGCCCTGGATCTGTTGGCCTCCCTACCAGCCGTGGATACGACCCGGCTCGGCATCACGGGGGCGTCGGGGGGCGCCACGCAGACCCTCATGCTGACCGCCGCCGATCGGGCCGATCGGATAAAGGTCACCGCCCCCGTAAACATGATCTCGACCCGAATGCAGGGCGGCTCCCTGTGTGAAAACGCCCCAGGCCTGCGATTGAACACGTTCAACGTCGAACTCGCCGCACTGACGGCCCCCCGTCCGATGCTGATGGTGGCGAACACCCACGACTGGACGGTGACGACCCCGAAGGTGGAATATCCGCTTATGGAGTCGTTCTACGAGCTGTACGGCGCGGAAGACCGGCTCGGGATGGCCTATTTCGACTACCGGCACAACTACAACAAGGCCAGCCGAAACGCGGTGTATCCGTGGTTGGCCCGGTGGTTAAAGAGGGCCGACCATCCCGAGACGTACCAGGAAGAGCCCGTGACCGTAGAAGACGACGAGGACCGGCTCGTCTTTCTCGAGAAGGTGATTATGGATCCGGATTCGACCTACGAGGAGATCCCCGACAGCCTCCATCGGCCGCTGCCCGCCGACCTGGACGCGGACGCACTGAAACGGAACTTACGGGAGCGGTGGCGGGCGCAACTAGAGTCCTATTGGCCCAAGGACTATTCGAGCTGGCGTCGGTTTAAGGAGGTCTACGGAACGGGATTCGAGCACATGCTGGCGGCTGGTCGGCCGGATCAGGTCCGGGTCGAACGCCGCGGTCAGGTCACCGGTCCCAAATTTACGGTGGAGCGGACGCTTCTGGCCCGGGCGGGAGAACGAGACTGGATTCCAGCCGTGACCTATCGCCCCCCGAATCCCAGTGCCGAGGCCACACTCGTCGTGTCCCCCAGGGGGAAAGCGGGACTCGTACAGTCCGGTCGGGCCGAACCGGTCCCGGCCGTGCGGCAGTTGCTGAAGCGGGGGCATCGGGTGCTGGCCATTGATCCCTTCAAGGTCGGGGAGCACGGGTTGCCGGACAAGACGACGACCCAGCGAGACGAGAGCTTCACGTTCTTTACGACCTTTAACCGGACCGACACGCAGCACCGGGTGCAGGACCTCTTGACCGCCGCCGTCCACCTGAAGGCCCAGCCTGGAATCGAACGGGTGAATCTTCTCGGGCTCGATAGAGCCGGCGTGTGGGCCCTCCTGGCAAATGGGGAGGGAAACGACCTCTTTCACAAAACGGCGACGTACGGTCTGGACGTCGACCCGAACGACGGCAAAGAAGCTCTGAACCACTTCGTTCCGGGCCTGCTGCGGCTGGGGGGACTCGAGACCGTGGTGGCCCTCTCCGCACCCTCCGAATTGTTTCTTCACGACGTGGGCGGCGGGTTTGATGAGACCGTCCTCTCGGAGGTCTACAGCCTCGTAGGGGCCCCCGGCGCCCTGCAGATTCAAACGGGCGAGACGAGCCTCACGGGAGTCATCGACTGGCTCAATCGATAGGTGCATCCGACCCGCGGAAGAGGGGGGTTCGACAACCATCCCGTCAAAGTGGGCATACGCCGGGGCTGTATCACTTCTCAATCTTTGGGTAGAGACGTTTCAGCCGAATCCGGGCGGCGGCAGATTGCCCGTTGACACAGCCGCCGCTTCGACTCTGCCGGTCGGACCACGCGGTCGTGGCCTCCCTGTCGCCGCGAGTGTTGGAATTTGACAACCGGGAGTCCATCGCGCCAAAACGCTCTGTTCGACTGCTGCCACGTTTCGCCAACTTCCTCCATGCTCGGGCGTGTAGTGGATCTCCAGGCACCCGGCGAGCCCTCGCGCTTCGGCTGGCCCCGTAGTAGCCCCTCCAACGACTCTTTCGCGGCTCAGGAACGCCGTTTCGAGGTCCCCTCAGCGTTGGGCCACTGGGTCTCGTTCGGTCATTTTACGCGAGGTCGAACCGGTCGAGGGTCATCACCTTGGTCCAGGCGTCCACAAAGTCACGAAGGAACTTCTCCTCGGCATCGTCGG
>CAYRPX010000109.1:0-9786 GCA_964426195.1 uncultured Salinivenus sp.
ACGAGTGACGGGATTGAGCGGGTTGGGGAGGGCGACCGGGTGTATCTCGGTCGCATTGTCGAGGTGGACCCGACCGAGGGGCGCGTCGTCGCACGGCTCAATAGGGGGGGGATTGTCGAACGTGTGGAACGCACCCTGGGGACGGAGAGCCCCCTCCAACAGGCCCAAGAAGATGTCGGGGGCACTTCGGGGGAACCGGGAGAACAACAATAATCCTTTCGCTTTGCCCGTCAGGGAAATCAGCGATGACGTGCGGACGAAAAGAGAGGTCGTTCGGCCTCTTTGCGTGACGGACGTACTGCCTTGAGACGTTTTTGCTAGTGCCGAGCCCCTAATTCCATGAGTCGTACTTGGTCCATCCTCCGCCACGTCGTGTCCAGTCTCCTTGTTGTGGCTGTTTTGGGAAGTGTGGCCCTCCCGGTCGATGCTCAAGAACGGCCGGACCGGCGGAAGACGCGCACCAACATTTCGCCCGACCTGCTGGTCTCGTTCCAGCAGGACACGCCCCTCAACCAGTTTATTGAGCTCATCACCCCGATCTTTGAGCGGGAGTTGAACAAACCCATTGTGGATCCGGAGAATCGATCGATGCCCATCGGGATTCCCGTGTCGGGCATGCACTTTCTTGACGCCTTCGAGAGGGTCCTAGAGGTCAATAATCTGACCTATCGGGAGACGGAGACGGCCTTCATCGTGCAGGAGCCAGAGCAGCCTCAAGGGCAGCAGGCCCCTTCCGACACGAGTGGAGAGCCGCCCGCTACTCTCAGCACGCGTGAGATTCGGATTAACGCGATTCTGTTCAATCTCAACCTGACGAAGGTTCGGAACCTCGGCCTTCGGTGGGATGAGATTCTTGGGTCGACGCAGGGAGGCGGTCAGGGAGGCGGGGGACAAGGCGGTGGAGGCGGTGGGGGAGGGACCGGCGGAGGTGCTGGCGGTCAACAGGGACAAGGAGGGCTCTTTTCGATAAAAACCAACAATCTTTTTGAGAGTGTCGACAACATTTTACAGGCCCCCGATCAAATCTCCCTCTCGCAGTTTCGTCGGTTCCTCAACCTGCTCGAACAGGACAACGTGGGCCGGACGATTGCGAATCCGCAGGTGACGGTGCAAAGTGGCGAACAGGGGCAAATTCAGATCGGCCAGGACGTTCCGATCCAGACGACCGACTTCGCGGGCAATACGGTCACGGAGTTTGTGTCGACAGGTGTGATTATCGACGTGACCCCCACGCTGGTCAGCCAGCCGGTGGCCGATACGGCCGGGGCCCCCGTCGTGGACTTTGTTCACATGGACGTTCAAGTGGAGGACTCCAATAGCCAGCCCAGTCCTGCGGGGACGATCATTAATCGAAATCAGGCGGACACACAGATTCTTCTGATTGACGGAGAGGCGACGGCCATTGGGGGATTGATCTCGACACAGAAGACGACCTCTCGCAGTGGGGTTCCCCTTCTCAAGGATTTGCCCGGCTGGTTCTTCGGGCTCCGCTACATTTTCGGAACGGAGCAGACGAATGTCACAAAGCAAGAGCTTCTGATTGTATTACGGGCCGAGGTTGTAGATAAGCTTCGGGTCCGGGCTCAGCAGAAGATGGACGATAATCTTCTCGATCAGCGACGTCGGCAGGCGCGCGAGGCGCTGGAACGGATCGGGGAGCGCCAAAGTGAGAAGGTGGAGTTTCCGAAGCCCGAAACTGCGCAGGATCCGAACGATCGGTAGCAGACGCCTGCGGTTTTACGAACGTCGGGGCAAATCGGCATGTGCGGGGGGAACACCCCTTTGGACGGTTGATACGGAGGAGCGTGGTTCTTTGCCTGAATTGCCTTGTATCTCCGCGATGGTACCCGTCTGGCTGACCGACACGGTGACGAGCGACCTGAACCGGGCCCTCCATTACACCCAGCTCTGGGGCCTGCACGGGATGGAACTACGGACGGTCGGCGGGGCGGACGACCGGATCCCGTTCGTGAACGAGAAGCAGATTCGGGAGCAGTTGGAGGGCACGGAGCTTCTGCTGTCCAGTGTCGTCCCCAGCATGTTTGAGGGGCCTGTAAGCGACCGGCCCGCGTGGATGAACGATCTCCTTCAGTTCGAGGATACGCTCAAGCTCTGTCGGCGTGTCGGCTGCCCTCGGGTGACGGTAACTCCGTTTGCGGCCGAGCCGGGGGCGCCCGTCGAGCCGATGGCGGAGGCCCTGCAACAGGCCGGGGAAAAGGCGGCCGAGTACGACCTGCTCGTAGCTGTTCGCAACGGGCCCGAGACCGCGTGTCCCACCGGACAGGCCCTGGCCGATCTGTTGGCACGTGTGGAGGCCCCGAACGTCCGGGCCGCGTGGAATCCGGTCGGGGCGCTTCGGGCCGGAGAAGAGCCCTCGGCCGGACTGACCGCGCTCGCGGGGCTCGTGACGCTCGTCCGCTGCAGCGACGGGCGGGTGGAGGGAGGACAATGGATCGACTGCCCGCTGGGGGAGGGAGAGGTAGGATGGACCGAGCACCTGCAGCAACTGGCCGTACAGGGCTTTCAGGGACCGATTAGTCTCGAAATTTATCTCGAACCGCGTCCCAAACACGGGCTCCGCTCCGCCACCACCCTCATTCATATGATTCGCGACGTGCGAGCCGGCACCGCCTCGGGATAACGACAAGAGAAACTCCCGTCGAACTCTGCTCGTATCGACCGACGAAGAGTGGCCTCCGGCTCCGCAATTTCTTCGACTCAACCCCATAGGTCTTCATGTCCGTTTCCCGAGACGACGTCCGTCACGTTGCCCAGCTTGCCCGGCTCGATTTTTCGGAAGAGGGGGAGGCGAGGATGGCTGAGGAGCTCAGTCAGATTCTGTCGTACGTCGACAAACTTGATGAGCTCGACACGTCCGGCGTCCCGCCCATGTCGCACGTGCTGGACGTCACCAACGTCTTTCGGCCCGATGAGGTGGAGGAACGAATCGACCGCGGAGAGGCCTTGGAACCAGCCCCGGAGGCCGACGATGAATACTTTCGGGTGCCGAAGGTTATCGGCTAGAATTCCAATCGTGGGACCCTACCGGTTGGAGAAGGGGCGCCCCCGGCGGTGCACAGAGAAAATTGTAAGGATCCCGTAACAGCTCAGTGTGAAGGAACGCCACTCGCTGATTTGTGTGTTCTGACATGCAATTACTGATTGGTCGAACGCGACGATGGGACAGATCCTGCAAGATCATATCAAGCAGACGGTCCCCTTCGAGGACCAGGCCCAAGAGGCGATGCTAAACTTGTTCGTCGCCGCGGCCCACGTGCGGCGGCGTGTGGAGCGGGTGTGTCAGGACCATGATCTTCAGTTTAGTCATCATAACGTGCTCCGCATCTTGCGGGGCGTGCATCCGGACGGCCACCCGCGCTGCGAGATCGTCGAACGGATGCTGGATCCCTCCCCAGACGTGACTCGCTTGATTGATAAACTTGTCGATCGTGGTCTCGTCCGGCGGACCAAAAGTCCCGAAGACCGACGCGTGACGATACACTCGATTACTGACGATGGTGTCGCCTTGCTCGAAGAGCTAGACCCAGAGGTGCGAGCCGTACAGGAATGGTTCGATGAACGCGTTTCCGATCGGGACCTCCAGCACCTCTCCCGAATCTGCGAAGGCATCTATGCGGATTATGACTCCGAATAATTTTTCTCGCAAACATATGTTTCAACGTATATTGTTGTAACAATTATTTGTCCCCTCGACGTTTCTCGTTGTGGACAATTCTGGAGGGGCCTCCAGACCGGAGGTGCCTTCACCTACGAGTTACTCTCACCCACAACAACTCGACTTCAACCATGAGCGACATTCAAACCCGCGATCAAGAACTGAACGACATGATCCTTCGGGGCGAGATCCTCGAGGCCTTCGATAAATTCTACGCCGACGACATCGTCATGGAGGAGGACGGAAAAGAACGGGTCGGAAAGGAGGCAAACCGGGAGTACGAGGAGCAGTTTGTAGACGCCCTCGAAGCGTTTCATTCCGCCGAGATTACGGCCCGCGCCGTTGATGAGAACAATAACGTGACCTTCTCCGAGTGGGAAAATGACATGACGCTCGACGGCGTCGGGCGCGTTCAGCAGAAGCAGGTCGCGGTTCGGACCTGGAACGACGATGGGCAGATTACCCACGAGAAGTTTTACAAGCTCGGGTAAGCAGCTCCACCTGCTCGATTGAGGTGGGGAGATCATTTGAATTCCTTTGCCTTTGTTCAATATATTCAAGAAAAATGCATGTCGGGCAAGATTTGCCGCGCCCGATTCGATGTCGGGATCGTGAAAATTAGCCTGATGGACGCTTGTCATGGCAGACGGCCCGGCCTGTGGTCCCATTCCGGACGCACACCATATCCCCCACCAGGAGGAGCCCTGAGGCTATCACGGCCTCGGGGCTTTTTTGTGGGGGCTGCTCGCGTTTAGGCAGTTCTCTTCTACGGGTCCTTGCGGAGAACGGCGGCGTCCCGCTCGGGAATGGACGGGTTGATGCGCTGGCCGGTGCCCTGCTCATAGCCAGCCTGCACCGTGGTGCGGGGACGGACGCGAAGACTCCAGTGGAGGTGCGGCTGATTGGACTCGTAATCGAGGGCTGTGCGGACGAAAAAGTTGTAATCGGGGTCGCCAAGGTGGGTGTAAAGTCGGCCCAGAAGCTCGTGCAGAGCGGTCGCCAGCTCTGCCCGGTGGCTCTCGGTCAGGCGGCCGAACTCCGGCTCATGCTCGCGGGGAAGAAGCCACGTTTCGTACGGGACTTCAGCGGCGTAGGGGACGAAGACGACAAAGAAGTCGTTTGTGTAGACGAGCCTGACCTCGGCGTCGAGTTCCTTCTCGACCATCACGCAATACGGGCACTGTCCCAGTTCTTCGTACCGGGTGCGAGCCGCGCGCTCCTCTCGCTCGATCTGAGGGGGGCGAAAATCGGGGGCGATAAGTTGACTGTGGGGATGTGCGATAGATGCCCCTGCGCTGGCCCCGTGATTTCGGAAAAGAAACGGAGTCAGGTTTTCGTTCTCCCGGCGAATGGTGTGGTAGCGCTCCAGGTACGTTTTCAATACCGCGTTCACTTGAGGGACTGGCATCTGGGCCAGGGACTGGTAGTGACGAGGCGTTTCGATAATGACCTCTTGCCGACCTCGGCTGGCCCGGGATCGGTATAGGCCGCACGTCTGTTCGCAGGGGGCCCGGTCGGGAGCGAGCGCGGCGTACTTGTTGGGCACCACGCGGGTTTGCCAGGGAAGACTGGGGGGATCGTCGAGCTCCCAGAGTACAGAAGGGAGCATATCTTCGTGCCCGGGGCAGAAGGGGCATCCCTTCACTGGGGTCTCCTCTTCTTGAGGCGAAAGGGACCCCTCTTTGCTCGTCTGCTTGGGGCGCTCACTCCGGGAGGGGGCAAAGGCGACCCACTGATTCGTGATGCGGTCCTGGCGGGTTTCCGGGGGGTAGGAGGAAGCCATAAACGACGATGACGTTGCAAAAAGTTAAGATCCTGAAACAAAATAGCGGAGTCCGTCCCATCAAGCGGACCGGATGGATCCTTTCTCGAAACGACGTTGGTTGTTCTATGCAGGCACCATCCAATGATCAGTCGGGCAGTGTAGCCGGGCACTACGATCGACTCGATCGCTTTTACCGGCAACTTTGGGGGGAGCACCTGCACCATGGGCTCTGGACGAGCCCTTCCTTCTCGTCGGAGAAGGCGGTGCGACACCTCGTGCATCGAGTGGCGGCGGACGCGCAGATTGGCCCAGGGACTCAGGTGTGTGACGTCGGGTGTGGGTATGGCGCCCCGGCGCGCCTCTGGGCGAATGCGTACGAGGCCGAGGTCACGGGGTTTACCGTGTCGGAGGCCCAGTGGGACTATGCGGAGCGGCAGTCGGTGGAAGGGCCGACGCCTGAATACAGGCTCCAGGATTTTCTGGCAAACGACCTGTCCGACGAAAGTGTCGACGCCGTGATCGGCATTGAGAGTCTCACTCACATTCGGGATCCGAAGCGTGTGTTTCGGGAAACGGCCCGACTGCTTCGCCCCGGAGGCCGCCTAGTGCTCTGTGTCTGGATGGCCGCGACGAACCCGTCTCCCTGGGCCCGGGAATGGCTGCTCGATCCGATTTGTCAGGAAGGTCGTCTTTCGGGGCTCCCAACGGCGGTTGAGGTATACCGGTGGGCCACAACGGCAGGGCTGCGGATTGAGCGACTGGACGACGTCACGGCGCAGGTGCGACGGACGTGGACTGTTGTCCTCCGTCGATTTAGTAGGGCACTTCTCACTGACCCGGCGGTCTTCTGGATACTCCTCGATGCATCGGAACCGGATCGCGTCTTTGCACGGACAATTTTTCGCATCTGGATTGCCCAGCGTATCGGAGCGTTGCGGTACGGATGGCTCGTGGCCGATCGGGGATGATGGTGCGGTCCCGCCCCTTTGATGGATTCTGGATGGACCTCCAGGTTCGAACGTCTGCGAATTCGGGAGCGTTTGCGCAGGTGGATCCCACCTCCTATATTCCAACGGCATTCCGAAAAAGAGGCGGATGCCGACCAGAGTGTAGTCCCGGCATCGTCAGGCTCGTTTTGTGGCCTAAGCGTCGGACGTCCTGATTGGCGCCGGCGACGTGCGACTCTCGGACTTTCGCATGCTTTTCTCTGCAGTGTCATTGAGCTGGCATCATGCTGCAAGACATCGTACAGTTTCTGAACGACCTGGTCTGGAGCTATGGGATTCCGGTGGGAGGGGGGCAGCAAATTCCATGGGTCGTGCTGCTTCTCTTGGGGGCGGGCATCTACTTCACCGTTCGGCTGGCGTTTGTCCAGATCCGTCAGTTCTCCCACGGCGTGGCGGTCACGTCAGGCAAGTACGACGACCCGGACGATCCGGGAGACGTTTCGCACTTCCAGGCACTCACCACGGCCCTCTCGGCAACCCTCGGCATTGGGAACATCGCCGGGGCCGCCCTGGCGATTCACGTCGGTGGACCGGGAGCGCTCTTCTGGATGTGGGTGACCGGTCTCCTGGGCATGGCCACCAAGTACAGTGAGGTGACCATCGCACAATTTTACCGTAACGTCGAGGAGCCGACGGAAGAGGAAAAGGGCACGTGGCAACAAACATGGAAGGGCACTGTGGCCGGCGGTCCGATGTTCTACATTGAGAAGGGACTGGGGCAGAACTGGAAGCCTCTGGCGGTGTTTTTCGCCGTAATGCTTATGATCACGTCCTTCCTCACCGGAAATGCCGTGCAGGCGAACACGGTGGCCGATGTGATGAACTCTGAGTTCGGCATCGCCGTGTGGATCTCGGGGTTCCTTCTGGCAGCCGTCATTGCGCTCGTCATTCTCGGGGGCGTGACCGCCATCGGGCGCGTCACGGGCATCTTGGTTCCCATAATGGCGGCCTTGTACGTCATCGGTGCACTGCTCATCCTCGCCTTCAACTATACGCAGGTCCTTCCCACCCTCGGCAGCATCTTCGTAAATGCCTTCAACCCGTCAGCGGGGGTGGCGGGGACTGGGGCTGGGGCGTTCCTCTTAACCTTCACATACGGGGTGCAACGCGGGCTTTTCTCGAATGAGGCCGGCATGGGCTCGGCGCCCATTGCCCACTCGGCCGCGAAGACGAACGAGCCCGCCTCTGAAGGAGTCGTCGCTCTGCTTGAGCCCTTCATCGACACCATTACGGTCGTCACGCTTACCTGCCTCGCCATTTTGGTGAGTGGCGCCTGGGGCAATCCCATCCCGACAGAGTTCAACCTGAACTCGGGCAACGTGGAGTATCGCGTCGAGGGTGAGGGAGGAATCTTCCCGGACGCCGACACGCCCGAAGAAATTCGGATCGAGAACGGGGAGCAGCAGGTGGCCAATCCCGACGAGGAGCCGCAGTTTGCCTGGCGACAGGCCGTGGTGGAGAAGTTCTACACCTCCTGCGAAAACGAGTGCGAGGACCCCGAAGATCTTCAGGATTCGTTTACGGGCACGCTCTACCCGACCAAGGGTGTGGCGGTGGCGGACGACGGGACGGAATACGAGGTGCTGTACGGGCGGGGGGTGCGCAGCGGTGCGCCGCTCACCCGTCTTGCCTTCGAGCGTGGTCTCTCACCGCTCGGCGACTGGGGGGGGCTCGTTGTCATTCTGAGCGTCCTGCTCTTTGCCATCTCGACCTCGATTTCGTGGAGCTACTACGGGGACCGCTGCGCGTACTACCTCTTCGGCGAACGAGCCATCTTTCCGTACAAGGTGGTCTTCGTGATCATGAACTTCACCGGGGCGGTCACCGCCCTTACGACGATTTGGACCATCGGAGACGTTGCTCTCGGTATCGTCATCGTGCCGAACCTGATCGCGGTGATCATGCTGACGGATAAGGTCAAAGAGATCACCGACGACTATCTGGAGCGCAAACCCTGGCTCACGATGCATCAGGGCGAGGATTCGTAATCGAAGGGCCGAAGGGCCTGACGGTGCGAGTAGGCCAACTGGTTGTTGCATCGTGATCTTGCCGTACTGACCTCCTCCAATCGATCCCTATGGAAAAGTTAACCGTCGTTGATCACCCGATCCTCAAGCGCAACCTCACGATCCTTCGTCGCGACGAGACGCCACACGGCCAGTTCCGGAAGACGGTCTCCGACGCCGCGGCCATCCTGGCCTACGAGGCGATGCGGGACATCGATCTGAGAGAGACGGAGATCGAAACGCCGCTGGAGACCACGACGGGCTACGAGATTGCCGAGGACGTGATGGTCGTGCCCATCATGCGAGCCGGGCTCGGCATGGTCGACGGCTTCGTCCGGTACGTACCGGAGGCAAGGGTGGGGCACCTTGGCATGCAGCGCGACGAGGAGACGTACCGGCCCGTAGACTACTACAGTAACATTCCAGAGGGGATCGAGACGGCGCACGTGTTCGTGGTCGATCCGATGTTGGCGACGGGGGGCAGTGCTGCCTTTGCCATCCAGCACCTAAAGAAGGCGGGTGCAGATCACTTCACGTTTGCCTGTCTGGTGGCGGCGCCGGAAGGGGTAGCGACGCTTCGCGAAGAGCATCCCGACGTGCCGATTGTGACGGCTGTGCTCGACCGCGAACTCGACGACAATGCCTTTATTCGGCCGGGGCTGGGCGATGCCGGGGACCGGATTTTTGGGACGCGAGAGCGATGAGTCAGGAGCGATGAGTCAGGAGTGGTGAGTGCGGAGGGGACGGGGATGTCAGGAGGTGTTGGTTTTGCCAATGGAGCGGATGTATCCATTCAGCATCCGCCGGATTTCGACGAGTTCATTGTACAACTCGTCGTATTTCTCGTCCGTGATGAGATTGCGGCTCTTTGCTTTCTGTATCCACGTGATTGTTTCCTGGATTGACCCGCGAGCATAATAGCAGAACTGGCGATTTTCGCTGAAATGATGTCGCCCGTGTCCTTCGCTGATGTCTGCCGAAATCGAGTCTTCTGCCCGCGTGAGCTGTTTCCCCATGGAATATCTGGCAAAGGACGGCCAGT
This sequence comes from uncultured Salinivenus sp., assembly GCA_964426195.1. GTDB lineage: Bacteria > Bacteroidota > Rhodothermia > Rhodothermales > Salinibacteraceae > Salinibacter. The sequence goes on from CAYRPX010000109.1 coordinate 9,497, forward strand.
TTTCCGCTTCCCCCAAATCTCTTCGGCGAGAATCATTGCGCGTTGGTAAACAAGCAAATCGTTGAGGTCCATCGGTCCGGCGCCAGTTTGTAATAAGCTCCTCTACGGTAAAGAGACCCATTGATCCCGCATACGTAAGGTCTGCCTATCTGTATTCTCGTGTCTCACGCCTGTGTCTCATGGCTTTCTGCTTCTGACTACCGACTCATACCTCCTGACTCATACCTCCTGACTCATACCATCTGCGGTGAATCGAGGTACAGATTTATCGCGTCGAGGGTCTCGGAGAA
>CAYRPX010000110.1:0-9758 GCA_964426195.1 uncultured Salinivenus sp.
GTTTACTGGAATGAAGTACTGCCAACCCGCATTTTGTGGATGGGCTTTGAACCGAGTGCTGCTTTTCAGCTTCTTTTCCTGCTCCTACGGGAGCCTGGCTTTTTCTGCTGAGCGTTTAGCCGGCCCTGGCGATGGAAAGCGGCCTTGCCTTCCACGGCCGGACGGGGGCCGGGCCATTACGGCCAAGGAACTGGAGGCGTACGTGACCGACGAGGCACCCTACCGGGCCCGGCGGATGTAAACCCGAGAGCAGGTTTGCAGATGGTAGAGGCAGCCAAAGAGCGGGAAATAGCGCAATACGACGTAAACGGGTAAAGATTCGCTCCCGCGCGGCATTCTCTGATAGGCCCATACGCTGGTCCAGTTGCGTAGCGATCCCGAATATTCCGGCAGCCAGCGGTTGCGTCCTTCGTTGCGAAATCGAAGTTTTGGACGGTCCCTTTCCCCGGTGAGACCTCTTTCATTTCGCCTCGTCTCCGATGCTCGAGCACATGTGGACGTACGTTGCTGAGGTGGTTCTCAGCGAGTGGAACCGGTTCACCTGGGCCGCGGTGTGTGCCGGAAGCACGTTCGGGGTCATTGTTTTCCTCCACGCCAGCGGGGCCCTTCTCTCTCTGGAGCGGGCAACTCTGGACGCTCGGTTTCAACATGCGAACCGACCGGGAGACGTCGACACCTCCATTGTTCTCGCGACCGTAGACGAACGGAGCATCTCGTTCTTTCGGCGCAACATGCAGGTCGGGTGGCCCTGGCCTCGCGAGTACTACGCAACGCTGGTCAGATACCTTGAGAAGGGGGGCGCGCGTGCTGTGGTGTTCGACATCCTTTTTTCAGAGGAGGACTTCGATCGGAGAAACGTAAGTGCCCAATCGTCGGATCGGCAGTTTGCAAGCGCCATCCAGGAGACCGGAAACGTTGCGCTTGCGGTCCAGCTCCGGGAAACCGACAGCCTAAAAAATCCCATCAAATCAGCTCATCGGCTCTCCGATCGTCCGCTTTCGTGGACCCGTCTGCCTACGTACCCCGGCGCAATGGCCCCCCTCCCCTCCTTTCAGGAAGGCGCCGCGGCCATTGGGGGGGTGAACATCAAAGCCGACCCCGATGGCGTCGTGCGCCGATTTCCCCTCGCCTTTCGAATGGCCGACAGTCTCGCGCTGCCGAGCCTCGGCCTAGCGGCCCTCCAGGCCAGCCGGTCCGCGTCCCATCAGGACTACGAAGCTCTCTTCTCTCGTCTTCCCTCCGACCGCGACGGGTCCCTTCCGCTGTACTGGTACGGTCCGGGAGGGGTCGAGGGAGTCTTCGAAGACCAATATATCTCCATTCATTCCCTTATCGTTTCGGCGGCCCGGATGCAGATTGGGAGACCCCCCATCGTTTCTCCCGATCGATTTCGGGGAAAGACTGTCGTCGTTGGCGGCACGGCAGCGACCCTGCACGACCTCCACGCCACACCGGTGGCCCAAGGGGCCGACTATCCGGGAATGGAAATCATCGCCACCTTTCTGAGCAATGCGTACCAGAGCCACTTCCTTCGCGACCTCCCTGCTCCCTGGACATACGTTCTCGTTTTCGTGATGGCTCTGCTGGGGCCGGCGGCCGTTGCGCTTCGGCCCGGTCGGATCCGAGTGGCGACTGCCGCCACTGTCGGAGCGGTCGTGGGATACTTGGCCCTCGCCACCGCTGCCTTTTATTTCTGGCGGTGGTGGATTCCGGTCGTGGCTCCGACGCTTGCCCTCCTTACAGGGTTCTTTACAATGGCTGCCATCAGCTACGCCGCGGAGGGACGGAAGCGCCGCAAGCTGCGAAATGTGTTCCAGAGGTACGTCAGTCCTCAGGTCGTCGACGAGGTGGCCCAGCAGCCCGATAAGGTTCGTCTTGGCGGCGAGGAAGTTGAGGGAACGATTTTCTTTTCCGACATCGAAGACTTTACGTCAGTCGCTGAGGAGCTCACGCCGCAAGAGGTCGTACAGCGGCTCAACAATTATTTTGGCATTGCCACGAAGGTCATTCTCAATCATGAGGCAATGGTTGATAAGTTTATCGGGGATGCCATTATGGCTGTGTTTGGCGCTCCTGTGCGTCGCCCCAACCACGCCACGGAGGCATGCCTCGCAGCTCTCGAAATGAGACGGGACCTTCTCAATGCCCCCGACCAACTTCAACGCGAAGAGCTCCCCCCCTTTCAGTGCCGAATCGGGATTCACACCGGACAGGTGGTCGTGGGCAATGTTGGGACGCCGGAACGGGTCGATTACACGGCAATCGGGGATGCCGTCAATGTGGCCGCACGCCTTGAACAAGCCAACAAACAGTACGACACCCGGATGCTTGTCAGCCATCCCACCTATCAGCAGGCCAAGCGCGCCGTGGTTGCCCGCGAGATTGATCATCTGCGTCTTACCGGAAAAGAAACGCCTATTCGGATCTATGAATTGCTTGGTCGAGAGGGAGAGCTTTCAACCCCTCAGAAGCAACTCAAAGACCGGTTTGAGGAGGGGCTTCGGATCTACCGGGCGCAGGAGTTTGCCCGGGCCAGAGATGTGTTTAAGGAGATACTTCGGGCCCACCCCAACGACGGCCCTTCGGCGGTCTACGGGCAACGGGCCGAACAGCGGCTCGGAACCTCCCTGCCCCGAGCCTGGAAGGGAGTTCACGACATGAAGGGTGGAAAGTAAAAGATTTTACGCCTATGTTGACGGCAGATTATAGTCAAGATTGATTCCTGGTCACACCTTCGAACGAGTATACTTCTTGGCATGAAATATACTCAGCTCATCCTTTATCGATGTCTATTTGTCCTGGGAGTGAGCTGTCTTCTTCTGGGAAGCGTTGTGCCGTTCGAAGTGAAAACGGTAATGGCTCAAGAGGATCCCCCTTCAGAGTCCATCGAAAAAGAGGGCACCAAGCAGACAGTTGTTACCGCGCGACAAAACAATTCCATACGGGAGGGCCCCGGTTCCTTTCATGAGGTAACCGTTGTCATAAAGAAGGGAGTTCCGCTTACAGTTCTGAATCGGAAAGGGGGATGGATCCGCATCCAGCTTCCCGACGATCGGACCGGATGGATTGCGGAAGTCAGCGTACGCTCAGACGCAGACGAGGGAGACGGATCTCCAGGTACCGTTTCCGAAGAGTGGGTTCAGACGGAGCCTACGGAGACCGGCGTTACCGCCGCCATTCGAGGATTTCAGATGCGCGCGGACAATCTCGCTCAGAAGGATGTCGACCGATTGGTGGATTTCTTGGAAAAGGAGCCCCCCATTTCTACCGAGGATGTCGAGCAGTTCCGCATTCCTCTGCGTGATCGGATGGACCGCTCAAGGCTCGATCTCAGCGATTTGGGAGTGGATTTGCCAGCGTACGATCCGACTGTGGAGGAGAGGAAAGTGGGATTTGCTGTAGCAGCTCGCCTCGCTGGGAAAGGGCTCGTGGAGGCCCCCCGTGTTCGACAGTATCTTGCCCTCCTGACAGAACAATTGACAGGAAGCACTCCATATTACAACCTGAACTTCGACGTTCTCATTCTTGACGAAGCAGGGCCCGATGCTTTTGCGTGTCCGGGAGGGATTATCTTTGTAACGCGCGGAGTTTTCAACCACTTTGAGGACGAGTCGCAACTGGCGGGCTTGTTGGCCCACGAGATCGCCCACGTCGTTCGCCGTCATGGAAACGCTGAACGAGAGGAGCGCGATGTGAAAATCGAGGCCGAAAAGGCATTCGCGGAACTGGAGCAGGAGACCGAGAACGACGATGATCGGTACGAGCAGGTGGAAGAACGACTCAATTCTTTAATCCAGGAGAGCTACGAGCGGGTCGTGAATGACCGACTGCTTGCGTACGAGATGGAGGCCGACCGCATCGCTGCGTCGTTCCTGGCGGAGGCCGGCTATGCTCCGAGGGGAATCCTGGAGGCCGCCCAGCACATAGCCGCGTTGCGCTCAGACGACCCGGACCTCTTCGAACACGATTACTTGGAGGAAGAAAACATAAGAAAGCGTCTGAAAGAAGTGCGATCGTTCATTAGGACCGAAGGCGCAACTGAGAATGGGAGACACCTCCCTGATAGGTTCCGGGCATATGCGAAGGAATTTCAGTGATTGATCAATAGTGATTGATCAACGCGCTCGGACGTACGCTCTCTCACCACTCCCTCCAGTCCCCATTCGCTTTGTTCACGTCCCAGCCTTGTCCCAGTCGTCCTGTTCTACATCCAAGGCAAATGAGCCGCCTCACCGCCCCGTTCTCGGCTCCATGTCCGGTTCACACCCGCCTGTGATCTTCGCTGGAATCAAAGATCCAGTGTGGTCTATTCTCACTTTGCCAATGTTGGCGGGACGCTTTCTAATACCAAATGCGAAGCTTCAATGTGCAGTTATCTCACCCTGTCCACGTAAGGACGACCAGCGGGTCGTTCCCCCATCCGCGTTATGATTCAAAGCCGGTGAAAGAGGTACGGTACCACCTATAGGGAGATTGCACAGTGAACATCCACAAATAGGATAACATCCGATTGCCCCCCTTCTCCAACGCCGAACAATGGGGCCACTCTTCAATTCAGCACCCCACATTGCGACCTAGATGCTGGTTTTGTAAAACCGGTACGCTGCTCATTGTCCGAGGTCTTTGAGGCAAAACGGCTGTATCCCGCAACGTAAGGTTCTTCACCACTGCCCTCCTTGTCTTCTACACACGAACCGACCATTCAGTTGAGGCCCTGCCATGACACATTGCTCATCCGTTTCCGGCGCACTTCTCTCATCCGTTGTTCTTGTCCTCTCGCTTCTCACGGCGGCGCCTGTTCAGGCGCAGGTACCCGACGGGGCTGACTTCCCGATGGGCGACGTGGCCCAAGCCGCGATGGCCGGACAAGATGGACTAATGGGCCCCAATCGATTCACAGGAGCCATCGGCCCGACGGTGATCGGGGGCGAAACCTACGCCTCTCTCCGCCTTCAGCCTGACCTCTCGCTTGGCAAGTTTGGGGTAGGGATGGACATCCCGCTCATGGTAAGCCTGGAGGACGGCTCGTTCCGCAACGAGGTATTTACGGACGGCGTGGGGCCGCTCCGAATGATCCGATATCTTCGCTATGGGCGCGAGCGGCAAGACCCGGTGTACGTCAAAGTGGGCGATTTGTCGGGGGCCACACTGGGATTTGGGTTTGTCATGTATCAGTATTCAAACATGGGCAGCTACGAAAAACGGGACTGGGGCACAGAGTTCAGCGTGAACTACGACCGGTCAGTGGGCCTTGAAGGGATTTACAGCGACTTCAGCGAGCTCTCCGTCGTGGGGCTGCGTCCGTATGTCCGGCCCCTCGAACTGGCCGGGGCGGAGGTCCCAATCCTGCGAAATCTCGAGGTGGGAGGCGTGTACGCAACCGACCAATCCGATGCCGCCACGCCGGGCGGAAACGCCCTCACCATCTGGGGCGCCGACGCGGGCGTTCCCATTTCCATTGGGCCGATTCTGGACATCGTCCCGTTCGCGGCGTACGCCAATATCGCCGATCCCGGAGCAGGGGCCTTCCCCAACACAGACGATGAGTTTACGCCGGGTAGTGGGGCGGCGGCAGGGGTGAACTTTGACCTTCAGTTGATCGCCGATCTCTTCTCCTTAACTGGAAAGGTCGAGCGGCGCCTCTTTGGGGAAAACTTCACCGGCTCCTATTTCAACTCCGTCTACGAGACGAACAAGTTCGGTTTCCTGCAGGGACGTCCCTCACACCCTTTTCGCGAAATCGAGGGAAGCGGCGGTGACAACGGAACGTTCGGGGCCCTCTACGGACACGTCCTCAACAAAATCCTCATCGGGGGCTCCCTCCAGATTCCCGACGAGACCACGCGTGACGCGCAAGGTCGCGTCACGAACGGGGCCTTTCTGCGACTGGAGGCCCGGGCCCCAGATCTGATTTCGAAGGTCACGGCGCACGCCGAATACAACCGACGCCCGGTCGGGGACTTTGGAGATGCGTTCGTCTTGGACGAGAACTCCACCCTGGACACGCGGGTGGGATACAAAGTCCGGCCCTACCTGCTGGTGGGAACGAACTACCGATGGACCTTTGCCCGCGTGGACGAAAATGGAGCGGAGGAGATCGAAGCCACGTCGCACGTCTTTCCGTTCGTCGCTCTGCAAATTCCTTTCGGAGACAATTAATAGTAGCGATTGTATGAATGGACACGCGATCTCAAAATCCTAGGCAAGTCGTTCCGAGCAACGTTGAGGAACCTCCCAGAAGCAGGCAACTTGTCTGAGGAGATTTCTCGACTCCGCTCCATACCACGTCCAAACCCGTTGTCGCCAGAGCCCAACTACGACGATTAAGGCCCAACACCAAGCACCATGAACAGGATTAGGCCCGGAATGCGGTAATCAGCGAACGGAGCGCCCGACAACAGCTCCAACGACATCTGGAGGAGCGCACCCGTCGGGTCCCACACCAGCGCCCCCCCGCCATACACGCCACTCAGCCCCTGAAAGACCACTCCCCCCATGAGAGCCCACAGGGTCACGGATCGCGAGTCGGGGGAATTGGGCACAGACTCTCAGGTCCGGAACGGTGTGAGCAGAGAGGTGGATGGATCCATACGGTAGACGTAGCGCCTCCCTCCTCAATTCCACCGCACGTGCAGACAGGCAAGCCCTACTCGACCGGCTCCAGCCGATAGAGCCCCCCGTCGGAGGCATCGGTGAGCAGGTAAAGATACCCGTCCGGCCCGGTGGCCACGTCCCGGATGCGGCCGATTTCCGCGCGCAGCAGCTCCTCCTGATGCGCCACTTCCTGACCGTCGAGCTCTACGCGCAAGACCTTCTGATGGGAAAGGGCCCCGATGAAAAGATGGTTCTGCCAATTCGGAAATTGGTCGCCCGTGTAGAACGCCATTCCCGAAAAGCCGGGCGAGGGATCCCAGTATTCGACCGGCTGGGTCATGCCCGGCGCCTCGGTGCCGCCGATGGGTGACTGATCGCTGTACTCGTCGCCGTAGGTGACGGCGGGCCAGCCGTAGTTCTTGCCGGGCTCGATGAGGTTGAGCTCGTCGCCCCCGTGTGGGCCGTGCTCGTGCTGCCAGATGGCTCCGGTCTCCGGATGAATGGCCATGCCCTGCTGATTGCGATGACCGTACGAGTAGACCGCATCTGGCACATCGTCCCGCCCCACGAACGGATTGTCGCTGGGGATGGAGCCGTCCAGGTTGAGGCGGATCGTAGTGCCGATCGTGTTGGTCGAGTCCTGGGCGCCCGGTCCTTCTGCCTGCCGCTGTCCCCGCTCGCCGAAGCTCGCGACGACGGTTCCGTCTCCCGGAAAAGCAATACGGGAACCGAAGTGAAGACCCGATTCCACAAAGGGCCGCTGGCGGCGCAGCGTTTCCACGTCGGTCATCGCCGTGCCGTCGAGGCGGGCACGGGTCAAGACCGTCCCGCCGCCGTCTCCATCCGACGCCGAGTACGTAAAGTAAATCCATCCCGTCTCCTCGTAGTCGGGGCCTACTCGAACGTCGAGCTGGCCGCCCTGGTTTTGTGCCCACACCTCTGGCACGTTCGAAAGGGTTGTCATCGATTCGCCATCGACGAGCAGCATGCGGCCGGGCCGTTCGGTGACGAGCATCCGCCCGTCCGGCAGCCAGTCGACGGCCCACGGATGCTCGAGGCTGTCGACGAGCCGCACGACGCGGAACGATTCTTCTTCGGACTCGACGCGCTCAAGTACAATCTCGCGGTCCGGAGCGGCTACGGTCTCTCCGGAATCCGTGGCTCCAGGATCGCCACTGAGGGTGCAGGCACACAGAACAAGCGAAAGAGCACCAATGAGACTGCGCATGGGAGACGATAAAACTGAGGTAGGGAATTAAATTAATGGGCTCATTGCTTCACGCCTCGCCCGTCCCTCCGTTCCCGTCGGCATCGTGAAGGGTACATTGGGAACGTGGATGTCATCTCGGGTCGGGCGAGCGGCATCACTACCAAATGCGAATCTTCATTGAGCGGGCATCTCATTCTGTACACGTAGGGGCACCTCGCGTACCTGTTTGGCGAAGGGGGAGAAACCGCATGCCCAACGACATTGTCGCCCGAAGATACCCGACAACCGAACGGCCTCGCGGGAAGACGGGTCTCTAGAACACTCGCCATCCGCGCAGATGCCTCCGTGCCACGCGGCGGGCGACCCGTGCAGTTGAGCTTGACGGATCACCGCTGGACGGAGACGCCTTTCGGCCCGGCCCAGGGTCGGAGAGCAGCCTGCCGCTTGCTGGCCCACTCGGCTTCATCCCGCTCTTCGGGCGGCCCTCCGTGGACGGGATCTTCGGGCGGCCCTCCGTGGACGGGAAGTGGACGAAATGCACAAAGAAGCTCCGCATTTGTCACTAGGGGGAGGTCGTCCACACCTTCCCGTCGTGCCGAATATGAACGGTTGTCCCATCCTCACCCGGCGACGTGATCTCGTAGGAGCTCTGCGTCACCCGCAGAGTCGGCTCGAAGTCAATGTTTCTTCCCTCCACGGAGATCTCCCCCGCCTCCAGCTCGGCAAGATCGGAAGCGTAGCGCCCGTGCACGTCATGGTAGTCGCGCTGGCGGTAGTAGAGCCGGCGCAGGGCCCACTTGACCTGCTCGTTTGGCCTCTCGACGAAGGAAGCGTCTCCTTGTCCCACTACCTCCCCCGCAAACTGCGCGTAGCCGAAGCGTTCGGGCATGTGCATGTTAACCTCACTCTGAGGCGCCCACGTCCACCACTGGGCGGAGGCGTCTTCTTCCTTCCGGTAGGTCTCGTCGACGACCTCCATGGGCCAGTCCGGACGGGCAAAGTTGACCCGCCACTGCTCGCCGGGACGAGGAGGACGCTCCTCGGGGGCAGCCTCTTCTAACACCGCCCACGGCAGAGCCAGCTCCACGGTCCACCCCTCGTCGGTATCCGTTGGATCGTTAAGGGTCCCCGTCACCTGAACGCCCACTTCGAGGCCCTGGATGGTCCAGGCATCCAGCGACACTCCGTCGTCCCGGGACGGCTTGAGCGGCATGAGGTCCCACGCCGTCTCCAGGGCATTTACTTCCAGCTCGTAGTAGTTGTGGGTGTCCCCAGTAGGATCAATGAAGACCTCGAACGCATCGTCCCGATAGATCACAGCGTCCCGCTCGGTGCGGGTGGCCCAGACCTCCGGCTCTTCCAGTTTAGCGGCAACGTAGAAATAACGATCGTCCCACAGCATTTTGGCCTGCGTCTTCAACTCGGGGGCCGGCCGTTCCCCACCTCGAATGTCCACGAAGGGCCTCGTCCATTTGGCCCGCTGCCACGCCGCCTCGTCCAACGCGCCGTCCACCTCTATCGACGCAGGAGCACGATACACGAGGTACGCGGGCGGATCGAACGGCACGTCAGCCAACGGGTCACTCTGCTGCGCACCGGCCGTCATCGGCGTGCCGGCAACGACAATCAGGAAGGCAAGAAGCCAAATTCCAGCGGCCTCTCGCAGCTTACCAGAGGGAGAAGTAAAATGCGTCATGGTCAGAAAGAGTAGTAGGTCAAACGAAGAGTCAGGGAGCGGAGCGTCCGCCGTTCTCATAAAAAGAAGCTGCGTCTACGCCCGTACGTGTTCGTCGGACGGTTCGCCATCCTCGGGCGGTGGTCCCGAGAGTCTTCGGGACTGATCGGCGTACTGCAAATCGTAGAGCTTCCGGTACAGGCCATCCATCGTCAGCAGTTCTCGGTGCGTGCCCCGCTCCCGAATCTCGCCCTTGTGCATCACCAGAATCTTGTCCGC
>CAYRPX010000111.1:0-9652 GCA_964426195.1 uncultured Salinivenus sp.
CCCACGCGGATGCCACGGTCGCGGACTTCCTCCTCGCTCGTCGCCCCAATGTCGATGAACAGTTCGTGCACCTCGGGCACCTTCTCGTTCTTGGTGTCACGGATGTGGATGGCCGTGTTGCCCACCACGCCGGTCACCGGCCCATCGTCCCCGAGAATGCGGACGCGGAGCCCCCGCGCGATGGCCCGGTCGGACCCGCCCACGCGGTTGATGTAGAGAAACCCCTCGTCGGTGATGTGACGCACCATAAACCCAATCTCGTCGACGTGGGCGTCGAGCATGACGCGGGGCGGCTCGTCGGCCGTCCCCTCCAGCGTCGCCCAGGCTGTGCCATACGCGTCGGCCTCGACGTCATCGGCGTAATTCCGCACATAGTCGGTCCACACGCGCTGCCCCGGCGCCTCGAAGCCGGTGGGGCTGGGGGTATCGAGCAGATCGAAGAAGAACGATTTCGCGTCGTCGGTCATACAGATGGAGGCAGTTCGTTGCGAAAACAATTGCGGAATTCCGTCTCAGCCAGGGGACCTTCCCAGCCGTTGGGAAGTGTTCATGCCGTCGTACGAGCCGAACGGAAACGTTATCCCGACTCGGTTCGAATTTTTCGGGCTTCGTGCCCTTCCCACACAATCCACGCCGGACGGACCAAAACTCCCAGAGATGGTTACGGTATAGTTGGCATTCGTCACTCTTTGCTTCCGTTTTCCTTCTTCCACACAACCCTTTCGATCATGCCGACGACGGATCCCACCTATCACATGCTTATCGTAGAGGATGACACCGACATCCTAATGGGGCTCGAGGAATACTTCGAGCTCGAGGACTACGAGGTGGAAACAGCGGAAGATGGCGAGGAGGCCCTTCAGAAGATGAAGGACATGGATAAGTGCGACGTCGTCCTTCTCGACGTGATGCTGCCGAAGAAAGACGGCTTTGAGGTGCTCAAGGAATCGCAGGAAATGGGGTTCAGCGCACCCATCCTTATGATTACGGCCCGGGGAGAACAGGAGTCGAAGCTCAAGAGCTTCGGGCTCGGGGCCGACGACTACGTCACCAAGCCGTTCAACGTGGAGGAACTCGCAGCGCGGGTCAAGGCCATTTTGCAACGAACCATGCCCCCCGCCGAAGCCCCGATGGATGTCTACGAGATCGGGGAGGTGGAGATTAATTTCACGACCCACGAAGCCTACCGCGACGATAAGGAACTGAACTTTACAGCCCTGGAGTTCGACATTCTACGCTACCTCATCCAGCACAAGGGCCGTACCGTCACGCGCAAGCAACTCCTGCGCGACGTCTGGGGCATCGACGAGAACATCGTCACGCGGACCATCGATCGTCACATGGCGTCGGTCCGCAAGAAAATTGAGCCGGACCCCTCCGACCCCACGTACATCGAAACGGTATACGGCATCGGATACCGGTTCAATGACGAGTAATCCGTTTGAAAAGGGAAGGAGATGCTTCTGGGCGAAGAGATGCCCCCCCGCTTTCTCGGAACACCGCCCGAACCTTCGTAGACGGGGAACAAACGGAAGCCTGCGCTCTCGTCGGAATTGTTACACCGTCTCCTGCTGCGAGGTGTCGGCGCGCTCGGCCCCTTTCAGCTTATAACCAATACCATACACGCTCTGAATGGGCCACTCCTCCTCGGCCTCCCCTTCCATCATGTCGCGAAGGGCATTCACGTGCCGGTCGATCGTGCGCGTCTCTACCTCAGGGGGCAAGTCCCATACGTCCCGGAGAAGTTGCTCACGGGTGGCCGTGCGTCCGCGGCGACGTAGCAGATAGGCAAGCAGCTTATACTCCAAATCCGTAAGGTCCACGGTTCTTCCGTCGCGGGTAACCTCCTTCTCGTCGAGGTCGACGCGAAGTCCCCCCACTCGGAAGACACCGCCTTCTTCAGTTGCCTCGGCCTCTCGACGAAGCAGCACGTCGATCCGAGCCACGAGCTCCTCCGCCTCAAAGGGCTTCGTCAGGTATTCGTCGGCCCCCACCTGAAAGCCTCGCATTTTGTCCTCGTGGTCTTGCAATCCCGTAAGCATGAGAACCGGGGTGCGCACCCCGTCGTCGCGGGCCTGTCGTAATACTTCGAAGCCGCTAAAGTCGGGCAACTTCGCATCTAGGACGATGAGATCGTATCCGGGCAGCCGAGTGACTTCTTCCAGGGCCGTTTCGCCCTCCTCAGCCAGCGTGACCTCGTACCCCTCGGATTCCAGGAAAAGAAGTAAGCTCGTACTGAGTTCATTGTCATCCTCGACAATGAGCAGAGACGGGCCTTTGGGCGTAGACTCAGACATGTCAGATGGAGCAGTAATGAGATGGCCGCCATACGAGAAGGATTACAAGCACTTCGAACAGGGCAATTCTCGCGTCTCCCTGATGCAGAGACCGAAAGCTGCAACTCGCTCTGCCTTCGCTCACCGAGGCATCCATTCTGCCTCCACACAAATCTCCTCAAGAATAGAACTCACTCGACACTTGGTATAGATCGGAACCGAGAAACACTCCTCTCGGCCGATGTATATGCCGGCCCGACTACACCAGAAACTCACCCGTGCATAACCGCAAGGGGTTTTAGCCGCGCGACCTTACTGGCAAGACGGGCGCCCGCCACGGTCTCCACAACGCCGTCGATGTTTTCTTTAAGCCGCACACCGCTGGCGGAGGCGCTATCGCCAGATCGGACGTGGATGCCTTTCCCTTCCAATTCCTCGTCGAGAGCAACGGGCTCGGCGTGGTGATTCGCCTCATGGCGACTCATTGTGCGTCCGGCCCCGTGGCAGGCCGAACCGAAGCTCTTTTGCATACTCTCGCGCGTAGCCAGCATGACCCATGAAGTTTCCCCCATGCTGCCGGGGACCAGCACCGGCTGACCAAGCGCGCGGTACGGAAGCGAAATGCCTGGAGTGCCAGGTCCAAAGGCTCGAGCTGCCCCCTTGCGGTGAACATAACACCGCATGTGCTTGCCGTCGACCTGGTGCATCTCCACCTGCCCAAGGTTGTGGGCCACGTCGTACACCGTCTTGAGGCGCTGTCCGGCCCCGTCCAGAAGGTCGTCGAACACCTCGCGGACCCGGTGAGCGAGCACCTGTCGGTTGGCGTATGCGTAGTTGGCCGCGGCCCGCATGGCACCCATGTAGTCGTCGGCGTCCCCTGAATCGAGCGGCACCGACACAAGGTTCGGATCCGGAGGGGTGATGTCATACGACGGGGCCACCTCCTGAAACCGCTCGATGTAGTCCGCACAAATCTGGCGCCCATACCCCCGGGAGCCGCAGTGGATCTGGGCGACAAGAGTGCCTTCTTTCAACCCCATCGTCACGGCCGCCGCCCGGTTGAAGACCTCCTCGACGGCGTGGATTTCGATGAAGTGCTCGCCGCCGCCGAGCGTTCCAAGCTGCTGGGCCCCAAGCGAGCGGGCTGCCTGGCTCACCTTGTTTGGATTCGCCTCGTTGAGCCGTCCCCCCTCCTCAGCGCGCACGAGATCGTCCTGCTGTGCCATGTCCTTGCGCAGGGCCCACTGTGCCCCGGACTGTGCCACGTGGTCCACCTCACTCTTGTTGAGCGAGATGGATCCCTCTGCATTGACCCCACTCGGAATGTGGGCCTTCAACGCGTCAGCGAGGGCATCGAAGTTTCCCTTGGCCTCTTCCACGTTGATGTCCGACCCTAAAAGCCGTACGCCGGCATTGATGTCGTGACCAATGGCACCGGGGGCAATGGTCCCCACCGGCCACTTCGACACGGCGACAATCCCGACCGGAGCTCCTTGTCCACTGTAGACATCCGGCATCACGACGAGATGCCCAACCAATCCGGAGAGCATGGAGGTCTGGATGGCCTGCTCGATCGCTCTCCGCTCGAGTATGTCGTCGATGAGTTCCTCACTTGATAAGATGCGCACGGGCACACGCATGGCCTCCTGGAACGACTCGGAAATTTCCCACGTGAAGTCGTCGATCCGCGTCAGGTCCGTCCGTTCCATACGCTAAGGGCCCGCGCACGCATGGGGGATCGACCTCCCTCTTAGGCGCCGCGTCTGATCTATTCTTAGTGAAAGACGAGTAGATTTTGAACTCTTTCGACAAATTTAGTGTTCCTGCGCTCGTTTCGAATTTCTATAGTTTCCGGCTTCCGCACCCAAACGCCAGAGCCCAATCTGCGCCGTGAAGACCTGCTCATCCGCACCCGATCTCTATCCTCGCGTTGAGCCCCCACCCTTACGCCGGAACCTCGGCCGCCTGCTCCGTCCCGTCGGACGCCGCCGTGCCAACCTCATGGATCCATCCCCCCCCGAGCACGTCGTCGTCCTCGTAGAGCACGAGGCTCTGGCCCGGTGTAATGGCGCGGCGCGGCTCCGCAAACGCCACCTTAAGAGTATCGTCGTCGGGCTGCCAGGCGAGGCAGCCGGCCCCCTCGTCGTTGTAGCGGATGGTGCCCCAGGCCGAACGCTCGTCCTCAATCTCAGGGTACTTGACGAGGTTGATCTCGTGGGCGGTAAGGGTCTGCTCCATGAGCTCCTCCTTCGGCCCCACAGTGATCGTGTTCGTCTCTGGATCGATGTCGGTGACATAGACGCGCTCCCCGAGTGCCAAGCCGAGGCCCCGGCGCTGCCCGATGGTATAGAAGGGATATCCATCGTGCTCGCCCACAACCGTCCCGTCGCTCAGAACGAACTTGCCGCCCTTTACCTCCTCCTCCAACCCGGCGACCTGATCCTTGAGAAACCGAGGATAATCGTTGTCGGGAATAAAGCAGATCTCGTAGGAATCGGGCTTATCAGCCACGTCGAGACCAAACTCGGCGGCCATCTCGCGGATCTCCGGCTTCTCATACTCGCCGAGCGGAAAGATGGACCGCGCCAGGTGCTCCTGTGGCAGTCCCCAGAGGGCGTAGCTCTGATCCTTGTTGCGGTCCTTGCCCCGGCTCAGCACGTACCGCTCTAGGTCCTCGTCGTAGCGAACATTGGCGTAGTGACCAGTGGCAATGTATTCGCAGTCCAGGTCGTCGGCTCGTTGCAACAGGGCCGCCCACTTGATGTGCGTGTTGCACAGCACGCAGGGATTTGGGGTGCGGCCCGAGAGGTACTCGTTGGTAAACCGCTCGATCACCCAGTCTCCAAACTCCTCCCGAATGTCCACGACGAAGTGGGTGAGGCCGTGCTTGGTGGCCACGACGCGCGCATCATTCATCGATTCAATCGAGCAACACCCCACTTCTTTGCCGTCGCGTCCGCCGCTAGTGGAATAATCCCACGTCTTCATGGTGATGCCGATCACTTCATATCCTCGCTCGGCCAGCAGAACGGCCGTGACGGAGGAGTCCACGCCGCCACTCATAGCGACGAGCACGCGTCCCTTCTTGCTCATGTCCGGTGGGTCTCATGGGAACAGATACGCGTTGGTTGATGAATGTGAACCGTCTTTCTCGGATCGGCGTTCCGTACCGAAATCGAACGTCTCCTTACTTTTTCGTGCTGCGAACGCCGCGACAAGGACGAAAATAATTCGGAGCACACTGTGGGGGCCTGCCGTCCTACCCGACGAATCCTGAGCGAGGAATACGATGGTCTTCAGACAATATTTGCTTGTACCGCAGCCTGGAAAGATGGATTTTAGAGCTGCTTCCTTTCCCTGAAGCTTCTTGTTTTTGCCCTATGTCCACGTCGACTTCCGCGTCCCGAAGCACCGTGACGACCCCCCTTGCTCCGGCGGCCATCGGCCCGTACAGCCAAGGCGTTCTCGTCGACGACCGGCTCTACGTCTCCGGCCAGATCGCGATTGACCCGGAAACGGGGAGCATGATTGAAGGATCAATCGAAGCGGAAACCGAGCGCGCCCTCGACAACGTCGGCGCAATCTTGAAAGCCGCGAGCATGACGTTCGAGAGCGTCGTGCGCTGCGAGGTTTTTATGACCGACGTGAACAATTACGCACAAATCAACGAGGTCTACGCGCGCTACTTCAACGAGACACCGCCAGCGAGGCAGGCGGCTCAGGTAGCGGCCCTTCCGCGCAATGCCCGGGTCGAAATCTCCTGCGTCGCCGTCCGGTAAGGGGCCTGCGGCTAGCTATTCTACCTCAATCCGATAGAAGATGGTCGCCCGCACAACACTTCCCCCCGAGGGGAGACTGCTTGGGTCGCTCAGGCTGAACTCCCCGAACGCGTCCGTCTCTCCCGCCTTCACGGCCCCCGTCACTCCTATCTGGGTTGCGTCGACGACCTTTCCCTGATCTGCTGAAAACTCGACGCTCGCGATCGGGGGACCGCTCGCATCTGTCCCCAGGTAGATCTCCGCCGCAGAGAGAGACGAGGTCGAAACAGGATCTACCCGCACGCTGTCGACCCGTGCCGATACCACGTCGTCCCGACTGTACCCGTTGTCCTCAAGAATGCCGTTGAGATCCTTTTCCGACGTGACGGTGGAGACGACCCCTACCACTCCATCATCGGTGGCCTCGTCACCGGTGTATGCGAACCGGTGTTGTACAATCGGAGGAATTATGTCCCCCGCATTCAGGACGATCGTGCTGCCCGCCGACGCGAGGTCGCAACTGGTCAGCACGAGCCCCCCAAGAAGTCCGATAGCGATCAGCGTTGCCGGGACGGAAAATCGAGCAAAACGGGACATGAGAGGATGTGCAACATGACGGACGGATGACGGCCCCTCACAAGTCCCTGAATGGCAAAAAGGAAAGGAGATCGTTCCCAGCAGTCGAGACCCGCGGTGGATTACTTGCTTGTACTCGTAATGATGCCCTTGTTGTACTCGTTCTTGTATTTCCGTACGGCCCGGAAGACGGCACTCGCCAGATAGGTCTGCCCGCGGTCACTATTCAGAAACTGGGCCTCTTGAGGATTCGTCAGGTACCCCAATTCCACGAGGACCGACGGCATGGAGGCGCTCCAGAGGACGTAGAATCCCGCCTGATGCACCCCCCGACTGCGTCGCTTGACGCGGTGCTTAAACTGCTCCTGAACGATTGACGCGAACTGTTCGCTGAACTGCATGCTGGCACTGAGAAAGAGTTCGCCCTTCACGAAGGCCTCTGCATCGTACTCGTCGTACCGGTCCGGATTCTCCTCGTACTCTCGAACGACGCTGTTCTCTTGCTTCATCACCCTACGGGCGGCATCCGTCTTCGAGCGACCGAGGAAGTACGTTTCCGTTCCCTTCACGGAGGGAGACCGAAATGCATTGGCGTGAAGCGAAATGAAGAGATCTCCACCGACCCGGTTGGCAATATGGCCCCGCTCCTCCAGCGCAATAAATCGGTCGTCGGACCGGGTGTAGACCACCTCAAGGTCGAGCCGATTTTCGATGTAGTCGCCCAGTTCGTGCGCGACATCTAGTACGACGTCCTTCTCCTGAAGGCCGTGGGCAGTGGCCCCTGGATCCTTGCCTCCATGGCCGGGATCGATGACCACCGTATCCAGGCGCGAGCGCTCGCGCGACGTGGTCGGGATCGGGGTCTGATCGCTCGTCTCGGCCTGTCCGTCCCTCGTCGCCGTGCTGGACGAAGTGGACCCAGAGGACGACGCCTCAGCCACCGGTATCGCACCCTGATAGGCGAGGTTGAGCAAAAGATCGTCGGAGGCCCCGTCGCGGTAAGCGGTGGCGGACACAGAGCGACTGTCGTCGAGGACGACCCGCACAATCAAATGGCCGTTCCGCTGCGTCGTCGTGTAGTGCTTCACGGGTCCTTCCGGGGCCGGGTCCACATAGTCCTCATCGAGGGCCGTATTGTAGAGAACCCACTTTAGCTCGTAGTCGTCGACCGACTGGAGCATATACGCCTCAGGGCGGGCTGTCGTCCGGAGGCGCATCACGTATCCCTGTCCGTCGGACCGCACCGCAAAGGCCACGTCGGTCACGAGCACTTCAGCCCGGGTCGGCCCTGCCGCGAGGAGCAGCAGACCGACCAGTCCCCAAAGCAGTCCCCCTCGGATTGTTCTCGCGTCCGTCCAACCCCCAGCGAAATGGGCAGTCGTGGCACAAAACCAGTCCATGAGCCGAGAAATGCATCAGATCACACGTACACCGCGCCGGAGGCTCCGCCGCTGTATCACAAGATGCAACGCAGCTCACTTAAAGTAAAGGATGAGGTGCGAGACCGCGACGAACCACATGTTCATGGTTCCCCGCGCGGCATTGAGCTCCCACCGCTTCTGACTGACGCAAAAGCCTGGAAAGCCTGGACGAGAGGGGACGTGGAAGCCTGGACGCGCGATCACCTTCCTGGATGAAGACAGTATCGACTCCCCAAGGCCAAGATGCGATTCCTTAAGGCGAGACGAAGGAGAAGGGTCAGCACAAGCGAGAAGGGGAAATGCTCCTTCCTTGCTTGGGGATAGACAGCCGCCAGACCATCGTCCCCTCAACCTACTGTCCCCGCGTCGAATCGATCAGTTGCCCGAGGCGCCGGTCGATCATCCGGTCGCGCATCTGCTCGCGCTTCCGAAGGTTTTCCTTCAGCTCTCGAATCTGCCGCTGGAGACGTTCGACCTCGCGGCGCCGGTTTTCCTGCTTGATCTCGAAGATGTCTTCGAGCATGGCCCGCAGGGTATCGATCTTCACCCGGCGCTCTTGACCTTTCGGGAGCAGGCGAATGGTGCGTGCAAGGTCTTCGGCATTCTCCTCCATCCGGCGTTCGTGCAAAAGGCGCTCGTAAAGCTCTCGGCTCGATCGCTGGACCGCATCGAGGTACTGCTTGTGATTGGCCTCCGGAGGGACGGCCCGTTCGCCCCCAACCGGCCGGCCGGCCGAGGCGGTCCGCGAAGCACGAGCCTGGGATGAGCCACTGTGCAGGACCACGGCCCCATGCTCTCGACGTACCTCCGCTTCCGTCACCGGCGTCAGCCCTTCCTCCACGGCAAAGAGCCGCCCGTTCAGCTCGACGACCGGCCGCTGGACCCCCACGAATCGGTATTGGGTCCGAATACCCTCCAGATTCAGACTGTCCGGCAACTGGTCCTCGGAAAGGGGCTGCCCGTCGACGTATACCGTGCCGTCCTGAATGCTGAGGGTCCGCGCCTGCTGGGCAGAGGCCCCGGGGAGCCCCATGCTCCATAGCAGGACGCCGACGGCGAGTCCCAAAACGAGACGTGAATACGAAGACTCTGGGCAGCGCGGGGAAGTCATCGGCGTGCTGGCAAAGCGAGGATTAGATGCGGAAAACGGGATGCAAAGTTAGGGGCGGCGTCGGTCGACCGACTGGAGCGTGCCCCACGAGTTCGGGCCGCTCTGCGCCTGGAGCCGTTCGACGCGGCGATGAATGCGAATTAGTTCGTCGCTTTCGTCCCATGCCGGCACTGCGTCCGCTCCCCGCCGTCGTTCCTCGGCGGCCGCCGGAGCCGCCTGCTGGGCTGTCCCGTCGAGCTCGTCGGAGGTAGACCTCGCTGTTGACTCTTCGGATGTTCCGGGCAACTGCCACCATCCGACCCCGACGAAGAGGGCCAGGGCCAGTGCGGTGCCCACCATCTGAAGACGACGGGTCCATGACCGAGTTGGCGGGCGGGCCGGGCGGTCTCTGTCCGGACGGGCTGTAGAGGACGAACGCTGCGCCGCCGACCCGGCAGTCTCTACCACCTGATCCACGACGCCCGGGTCGGGCCGACGGGCAGGACGATCGTCCAATCGTTCTTTCGTCTC
>CAYRPX010000112.1:0-9598 GCA_964426195.1 uncultured Salinivenus sp.
GGAACGCATTGCAACCTACTAACCGAGATACCAACACACAACCGGTCCACTACCGGAATAGTCTTCTCGGTTTTAATCCACGGGAAAGGAAGGGGCACAATTTCGATGGTTGGGCTCCCCACCCGGACAACTCTGAGGCCCCGATCCGGGGACCTTGCCGTCGAACGTTAGACTTCGGAGGAAAAACGTGTCTTCAGACCGTGATCCCCCTCCGCAGTGGCAGCTCGATCCGTGCGTCCTGATTCGTCCGTCCACTGGTCTTCGTACCCGGCTCTCCTTATTGCCGGCGCGTTTGCGGTTGGGATTGCAGGGGAGTCCATGGTCGAATCCGGGGCTGTACTTCTGTGGCTTGGAGGAGCAGGGGGCGGAATCCTATTGTTCGTCGCCGTTCAGTGGTGGGCCCGAACACGGCTTGTGACACTTGCTCCGCTCGGTCGAATTGTGGCGGTTGTGTTGGTCATGGGATGTGCAGGGGGAGCGCGGTATGCCTTCTACGAAATTTCCTCGTCCCGGGCCCTGAAGTCGGTTGCTGCGGCAAGCAGTGAGGCAGTGGGCCTCCAAGGAGTCATCGCCGATGCCCCTGAGCGCACCGAGGAGGCGACGCGCTTTACCTTAGAAGTCGATACGCTTTTCGGGAAGCAAGATACGGCTAGGGTAGACGGGCAGGCTCGCGTCACCCTCCAACCCTTTCCGTGGGCTGGGGACGTAGGACCCTTCCCAGAAGTGCGTCAGGGGGATGTCCTTCGGCTGGAGGGAGCCCTCCGATCTCCACCGCGCCTCCGGAATCCGGGAGGGTTTGACTACGGGGCATACCTAGCCCGTCGCGGCATCTGCTGCACGATGCATGTCGGCGAACCAGATCAGGTCACAGTGGAAGGGGATCAGCGAGGGACAATGGGAACGGTCCTCGTCCTCGCTCGAGAGTACATTCGACGTCAGATCGACCGGTACGTACCCAGTGCCGGTGGGCGAGCCGTCCTCCGCGCACTCCTACTGGGGGATCGAAGTCGCGTCACTGACGCCCAGCGAGACCGCTTCGCCAAAACCGGTCTCATGCACCTTCTCGCGGTGTCGGGGCTTCACGTTTTCCTCGTGGGGATGGCGCTCTACGTTCTGCTTCGCCCTCTCCTGATGCGTTTTCAACTGCGCTGGCGGGTGGTGGAAGCAACCCGAGCAGTGCTCACCGTCGCCGTTCTGGGGTTCTATATGCTTCTTACTGGGAGCCGTCCATCCGTCGTCCGGGCAGTGATTATGGCGACCCTCTTCATCGGAGGAATTTTCTTTCAGCGGTCGGCACATCCGCTGAATACCCTTGGCGTAGCAGCCCTCACTCTGCTTGCAGTGCGGCCTCCCGCCCTGTTCGATGTGGGATTCCAGCTCTCGATGACAGCCGTTGCGGGCATTGTAACGCTCAATTCCCGGTTTTTGGAAATGGTGCCGGAGTGGTGTCGAGCCTTGCAGGGGACGGACTGGTTGGTGTCCATGGGGACGGTGTCGGCCGCTGCGATACTCGGGACGGCGCCGGTTCTTCTATTCCATTTCGGATGGATGTCGGCCGCCGGGCTTGTCCTCAACGTCCTCGGAATTCCCTTCACCGGCCTCGGACTTTCGTCGGCAATCCTTACGGCGCTGACAGGGGGCGTGTGGGGTGTAGCCGGGGCGGCGTTTGGTAGCGCGTCAGATTTGTTCGTGCAGGGACTTCTCGCTACCTCTCATTATGGGGCGATGTGGTTTTCCTGGGCCGGGATCCGAATGGCTGATCCGGACCCGTGGGTGCTCGGTGCACTTGTTGCGGGTCTCATTTCCCTGGCGCAGTGGCCGCGCCCCCGTCACCGGTGGCGTTGGGCCATCGTGGGAGTCCTTCTGGGAACGATGTCAGTTTGGGGAGACGCTATCGGGCGGGGGTCGGGTCCGACTCTCGACATTGTATTTTTTGATGTGGGCCATGGAGGAGCCGCTCTGATTGAGACCCCGAAGGGAAATCACGTGTTGGTGGATGCGGGTCCACATTCTCCGGAAGGAGGGACAGTAGAGTTTGCAGTTCTTCCGTATCTGGAGCGGTGGGGAATTCGGCGGCTGGACGCGGTCGTTGTCACGCATCCTGATGGGGATCACCTTGGAGGGTTACCTCTCCTACTCAGAGAGGTGTCCGTGGGACGAGTGGTGGACAATGGTTGGTCGGCTGACACGGAGCTGTACGATGGTGTCCAGCGGCTGCTCGATCGAACTGCAACTTCTCAACGGTCGGTCCGGCGTGGCGACACGATTGTCGTGGATTCGACGATTCGTGTCCAGGTGTTGTCTCCGCCCCGTGATTTAGAGAAACGAGGGCTGAATGGAAAAAACAACGCCTCTGTTGTCCTTCACATCGGATACGGTGAGGTAGACTTCTTGCTGCCCGGTGACGTAGAAGCCCCTGTTGAGCGGGACTTAGTCCGGACATACGGGAGTCAGCTCGGGAGTCGGGTTGTGAAAGTGCCTCATCATGGTTCTTCAACGAGTAGCACGCCGGGGTTCGTGCGGGCTGCTTCCAGTTCGAGAAAGGAATCGCATGCTGTGGTGAGTGTGGGGCGAAGTGGGAGGTATGGGCTGCCTGATGAGAAAACTCTCGAGCGGTGGAGGGAAAACGGAATGAGAGTGCATAGCACGGCCCAGGGGGGTGCGGTGTGGATGCGGACGGGTGGGAAAGAAGTCTGGCAGGTGGACTGGAGGTGAGGTGCTCTTTTGCGTGGAGGGGGCGTGGCTGAGTGAAATCTCCTGCGGTGGAAAATGTGTTTTGGCACCTGAGGATGGACCAAGCCTTTTGTATTCCTGTCAAGGAATATGACTTATTTACAGG
Organism: uncultured Salinivenus sp.; assembly: GCA_964426195.1. Taxonomy (GTDB): domain Bacteria; phylum Bacteroidota; class Rhodothermia; order Rhodothermales; family Salinibacteraceae; genus Salinibacter. The sequence continues at coordinate 2,840 of CAYRPX010000112.1, forward strand.
TGGTATACTTTAGTGTATCGGATGAGTAGCAGGCCGTGGCTGGTATATCGGTTTGGTGAGGCGACATTTCTTGCCAGTCAAGTTATCCACAGCCCCTAGTAGAAACAGGGTACCCCGTATTTTTAAAAAGATACGGTTGTTGTTGCTAGTCGTGTGGAAATGTGGATGAACAGCTTGCCCACAACAACCCCAATCGCGTGTGAATAGAAGCCCCGATTGTTCACGGGGTTATCCACACCGTATCCAAAATTGGAAGTCGGTATGCGGCGCTGAGGGCCGAAATAGAAGGGATTTTCCACGTTTCCACGGGAATCCACAGCGTCGTGTGGGGCTTTAGGCCTGTGGTTATAAACACTGGTCCGCAGTGTGTAAAAGACGCGGACGGCTGTGGATAGCCGGTGTGGTTATGCACGAGGACGAATTGCCGAATTCTGGTGCACATATTATCCAGATGTTATGCGCCACTTATCCACGGATTATCCACAATGTCGTGGATAAAATATTTGCCCTGATGAGGACGGGAAAAGAGGAGGCGAGGCGATTGATGTGTCAAGACTGATCCGGCAGGGAACGTGATCTCAGAACCCTTGGCCCGTCGTTCTGAGCAACGTCGAAGGACCTTTCCCGAAGATGGCGGTATTTCCGTAGAGATTTCTCGACTTTGCTCAAAATGACGTACCATCAACTTGGATTTGGAAATCAAGTGCTGGCTCTGCTGAAAATACGGTCGATTTTGGGGCAAGCGCGCTTTGAAGATAGATGTTACCGATCAGCCGAGTTCGGTCCATCGGTGTGGGGCTCCCTTGAACTTTTCGCCGCAGGGCCACCCGCGCCACCCTGATTCGCACAAGCAACAGTTTTCCGCCTCAGACCGGCTTTCCTCTCGCTTCTGCTCTCGATAGAGGTGCAGACGACGCATGTTCACCATCAGCGCCGCCCCGCTCAAGACCATCCGCCCGCGCCCCAGCCCACAAGTCGGCAACTTGTCCCCCTCCGGGTTCCGCTCCAATCCCCGTTCGACCGACCGCATCGTCGCCTCTACCGGAGCACGCACCGACCGATCCTCCTCTCGGATCTGATGCCGCGTGCGGGCCACCTCCACCGACCGCTCTGACAGGTACATCGTTGGCCCCTTGCGCCGCTCTTTGGCCCGACACGCCCCCCCGAACAGCAGGCATTCCTCACATGCTTTCGGCTCGAATCGCGCGATCAAGCGTCCTTCTGCCTCCCCCGGCTCGACGGTCCCTTCCTTCCCCTTCGGACAAACAACTCCGGCCGGTCAGACTTCTTCATCGTCTCCGATCCACTTGTAGCCTTCCCAGCCCAGCCGGTCTGGATCGCTTCGCTTCCCGCGAACGCGCGTGGGACAGAGCTCTACCCCGTTCGCCTCGCAGGCCTCCTCCGCCGTCGATCCTGTAAAACCGCCATCAGTCGTCATCTGCTTCGGGGGCAGATTCCGTTCGGCTTGCGCCTGCAGGCTGCGCTTCAAAAGCTCTCCGTCATCGGTCGTGTTCGGCGCTACCTCCACGGCGGTGATCAACTGAACCTCGTTTGACGGATGCCACGTCTCGCTGACCCCGACCACGTAGTCTCTCGGGTACTCCTCCCCATTTTTGCGCCGGTAGATCGCCTCCGAGTCGTGAGGGGACTGCAGGCCCTCAGCGCTAAGCTCTTCGGCTGGACGCGGCCGAACCTCCTCCGGTTCCAAGCCGCTGGCCTCCTTCCCAGATCCTCCATCAGATCCGTCCTCAAGTCCCCCGTCCGAAGAGAATCCCCCTTCTGGAGAAACCTCCCGTTCCGCTGCCACTCTGCCTCGGCCCCGACCGCCTCCAGTTGCTGGTCGGTCACTTGCTGGAACACCTCCGCAAGCAGATCCTCCCCGGTCTCCTCCATATGCTCCCGGACGTGCCGCCGAAAACTCGGAGCGTCCGCAGCTCAAACACCTCTTCGCCCAAGTCCCCCATCCCTACCGCATGGCGCACCTGTAAATTGAAGCAGAACTGTTCGTAGAGCTCACGGTCGCTCCATCCGAAGCCACTCTTCAAGATCTCCAACGCCACCAACACATTGACTGGCGTGTTCGGCCGAGAGGTCCTCTCGCTGTAGAGGTCGGCAAAGATCTCCTCGTCGATCCAGCAGAAGACCTCGTGGTAGAAGGTCTCGGCCCAGGAGGTCACCAGCTTCTCCCTTAGCTTTTCCGGAAGGAGATTCGCTCCCTCGAAAACGCCTCGCTGCCGGTGCTTGTCGCTGGCTCGAAACATCGCGGGGACGCTCATGCCGAAACAGAACGTGCGATCGAAAATCTATGCACTGGTAGACCTGTTTCAGCAGACCCATTGCTACACCAAAAATGAAACCTGGCAGACCACTACTCCGACTCGGAAAGCGTAAAGAGGCGGTAGACACAGAAGGCAGCAATGAGGAGGGAAAACAGGGCAGCCAGCCAGTCTCCAGCCCGCAGCCGAACCACCGTCAGCGAAGCGCCGAAGATGGCAATGAAGGCGTAAATGGTTCGTAAGATTAGGGAACGGGACATGGCTACGTATCGAGAACAAAGAGAAGATGTAAACTGGAGGCAGTGTGTTCAGAGAGAGAACGTGCGTCCACCCCTGAGGGCCAGCCTCCGAGATGCTGTGTGTTAGGCGTTGCGGTCAAGCAATTCCATGAGAAGCGGCGTAAGCCGGTCGGCCGCGACGCGAGACAACTCGCTCCCTACCTCCTCCGGTAGTTCGATCGGGGTTTGTTCTACGAGGTCGAGTCCGTATCCGGCCAGTCCGATTCGCTTGCGGGGATTATTTGTGAGTAGTCGGAGCTTCCGGATTCCAAGGTCTCGAAGAATCTGGCACCCGATGCCGTAGTCACGGTGATCCATTTCGAGGGAGGCGTCGACCGTCCGGTCCCCCTGAGTTTGCTGGCGCTCCAGGTCCTTCAACTTCGGGAGCAGGCCCTGGCCGTGGTCGCGCTGCATCATGTAAAGGATGGCGCCTTTTCCCTCGTGCTCCACGCGGAGAAGGGCCTGGGCCAGCTGTTCGCTGTACGCCTCGCGCCGCGCCGCCAGGACGTCCCCAAGCACGTTCTGCGAGTGGACACGAACGAGGACGGGTTCGTCGTCGCCCCACTCGCCTTTGAGAAGGGCGAGATGCACATCACCGGTGAGGGTTTCCTGGTAGGCCACGACCCGAAACGACCCAAACGCAGTGTCGAGTTGCACCTCAGCCTCCCGATCGATGAGGCGCTCGTTCTGCATGCGGTAGGCAATCAGGTCCTGGATCGTGATGAGGGGCATGTCCAGAGCCTGGGCCCGTTCTTGAAGATGCGGAACGCGAGCCATGCTTCCATCCTCGTTCATAATCTCAACGAGAGCACCGGCCGGTTCGAATCCCGCGAGCCGGGCGAGGTCGACAGCTGCCTCGGTGTGACCGGCTCGGCGCAGGACCCCGCCGGTGCGAGCACGAAGGGGAAAGACGTGACCCGGCCGTGCGAAGTCATAGGACGACACCTCCGGATCCGCCAGCGCGCGAATGGTTTTGGCCCGATCCGCGGCAGAGATCCCGGTGCTCGTGCCTTGCCGGTAGTCGACGGAGACGGTGAAGGGAGTGTTGTAGACCGACGAGTTGGACTCGACCATTAGGTCAAGCTCGAGTTCGTCGGCTCGCTCGGGCGTGATGGCCGTACAGAGTAGACCGCGTCCCTCCTTCGTCATGAAGTTGACAAGTTCGGGCGTCATCGCTTCGGCCGCCCCGATGAAGTCCCCTTCGTTCTCGCGGTCTTCGTCGTCTACGACGATGGCGAGGCCCCCTTCACGAATGCTGGCAAGAGCGTCCTCGATCGAGTCGAAGGCCGTTTCGGACGAAGAAGGAGAACGGTTCATGGGGGAGAGAAAGCAAATGCTTAGGCGTCCGAGCCCGGAGGGAAAAACGGAAAGAGGCGAGCTACTCGTCGTTGGCGAGACTCGCGATCGCGTCCTTGTCGAAGCGAAGTCGTGTGCCCTTACTGTCGACCTGGGCCAAAATGCTGTCCTCGTCGATTTTCTGAACGGTGCCGTGGACCCCGCCAACGGTCACGATTTTGTCGCCCTGCTCTAGGTTGTCCACCATCTCCTGATGTTCTTGCTCACGCTTCTGCTGGGGGCGATAGATGAAAAACCAGAAGACGCCAATAATAAGGATGAGGGGAAACAGGAGTCCAAAGATTCCTCCACCACCGTCGCCGGACTGACCGACGAGAAGAATTGGGTCGAGGGCTGAAAGAAGTGATGTGAGCATGGTGGGTGAAAATCAGGCGGTCAATAGTGGGGTAGAGGGAGCGAGACGGGGTTCACCGAGCAAACGAAACCCCTTTTCCTAGTCACCAAAACGAAAAAGGGGAAGGCCGGTTCAGCCCGGCTCGATTGGGAGGTGGGACAAACAGAAAAAGGGCAAGCGGCCCGCAGCGCGCCGCTGCGACCTCCTACCGCTGCTGCTGACGGGGTTCAGAGGGAGCTGGCCGTGCGGGACTTGCCCTTGTCGGTGTGGGGAATCCCCACAGAATGTCGGAATGGTTTTGACGGCACGGGGACCTGACGGTTCCGTTTGCGAGGGACGAGTCCCTGAAAATGCCGTCAAGCCGCACCTAATAGAAAAGTCGGGCGTCCGCACGTGCGCGGTAAGATAAGGCAGGGGCCGAAAAGGGAGAGGCAAACCCTGGAACCGAGTGCCCGCAGACAAGATTGTGAAGGAGGGCAATGGCTTGCAGGAAGTTGCGTTTTCCCCGAAAACTATAGATCTTTGCAGGCAAGATCGGTTTGCCTTCACGACTATTGGCTAGAGGTAAGGCTCCCCGCTTCCAAGATTTCTGCCTCTGCGTGGAAGTGAATCGTTCCATTCAGTGCGTTCAGCCTCTATCGCGTATATGTACGAACGGACGTGCGTCTAACAAACGCCGATGACTTTGCCTCTGGTGAGTCGTATTTTTTATTCAGGGTAAAATTCGACTTTAATGTTATAAGAAAGTCGTACAAATGTTAAGATTAGAGCCAGTTCTGATCGAAGAATCCGATCCTAGGGAAACGAATCTACGACCGATTTGTGTGCTTGGCTTAACAAATTGAAATAACGTTCGAGTAATTCTTGGTCATGAGCCGTGATAAGGTCGCATTTGCACCACGGAGACACATGTGTGGAACCAGTGTCTTCTCCTTGGAGCTTAAATTGAGGGAAAGAAAAAGTGTTGAATCTAGTTAAGCCATTTTTGGAGAGGTTTTTGGCTACGCTCGTTCCTGGACCGCTTCTCCGGGAATTCCGATGACTCCGATCTCTCCATCACGGAGCCCAGGGGTCCGGTATCTCTTAACTGTCGGCAGCATGGGGGAGCCCTTCCAGCCTTAGCCGGCTGGAAGGAGGGTCCCAGATCGAGTCATGCCGGTCTAGCAACTACGTTTTGGAAAGGAAGGACTCCACGATTCTTGGAGGGAGCTGGCTTTGCTCACCACTTGCATCTCGTTGATGCGTGCACACCGATCCGTTATTTTGGTGCTTCAGGGTGCGGGCCTGGGCGTCGTAGCTGCTGTCCTGCTTGCCGTAGGGCCAGTCGGAGCGGTTACGGATCCGATTTTCGAGGTGGGAGGGACGGGATCGCGCGTCGAACAGGAAGAGACATTCCGACTGGGGGACTTGAGGGAGATGAGTGGGCAGACGGGACGTGCAGCCGAACAGTTTCGGGTGCAGCTGTACGCCACGACGGATCGAGATGCTGCCGAGTCGTTGCGGGCGGAGGTCCGCCAATGGTGGACGAGGGTGAGAGGGGAAGCCCCAAGGGATGTGTTCGGGAGCGACCCCTCCTTGACCATCGAGCATGAGGAGCCGTACTACCGAGTTTACATGGGCGTCTTTTCCTCTCGCGTCCAGGCCCGCCGGGCCCAATCGTTTCTTCAGCGGCAGTACCCCGATGCCTTCGTAGTGGAGGGGACTCCGTCCGGAGAAGTGACCGCGGGCTCCGAAGCCATGTCTTCGGACGGGGCACCCCCCACAGAGAAAGCAGGGCCGGACGGATCGTTCCGGGTGCAACTGTACGCCACGACGGAGCGAGAGGCCGCCCAGTCGTTCCGGGCAGAGGCCCGCCAGTGGTGGGTGAGTGCAGGGGTGCAGGCCCCGGGCGATGTGTTTGAACGAGAACCGCCACTGACCATCAAGCGGGAAGGCGAATACTACCGGGTTCGGATGGGGGCATTCTCGGCTCGGAGCGAGGCGCGCCGGGCGCGAGACTTCATACACCGGAAATATCCCGATGCTTTTATTACACAGGCCGAATCGACCCAAGCGGTACAGTCCGCGCAAGAGCCGCGTGACGTGCAGGCTCGCGACGAGCAACCCCCGGAATCGATGACAGCGGAGGCAGAGCCCCCTCGGCGGAGAGAAATAAGGACAGACGCTCAAGATCTACCGAACGAAGAACCGCTCTCTGCGGCGGCCGTCTGGGGACGCATCGAAGAGTCCATGCAGATGGTGGAGGACTTGAATCAGGATTCGGTCTACACCCGGAGCGACTTGGCGCAACTCTTCGATCTCGGATGCACGGCCATTATTCCGGAAGAGGCCCGGGCAAACGCCCTCGACCTAGAATCCGGGCATCTCAACCGAGAGATCGGACTGGATTTCACTGCGCGGTACGGGCAACGAACCAGTGCCATCACCGATCGAACGACCGGCGGGCTCTCGGGAACCTTCGTGGGGCTGGAATGGGACCTCCTGAGTCAAGGATTTCTTGGCAATCGCCGGCGCA
>CAYRPX010000113.1:0-4717 GCA_964426195.1 uncultured Salinivenus sp.
CCTTCGGGACGCACGGTCTCTCGGGGCGACGCGTTCCGACGCGTGCGGAGAAGCGGGGGCGGGGACGCACGATTAGAGGAGGAACTCACCGATGCTCCGGGTTTGGATGGTCGAATCGGCAGCCGGCCTCCCATTCGGACCGCTGGTTGCCATGGGTGGGCACACCACCGGCCTCATGGAGCTGCAGGGCCGTGTGCATCAGGTTCCACGTCATGAACGTGGTGTTGCGCTGAGTGAAGTCGTTGTCGAAGCCGACCTGCGAGCCATCTTCCCGCTCGTCGCCGTAGCTGGGCCCGGGGCCGGCCTCGCCGATCCACCCGGCGTCGGCCTGCGGGGGGATCGTGTAGCCGAGGTGCTGAAGCGCGTAGAGGATGCCCATCGCGCAATGCTTGATGCCGTCTTCGTTGCCGGTAATAAGGCAGCCCGCGGCACGGCCGTAGTAGGCGTACTGCCCTTCGTCATTGAGGTCGCCTGAGTTGCCGTAGAGTCGCTCGATCACACGCTGGCAGACGGATGACTTTTCGCCGAGCCAGATGGGGGAGCCGAGGACGAGGATGTTGGCGTTGAGCACCTTCTGATACAGTTCCGGCCAATCGTCGGCGTCGGCGCCGTGCTCGGTCATGTCGCCGTAGACGCCGGGAGCAAGGTCCAGATCCACAGGGCGAATGATGTCCACCTCCACGTCATTTTCCTCCATAATGGCGGCGGACGTGTCGATGAGTGTGCGCGTGTGTGATGACTTGGGAGTCGGCTTGAGCGTGCAATTTAGAAACAGGGCGCTCAACTCTGAAAGGTCGGTGTCGGCGTCGTCGCAGAGGGCCTGCTGTTTTTCGTTGAGGGACATGGGGGTTGAAGGTTGAAGGCGGGAAGGGTGAAGGTGGGAAAGCTGAAAGCTTGAACATTGGGAGATTGAAAGTTGGGATGGTGGAGGCGCGGACGATTAGGTGGCAGTGAGCGGCCCGAGGTGGAGGGTGGCGTCCTCGGCAGTGGCGAAGACGGACCCGTTAGGGACTTCGGTCCAGTCTTCGTCGGTGATGCGTTCGGAGGCGAGAACGGTGGCGTGGTAGTCCGCCCCGTCGGGAGGGGCAGCATGGTTTTCGCCGCAGAGGGGACAGGCACGAACGTGCGATCGTTCGAGTGTCCAGAGGGTGCGGTTGAGCCGCGAGCCGGCCAGGGTAGAGCCGTCCGTCCACAGCAGATTCAGGGCGAGGATGCGCTCAAGTTCGTCGTGGGAAAGCGACGACGTGTCGACATCAGTGGGATGGGGCTTCGCGTCGGGGGCTTCCGCTTCTACCCACGATTGGATGTGCTGGAGGGCGATACGCGTGACCTTGTGGAGGGGGGCATCCGGCCTCTCGTCCCGTAACTGCAGCAGGAGCGCCAGGACGTGTTCGCTGTCGGTGGTCCCCCGAATGAAGCGACGACGCTCCTCGGACAACCGATCGAGCAGATGGGGGCGCACAGCGTCGAAGGCCGGCACGTGCCCGTTGTGGATGAGGAGGGCCGGGCCGTGCCGAAACGGGTGGGTGTTGGCGTGCGACGGGTCCCCGACTGTGGCCCGTCGGACGTGCGCAAGTACAGTGGTTCCCTCCGTCTTGAGTGCCTCCTCCCGGTACGATTCGCTCTCGGAGGCGGGTTCCACCTGCCGGTAGCACGAGGTAGTCCCATCGGTAACCTGGCCCATGCCCCAGCCGTGCGGATTGGAGAGTCCGCGCGCATCCTCGCGGCTCTGCTGGATCATGGCGTTCTGGGCGTCGAGCAGTTCACAGGCCGATCGCGTCGGGTGGGTGGCTTGGAGGCCGTAGAGGCGACACATATGTAGAGAGGGCAATTGCTGAATCGCACGCGCCGTATTGTTTCAGAGATGCGTTGGATCGGGAGGGAGGGCGTTACGTCGTACGGCCGGCCGCCCTTCGAGCGGCGATGGGGAAGCGGACGTCACGGATCATTCCTCGACGTGTGGATTCGGAATCGGTTCGGAAGGGACAGGCTTCGGTTCGTCCATCTCATTCCGACTCAGTAATGGTATCCGGCGGCTTCCTCCGGAGTGGATTCGACGCCGAGCCCATTCGTAATCCGATTTACGAAGTTGAAGTACGAGGTGACGAGGACGATGTCGAGCACGGCGCGGTCGCTCCAGCCGGCCGCACGCAGGGACTCCACGTCTGCCTCCCTCATAGCGTCGGGGGAACGCGTGAGCTTTGCGGCCACGTCGCAGGCCGCCCGGAGGGGGGCGTCAAGGCCGTCGAGCGCGGTGTAATCGTCGGCCAGCTGCTGTACGCGTGCCTCGTTCTGCCAGTAGGCCTGCAGGGCCTCAGCGTGGTGGTGCACACAGTAGTCACAGTCGTTCGCGGCGGAAACGACGACGGCGATGGCCTCGCGCTCAGCCCGACTCAACGGGGAGGAGCCAAATAACAGCGTGCCGTAGAGATCAAGGTGCTCCTTCAGAGCAGACGGGTTCTGGCTGTGCACCTTGAGGACGTTGGACAGCTTGCCCCGCTTTTCGGCAATCTCATCGTAGAGGGCGTTCAGGTCGCCAGAGGCGTCCTCCGGCTCGATGATGTCGATCCAGGCCATGGGTGTTAAGGGAAAAAGGGGTAGAAGCGCGGAAGGAGAGAAAGGTGAGAGGGTTCTCACGTCTCGATGGGCATCGCGAAGTTACAGGGGACCGGCACACCCATGTCTCGAGAGGTCCTCATGGAGTAGCGACGCACGGCTGCGGGGCAATTCAAGGGGAAGCTCGGTCAGGGCTCTATTGCTCTGCATTCGATGGCCCGGGCGTGACCCGGGCGTCGACCAGTCGATCGGCCAGATGATTCTCGACGATCACCGAGCCGATGTTGAGGGCCGAGGTGGCGGCGGGCGAAACGGCGTTGATCACATTCACGACGCGGTCCGTTTCCCGGATCAAGAAGTCGTCGACGAGCGTGCCGTCCGCGCGGAGCGCCTGGGCCCGCACCCCAGCGCGTGAGGCGACAAGGTCATTCATCTGTACCTTGGGGATCAGCCGGCGGGTGGCCCGCAGGTAGAGGCGCTTGCTCATCGACTGCAGAAGCTCCCGCAGGCCCCGCCTCCAGTAGCGCGCCGCAAGCCGCTGGAAGCCCGGGTACATAAGGGTCTCCCACAGCTCCGTCCAGTCAACGTCGGTGAGCCGGTATCCTTCCCGGGCAAAGGCGAGGACGGCGCTCGGGCCACACTCTACACGCCCGTCCACCCGCCGCGTAAAGTGGACGCCCAGGAAGGGAAAGTTCGGATCCGGCACCGGATAGATGAGGTTTCGGCAGAGCGAGCGGCGCTCGGGAACCAGCTCGTAGTATTCCCCGCGGAACGGCACAATTTTCGTGTTCAGGGCCTGCCCACTCATTGCCGCGATGCGGTCGGCGTAGAGGCCGGCGCAGTTGACCGCGTGCCGCGCCTGCACGTCGCCGGCCGTAGTGTCCACCGTCACGTGGCGAGGCGTTACGAGGAGATCGCGCACCTCGGCATCGGTGTGAATGTCGCAACCGTGTTCCCGCACGCGGTCGGCCAGGGTGTGGGCCACCGCCGCGTAGTCCACGATGCCAGCTTCGGGAACATGGAGGGCGTCTATCCCTCGAACGTGAGGTTCGATCTCCCGAAGTCGTTCCGGTCCGATGCGGGTACACTCCACCTGGTTCGCGCGGCCCTTCGACTCAATCTGCTCCAGCACCGCTTCCTCGCTCTCGTCGGTGGCCACGATGACCTTGCCACACATCTCGTAGTCGATGGCCGCCTGTTCACAGAACTCGATCAGAGCGCGCCTGCCCCGGCGGCAGTTTTTGGCCTTCCGCGAGCCCGGCTCGTAAAAAACCCCGGAATGGATCACCCCCGAGTTGTGGCTCGTCTGATGAGCGGCGAGGTGGTCTTCCTTCTCCAGGAGAACGAGGGAGGCCTTGGGGTACTGCTCCGTGAATCGGTAGGCTGTGGCGAGGCCGACGATTCCTCCGCCGATAATTGCAACGTCGTAGGGAGCCATCGGGCAGTGTTCCGTTCGGTGAGGAGCGCAGATTTAGAACCCATCGGCATCGAAACGCAGAGCGGATCCTCGTGATGCGGAGCTCTCCGTCTCAGTGCCGAAGAGGTGTTCTTTCACTCCCCATCATAGCCAGAAAAACGAAGAATGGCCATTCTCGTCAAGAACATGCGGCCCGGCCTCATCCGCAGAGGGAAGTGTGAATACACGGAATTCGCGTTCTTTTTCTCGATTCTAGCAGCGGCTTTATCCAAACCCCTTGGCTGGCTTCAGGGCGATTCCGGCGGAGATCGGTCTGCACCCAGTCAGAGACCTGAGATCAATGTGTCCGTGGAATCGTGTAGAAAGACCCGTTCTACCTTCCTATTGCCCCTCAAGATCATGCTGCGTTCGCCCGGTCCTCCGCTCTCCTCGACGGAAAGATTCACTCAGGAACCTCGCCTCCTCGCCTATACGCTGGGGGTGTTGTGGATGAGTGCCTTCGTTTTTGCGGGCTGTGGGACCGAAGAGTCCGTTGAGGACGCAGCGAACGTCGTGCCGGCGGATGAGGTGCAGCGTCGCGTTGAGGCCGCGCGGAAGCGACTGACGCAGAACGAAGGCGGGCAACGCGTCCTTCGGGCCATCAAGGCGCACGGAGGACTTGAGGCGTGGTATCGGGCCCCGACCAGTTCCTATACCTGGGAGTACGCCAACAAGGACGTCGACGTCCGCTGCAAGTCGTTCCTC
>CAYRPX010000113.1:4727-9534 GCA_964426195.1 uncultured Salinivenus sp.
GGACGCCCGGTTTGCGTGGCACGGCGCCCGGGCCTGGATTGCCCCGAACTCGATTGAGCAGCCCAATCCGCGCTTCTGGGCCCTCTCCGGCTTCTACTTCCAGCAGATCCCCTTTGTGTTCGCCGATCCCAATCTCAACTACAAGGCCCTCCCCGAAGACACGATCGACGGCACCCCACACGACGTGGTGCAGGTGACCTTCGGAGAGGGGGTGGGCGATTCGCCGGACGATACGTACACGCTCTACCTCGACAAGAACTCCGGACAGGTCGACGCCATCCGGTACACTGTAAGCTACGGTCGGGACGTGGGATCCGAAGACGATCTGCCGGAAACGTTCTTCGACTACCAGGACTACGTAACGGTGGACGGCCTTACGGTCCCCACCCGCTTCAAGGGGTATTCCTCCGCGGAGGAGAGCGGGCGAGATGAGGCCCTTCGCAACGAGGCATTTGCCGACAGCATCTCCTACCGCCGTCCCTTCGACGCGTCGAAGCTGGAGCCGCCGGAGAACGCTCGGTTCGTATCGTTACCGGGGGCGGAGTAACAGCGCCCTATGCCGCCACGCCTCTGGCCCGGTACTGTGAGGGAGAGGTCCCGAACTCGTCCCGGAACGACCGGGAGAAGTAGGACTGGCTGTTGAACCCGACCGCGTAGGCCACCTCTCCAATCGTGGCGTCCTCCCGCTCCTGGAGGAGTCGCGCCCCCGCCTCCAGCCGACGCCGACGAATCAGCTGCACCGGCGTCCGGTCGTAGATCTCCTTCATCCGGCGCCGAAGCTGCGAGGCGCTCAGGGCCGTCGCCTCCGCCAGCTCCGATACCCCAAACTCCGGATCGGTGAGGTGCTCCGCAATCGCATCCTCGATCTTCTCTTTCAGCGAGTTGGCCTTGGCGGTCGGCGGTAGGGCCGACTCCGCGTTCTCCAATCCGTCGGCGGTGAGCCCCGGCTCCGCGCGACTGGTGTCCTCCGTCTGGAACGACTCGCGGAGAGTCTGTCGGGTGGCGATCAGGTTTTCTACCCGCGCAATCAACGCTTCCGGTTCGAAGGGCTTCGTGAGGTACGCATCGGCCCCCGTATCAAATCCTTCAACCTTATCGTCGAGGTCGGCGCGGGCGGTGAGAAAGACCACCGGCACGTGATCGATGTCGGGATCTTCCTTGATTTTCCGGCACAGATCGAAGCCGTCCACCTCCGGCATCATCACGTCGGTGATGACGAGATCCGGAAGCAGGCGACGGGCTAGGTTGTATCCCTCGGCCCCGTCGTGGGCCTCCTCCACCCGGTATTCCGGCTCCAAATGGGAACGTACCAGGGTGCAAATCACCGAGTTGTCATCGATTACCAGGACGGTCGTCCGGTCCTCAGTGGATGCGTCATCCTCGTGGGGGTCGGCCCCTGCCCCAGAGTCGGCAGATGGGCCGGGCAAGACCGTTTCCCCAGGAAGGGACGTCTGCTCCGTTGGATTGGGAGAGAGAGTCGGTCCAGTCGGGCTTCTACTCGCCTCTTCGCCCGAGGTGATCGACAGGGCCCGCCGGGACAACTCCAGGGCACCACGGGCCTCGTTTACATCCAAGAATCGCGGAATCGTGTCGCCTCGTGTCTGGGCGTCTGTCTCTGAGCGTCCAGTGTCCTCGTTTGTTTTCGGCTGGCGAGGAAGCCGAACGGCAACCTGGGTTTTTCCGCCGGTCAAGGTGTTCGTCTCAAGGTACCCCCCATGCAAGTCGGCGAGTTCATGGACGAGGTAAAGCCCAACGCTTGCGCTCACGCTGCCCGGTTCTCGGAGGAGTTCCTTCTTGCGAGACCAATCGAACGGATTGCCGTCTGGATGGGCCGCCATTTCCGCACCGGTGTGCTCGATCAGAAGTTCGATGTCGTCAGCAGTGGTTGCCCCATCGCCGCCCTCCTCGTTGGCGGGAGCGGGACGCAGCACAGTCCGAATCGATCCGCCGTCTTCGATGGATCGGAAGGCACTGGACAGCAGATTGGCGAGAATCGTCTCCATCTTCGACTCGTCGAACCGGACCTCTGGATCGTCGAGGGCCGACTCGAACCCGAGGTTCACGTTGCGGCGTTCGGCGAGGTCCTCGAAGGAACGGAGACCCTGAACCAAAAATGTTGAGAGATTGCCCTGGGTCGGCGCCAGGGTCATGCTATCGGTTTCCAGTTCGGCCAGATCCAAAAGCTGGTTGACAAGCCATAAAACGCGGGTTCCGTTCCGCTGGGCGAGGTGAAGCTGGGTCTGCACGTCCTCCCTCAGAGTGCCATACTGTCCCTCCAACAGAGTATCGATGGGGCCGAGGGTGAGGGTGAGCGGACGCCTGAAGGCATGGCTGACCTCTTCGAGAAACTGGGACTTGGCCTCGCTCAGGTCTTTGAGTTTTTCGGCCCGGTCGGTGGCCGCGTCGAGAGCCTCCTCGGTCTCCTGCTTGGCAGTTCGTAGCGCGTCGATACGGGCCTCGACCTTCTGCCTCACCCGACGGAGGCGAAGCCAGTGCCAAAGGGCCACTGCTCCCGCGCCCACCGCCACGCAGAGAAGGAGAATCCACCACGGCGCGCCCCCAAGTGCCGGAGGAGTCGGGGAGGCCGCGGCCGTGAGCGGAGCGAACGGGAGCAGAAGAAGCAGGGTCAGAGTAGAGATTCGGCTCCGGCCTCCCCGGATTCGATCGTCGGCAGGGGGAGAGGAAGATTCGGCCCGAACTGTGTCTTTTCTGTCGTTGGTCCTCATATCGAACAAAATTGGTTTGGCGGGGTGCATCCGGGACCGGACCGGTCCTCTGAGCTGTGAGGGAGAGGGGCAAGGCCCGCGAGAGCGATTCAGCACCCGTTCACGCCAGCGAATTCGCGAGGCTGAGATGCGAAAACCCGCTCGATGAGGCGGTCCACGTTGAGATTGGATTGAGAGATCTCCGAGATCTCCAATCCAGACAGATGTTTGAGGCCTCCGTCGGACAGTCTCTGTACGGTCTCCCCAAGCTGGGCTACAGCGCCCCGCTCTTGAAGGGCGTCTTCGTGGACTTCGGTCTCGAAGAACTCGGATTCAGCCTGCTCGCGTCGACCGAGTGCTCTGCGAAATGCAGGTGCGAAGTAGTCAAGGGACTCTGCAGATTCCCCCCCGTCCACTGTGTCTTCAGATGCTTCCTCGACCGTGTCGCGGTACGCGTCATTTTGACCCGTGGCGTTCAGTTCCTCTTTCTGCCCGAGTGCTCTGCGAAACGCCGGAGCGAAGTAGTCGAGAGAGTCCTTCGGGCTCGAGTCCTCGGCCCGGCCTCTAAGCGGATCTTCGGCCACCATGTCGACTTCGCTTTTGGGGCTGTCCACCTCTGTTTTTTGGTCTGACCATCCGAACGCCCGGTGAAACGCCGGAGCAAAGTAGTCGAGAGACTCCGGAGACGTCTCGTTGTCCCGAAGCGTCGGCGTGTCTCCGGACGGGTTCGATTCTCCATCGGCGTGACATGCCCACCAGTCGGCCATGGGCCCTGGATTTCGTGAGGGGGGACAGGCCCGGACCGCTTTCAGGGAGCGGGGGCCCCGACGAAAGGGAAGGCGGGCGAAGGTCGTCGTTTCCGAAGGAGCGGACGTAGAGCGAGGCATGTTCATCAGTGGTAACGACTGTACGGGTGGTCAGTGCAGGCGAGTGAGAATGCACCATGGAGGCCAGTGCATTCGTATATCGCACTCTGTCAGCAAGTAATGGAGAAAAACCCATGCCAACGTCGTTCTCGGAGCTGAAAACCACCGGTTCTCCATTCTCTCCCCTCTATTATCCGCCTTGTGCGGCTTTGCGAGGCCCCGAAGAATGCCTCTCTCGGTAGAAACGAAACCGCTTTACGTAAGACTTTCTCTTCGGCTCGTGTCTCTTCATGGATCCGGAGTGATGGGTCGCTCACATGCCTTCTCGGGCCTCATGTAGCCGGGGTGGAATCCTTGGTGCTGGCTTGCTGAGAGGGCTCGAAGCCAAAGAGATCGGGTAAGGGACCGAATCGAGTCGAATGGGGAACTCCTGTGTGGAGGCGTTATCAAGTGCAGGGTTAGAAGTCGGAGATAATCGTCAAACGGCCACATGTCCGGTGTGGACCACCGATTGGATCCGTGGGGCCATTTGGTTGTGCTCGGCGCTAAGGCCGAGTTTGGAGAAAAAACGACCGACCAGAAGTCGGTTGTAGGCCTCTCGCCGGTAGGTTCGGGGCGAACACTCGGCCTTCTGCACCAGAAGACAGAGCATATTCACTGCCGCGACAGACATATTCAGGTGGAAGTCGAGTTTCTTTTAGCTGTGTGCCTGCCAGTGGGTGAGCCCCGTGTGCCAGAAGGCATCTCGGATCACAAGCTCAATCTGGTAGCGAAGGCGGTAGTGTCGGGCGACCTCTCCGGCGTGTTGGGTGGTATCGAATGTGGGGAAGAAAGAAGTTCGCCCCTGAACAGTGCTCAGGACTTCCTTCATCGGACCGAAAGACTGGGGTCACTGGATTTTCACGCCAGGCGCTTGGCAAATTCGCCCCGAATCGCGACCCTTGTAGAAGTTAGAGGATCCAAATCGGCTATCTTCCACGCCGTCTTGGGCGGGTCCTCTTCCGAAAATCGAATCTCTTAGGACTTACGCACTTGACACTAGACAGCCTTGAATCGGAAACTCGTTGCTCGCCGGTGAAGCTCCCAAAGAATACGAGTCATTCCGAGCGGAGCGAAGCGGAGTCGAGAAATCTCCCCGAATAAAGCGGAATCGAACCCGCAAGGCGGGAGGCTTTTTTCTCGTTTTTTGCCATTTTCGAAGAGATTCTTCGGTCGCGGGCTCCCTCAGAATGACTT
>CAYRPX010000114.1:0-9522 GCA_964426195.1 uncultured Salinivenus sp.
GTTCCTTGTCCTGGCGCACGAAGCGATCCGTGTCGATGAAGTTCGGGATCACCTCGATCGACTTAGTAGTCTCAAACTGGTCGTACGTCTCCTGGCGGAGATAGTCGGAGACGGCCGTCACTCCATCGGACTCGTTGATTGACCAGGTTACCACAGGTGCAAAGGAAGGGTCCTGGCCGATGAGGGTAATGTCTGTGCCGTGTAGGGTGGTAACGATGGGAAGGTGGAGGTTCTCTGACCCAAGAATCTGTTGGGCCATCACGGCGCTCGATGCATGAGGGAGGGCGTAGTGGACGTGCAGGAGATCGAGCCCCACGTGCTTGGCGATGTCCACCATTTTGCTGGTGAGGGAGAGAGTATAAGGTGGATAGTCGAAAAGCGGGTAGCTCTGGACGTTGACCTCGTGGAAAAAGATGTTGCCGGCGACGTGGGAGAGCCGGAACGGGAGGTCCGAGGAGATGAAGTGAATCTCGTGTCCACGTTCGGCGAGCGCTTTTCCGAGTTCGGTGGCGACCACTCCGCTTCCGCCGTAGGTGGGATAACAGGTGATACCAATCTTCATGGGAGAATGCAACAGAGGGGCTTGGACGAAAGGGCGGGAGAAAGGAGCGATTACCGCAAAGGCTTAAACCAACTCTCTGTTCGGAAGGAGGTTGCAGGAGAAAGAGATTTGGGAGTAGAGCGATTACATGTTAAAACCCAAGTCAAGCTGTGGAATGTTCTTGCTTCCGATTCACGGATGTCGACAAGGAGGGCGCGGGAGAGGAGAAGCGCTGTTCAACACTGTAAGGGAGGGGGCTCCTCTTCGTGCTCGGGAACTGGAGCGGGCCACCAAAGGAACTCTGCGCGGGATCCGTTACTTTCTACGCTCGGAAAGCGTCTTCTCTGGTGTATCGAGGGAGAAGCTCTCCATCCTCTAATGTCTCGGTGGGCAGGGGGGACCTGTTACCCGTTCATTCTCTCACAAAACCGTCCAATTTCTTTATGCACTCTTCGACCGAGCGTGTCGCTCGTTCCGTTCTTCTCGCACTTGTCCTCCTCGGCCTTGCGGGTGCCCCCGCCCAGGCCCAGTTCGGCGTTTCCGCTGGAGCCGACTTCGATTCCGTGGATGACATCAGAGCGGAGGGAGAGGACGTAAATACCCTGGAAAGCGCGACCGGATACCACTTGGGTGCTGTCTATGAGTTCGGCGTTGGTCCGATCACTCTTCGCCCCGGACTCTTTTACCGGAAAGTTGGCAGCTTCAATTTTCCGGACACTGAGGAGTTCGACGTGACGGCCGTTCAGGTTCCGGTGGACGTTCGATTTACCGTGATTCCCTTTCCACTCGTCAGCGGGTATGTGCTCGGCGGGCCGAAGGCTGTTTTTCCGCGGAGCGAGGGAGAATTCGAGGACAATGCCCTCGAAGACATATCATATTTATTTAACGTCGGAGTGGGAGTAGATGTCTCGGTGCCGGGCCTGGGGCTAACACTACAGCCCGAGTTGCGGTACGAATTCGGGGCTACAGACTATATCGACGAGGACTTCGAAATTGGTGATACCAGCTTCCAGCCAGATGATAGTGAGCGGAAGCTCAGTGCCTTTGCGCTTCGCCTGAACGTGCTTTTCTAGTCCGAATCGGTCCGGACTTGCGGTTCTTCGGAGCTTGCCTCCGGCCCACTATCCCGACACGAGCAGTGACCGGATGCAAGAATGGAGGTCTGGGGGGCAAGAGATCCTGGTGGTTACGAGATCTGCTTGTAAAACCGAAAGCGCTGCTCGTCGAGTAGGTACCGGCGCTCTTCGGAGGGCACAAACCGCGATCCGTCCGCCCAGTATGGCAGCCGCCGCCCGTCCATCGACCGCTCACTATAAAAGTGGCGGGTTTGAATGGGGAAGGGGCGGTAGATCGGATCAGCGTGACGGACGTAGTAGGCCACCCAGAGGGCCTCTTGCCATTTCGGGAGAGGGGTGTCCGGCTGCAATCTTGTCAGAAGAGATCGTTTCGAGGAGCCGGGGTTGAAGGCGCTGAACTGGTAGGGATCGAGGACGACCTCTTGGTAGGTGCTTTTTCCGCGGTACTGAGTTTCAACGCGGTTCCGAATGACCCAGGCGACCAACTCCTGTTCGTGGAGAAGCTTGGTTTCGGAGTAGATGGCACGGGCAAGCCAAAGAGTCGACTCGTCTACGTTGGCTGGGGTGGAGATGGACTTTGTCGAGCGAGAGGAAGGAGGCGCGTACGCGGCACTTAACTGTTCGAGGGTTGCCTCTTCCGACTGCGTCGACGTTTCATCTTGAGTGTAATCGGAACTCAGGAAGTGAGGGGCCCGGAAGCCCTGAGAGTTGGGGGCCGTGGGCGCGGGGGCAGTTAAGAGAACGAGCGTGCCGAAAGATGCGCAAAGAAGAAACGTCCGCTTATTCATGTACCGTCGTGTGTTATTCGGAAGTCTGCGAAGTGGTAAGCGAGGCAAGAAGAAGCGATGCGCCTCTCAGAGAAGTGGACGACGAAGAAAACACATCGTCGTTGGCTTTCCACCGCAACGATATCAGCAACTACGGGTACCCGATTCGGGTTTCCAGTCATATATCTGCGTAAGGTGCTGGAAAGTAAGGGGTTAAAAGTATAATCTTGTTATTCACGTTCGGTTGGTTTTTAGTTGACAGACCGTTTTCCCTCAGTTAACCGTTCCTCAGTACAGTCTTTATGTAAGCGATTTTTCATGGGCGACGATCAAATGTCTTTTTGAACTGACTCCCTCTCGTACATGTGGATGAGCTTCAAATTCTTGCAGATACGAGCATTCCCTGTGTTGAGGAGGCCTTCGGCCGATTTGGACCTGTTTGCGTGAAGCCGGGACGGGACATTGCCTCGTCGGACGTGGCCGCAGCAGACGTGCTCCTGGTGCGGAGCGTCACGCTCGTCGGGCCGGAGTTGTTAGAGGAAAGTTCCCTTCGCTTTGTGGGATCGGCTACGATCGGGACGGATCACGTGGACCTCGCGTATCTTCGGGCTCGAGACATTCCATTTGCCCATGCCCCCGGCTCGAATGCCGATTCGGTGGCGGATTACGTTCTCGTGGCACTCCTGACACTCGCGTGCCGTCGGGAAACCTCGCTCCAGGACCGAACGGTCGGCATTGTGGGATGCGGCAACATTGGAGGACGTCTTGTCCGGCGACTACAGGCGTTGGGTATGACCGTGCTCCGCAACGATCCGCCCCGCGCCCGCGCCGCGGAAGAAGAGGGGCGCCTCCACGAGTTCGTTTCCCTTGGTACGGTGCTTACTGAAGCTGACATCATCACGCTGCACGTGCCCCTCACGACCGACGGCCCTGATTCGACTCATCACCTCGTGGATGCAGCGTTCCTCGAGCAGATGAACGATGGCGCCTGGCTTCTAAACACCTCGCGTGGGGCGGTTGTGGACGGTGAGGCGCTCCGCGAGGCTCGGAGGCAGGGCTCCCTGGCGGCGGCGATCCTGGACGTGTGGGAGCACGAGCCAGTCCCCGACGCCGCCCTCGTTCGGGCCGTAGACGTAGCGACGCCCCACATCGCTGGGTACGCATACGACGGAAAGGTGCGAGGTACGGCAATGCTCTACGAGGCGCTGTGCGAACAGATGGGCGTGGAGCCCACATGGGAGGCGACTACAGCGCTCCAGCCCGTTACGGACGACGCGTTGCGGTGTCGGCCTCCTGATCCGCGGCTGCCGACCGTGGACTGGTTCTCTAATCTCGCACAACAGGCCTACGACGTGCAGGCGGACGATGCGGCTCTCCGGGCTATTGCAAACCGCCCCCCCGGGGCTCGCGCAAACGAATTCACACAGCTCCGGACGGGCTATCGGCGACGGCGAGAATTGCAGCGACACACGGTTTCGCAGACTGCCATCCCGTCAAAGTACCTGCAAGCCGTCGAAGAGGGGCTGACGATACAACTCGGGGGAGCGGCAGCAGCGAAGTAGCCCCGAAAAAGTATGTTAAAGGCAGTCATTCTGTGCGACCGACGAGTGAAGGGAGGAGGGAGTCGAAGGGGCCCGCAGGGTCATCCTCTGGGAATCTTCCCGAGGCAAGCGGGAGCGTCGAAAAAACGGCCAATACCGGTCCTCGATAAGAGTTCTCGACTCCGCTTCGCTCCGCTCGAAATGACAGTTTCCGATGAACGTAGCTTCTCGGGTCTACTTAGGACTGATAGCCGTAGGAGCGAAGGAGGCTTTTCCGATCGCGCCAGTTCTCCTGTACCTTCACGTGTAGATTGAGGTACACAGGCCGATCGAGGAAGGCTTCGATGTCTTTTCGGGCTCTCATGCCCACTTTCTTGAGGGCCTTGCCGCCTTCTCCAATGAGGATGCCCTTGTGGGATTCCTCCATGACGATGATTTCCGCGTCGATGTAGTCTTTCGTGCCTTCGGGACGTTCCTCGTACGCCACGATGTTGACCTGCACGGAGTAAGGGATTTCCTGGTGATAGAGCTGATAGACCTTCTCCCGAATGATCTCCGCGACAAAGAAGCGCTCCGGGTGCTCGCTAATCATTTCCTTTGGGTAAAAGGGCGGCCCCTCCGGGAGCGCGTCGATGACGAGATCGAGAAGCGTTTGCAGATTAGAGCCTTCCTTTGCGGAGGTGGGCACGACCTCGTCGAAGGCTCGGAGCTCCTCGTAGGATTCGACGAGGGGAAGGACCTCCTCCTGCGGAATGAGGTCCATCTTCGTAAGTACTAGGAAGGCGGGCGTATCGCCAATCTTATCGAGACTCTGGGTGTCTGGCTCTTCCTGCGTGGCCTCGTGCAGGAAGAGCAGAAGATCGGCGTCCCGGATGGCCCCCTGGACTTGCCCCATCATCGTCTTGTGGAGCTCGTATCGGGGTTCGATGATGCCTGGTGTGTCGAGGAAAATGACCTGATGTTTCGGGCCCGAGTGGATGCCGATCACACGGTGACGCGTCGTCTGAGGCTTGCGCGTCACGATGGACAGCTTTTCGCCCAGCAGTGCGTTCATCAGTGTACTCTTGCCCACGTTGGGCTTGCCCACGATGGCCACGTATCCACTGACGTGGTCCTCGGGAATGTCTTCGAAAAAAGGGGGGGATTGCTCCATGGGATCGCCGGATGGACGAATGGAGAAAAAGAATGCAGGGGCGTTGACCCCTCAGGGGGCTCAGGACGGGGCCCACGTGTGGTCTTCGGGGAGACGGCGAACAGTCGACGGCTCATCGCTAGAACCGGTCCTTCGGGGCGGTTCGGAGCCGACAGTCATTCCGTATGATCGTTCGTTTTCTGCGGCTGCGTATTCCTCGGTCAACTCAAGCAATCGGTCTTCCAACAAACTCTACGACTAGGAGCCCTTCACGGTTGCACGCATGTCGCGGACCGCCCGATCCATCCCGATGAGGATGGCACGAGCCATCACGGCAAACCCAATGGAGACTTCGGCGACGTGCGGAACCTTCTCTCGGAAGAGGGGGAAATTCCGATAATTTAAGCCGTGTCCGGCGTGTACGCGGAGTCCAGCCTCGTGGGCGGCCGTGGCACCTTTGGCGAGTCGGTCGGCCTCGTCACGGCGAGCAGATTCGGTGGTAGCCTCGGCAAAGTCCCCGGTATGAAGCTCGACGCAGTTGGCCCCGACAGCCGCGGCGGCCTTGATTTGGTTTGGAATCGGTTCGACGAAGAGACTAACCTGGTCCACCCCGGCCTCATAGAGGCGCTTTGTGACCGTTTCGAGGTGCTCTCGGTGGGCGGTCACGTCGAGTCCTCCCTCCGTCGTGACTTCCTCCCGTCGTTCAGGGACCAGGGTTGCTAGATCCGGGGCCACGTCGCAGCAGATGGAGACGACTTCTTCCTCGGTCGAGAGTTCGAAGTCGAGTTTGCCCTCCACGGTTTCGGACAGTAGTCGAACGTCTCGTTCTGTAATGTGGCGACGATCTTCCCGGAGATGGAAGACGATCCCGTCCGCGCCGGCCTGCTCGCACCGGGCCGCGGCGGGTACCGGGTCCGGGAACGTCTCTTCGCGGGCGTTGCGAAGGGTGCCGACGTGGTCGACGTTAATAAGAAGATTGATCACGGAGCGAGAGAACCGGTTTGTCTAGAAAGTAGGATGATCCACTCCTACATGGGGAGGTCGGCTTTGTTTTTGCGGGGAGGAAGTGGTCGTACTACAGGGAACCCGGTGAGGACCTACGCAAAAGTGAATGATTTTTCGTCCGGAGCGAGGGTCGAGGCCTCTATTAAACGGCGGGGAGAGAATTGCAATTCGCTGAGGCGCCTCCTATTTTCGAGGCAGTTAGTTTCCGCCCTGACCGTTTCCTCACCGGTGCCTCGGGCGGAGTGAGAAGCTGTTTTGGGGATGGACATGAACTCGCAGGGCTGAGAACAGCGTGCCCAATATTTGTAGAAGGTGCCCATCCGTGTTTCGGAGGGGCCGGAGCCCGTCTCCCAAACTGCTTATTTCCCGCTCATTTTCTCGTCATCACGAACGAACGGTTACATGGCTACGAGTAGTGGAGCAATTCAGACTGGCATTCAGGTTCTTCTCGGGATCGTCATTGTCGGTCTCGCCTATTTTCTATATCAGTCGATCACCGAGCCCTACGACCGCATCGAGCGACAGCAACAACTGACCGAAGAGACGCGCCAGCGGATGACGAACATCCGGACCGCTCTAGTCGACTATGAGCGGGATAGTGCGTACTATCCGGATTCACTGAACCTCCTCCTGCAGCATGTTCGCAATGACACCATCCTCTCTACCCGGCAGGACAGTGTTTTCGGGAGTGCCTTGAATCTCGATTCCCTCTTGTACTCTCCACGGTCGGGGGATCGGTTCCAGTACACCCTTAGTGACACAGGCCGTGTTGAGACGTACCTGTTGGAGGACCCGGAGTCGGACGACAGGATCGGAACCTTAACCGGGGACCCCACGCAGCAAAACGCTTCCAGTTGGGAGTAGCCACGCCGGCCCCGGTTCCCAGATCTTTCGCTGAAGATCGAAATGGCCGGATTGAAGGGGGGAGTTCCCAACTGTACTGGGGAGAAGCTCCTCTTTGCCCATGGGGGGAGTAAACCGGCTCGTGGGTTGAGGGCAAGGAGGAACGACGCTTGACTGTCCGACACGATCTCTTCCACGAGTGGAGGGAGTCGGACGCAATCATCGGATTATTATGAGTCAGTCGATCTCGGCCGCAGTTCACATTCAGGGGTCGACGATCCGGTACGCTGGAATCGTACGCGAGGACAAAGCCCTGGATCTCCAGCGCCTTGGGCACCGGACGTTCGAGTTCGATGTGACGCGTACCTTGTGGGAGAAGGAAGGTGGTCCCAATGCCCTTGATCGGGTGGAAAAGGCTGCTCGGGAGGCCCTCGACGGACTGACGCCCTCCTCTTTGCGAGTAATCGTTTCTCCTCTGGACGTCTTCAGTTTCTTCATGCCCGTCGCGGCCGATTTGTCCAAACAGGCTCGGAAGCGGCACGCCACCCACCAGACGGCGCTGGTGACAGGGGCGCGTTCCCCGGACACGCTCCACATTGCGCTCCAGTCCGTCCGGACTACGGAGAAGGAGGGAGAAGCGATGGAATGGGTTCACGTGCTGGCCATGCCCCGGAGCGCTGCGGAGCGGATGGACGCGCTTGTTGCCTCGCTTCCCGGTTCGGATTCCGCTCGGATGGTCAGTTCGGAGGCCGCCGCTCGGCTGGTGGGGCGCATCGAATCGTCGGGCTCTGCGGCACCCAGCGATCCGTACACCCTAGCAATGGGGCTGTATCCGACGTACACGGAGTACGCCCTCATCTATGATCGAGAGTGGCATCACGCCCATGCTGCCCAGGAGGCCCGGAGCCTCGAGAATCGGGTCTACTACGCCGTTGGGTTCCTTGATCGGATCGGAATTCGGCCGAGCGAGATAGGACGCCTCCTGGTGTACGGCCCCGACGTCAATCCCGTCCCTGACGATTCGTTCGAGGCCGTTTTCGACTGTCGGCCCGCTCTCCTCGATCCGTCCGCGGTGTTGCGTCGAATCCCAGAGCGTTCTCGCGAGGAAGCACCAACTGTGTACGTCCCCTGTATCGGTGGCGCCCTGGAGGCTCTTTCCTCTTAACAGCAAGGGCGAAGCTTCTTCTTTGGTGCTTCTTGGCGAAGGCGCACCCTGGGAACCATGACCGCGCGGATCTCTTCGCCGACCGTTCGTTACCATGTGAGGGGGCACTGGGGGGCGGCTATTCGGAATCTGTTCACGGTTGTGTCCGGTTCACCATGAAACTTATTGCCGGTCGGTTCGGCGGTCACACCCTCAAAACACCTTCGGGCCATGAAACGCGCCCCTCGACGGCTCGAACTCGAGAAGCACTGTTTGGGCTCATTGACGCGCGCATTCATCTCGAAGGCGCGGAGGTGCTCGACCTCTTTGCCGGGACCGGGGCCCTCGGGCTTGAAGCCATTAGCCGGGGAGCGATCCTTGTGACCTTCGTCGAACAAAAGCGCCACGTGCTCGACTACGCCCGCGAGAACGCCGAGAAGCTCGGGGTAGAGGACAAGTGCCTCTTCATTCAGGGGGACGCCGTGGAGTACATACGCTCCTACGGCGGACCAGCCCTTGACCTCATCATGGCGGACCCCCCGTACAAGCTGGATGCCATGCAGGAGCTGCCTGACCTGTCGATTCCGCATCTTCAGACCGACGGCGTGTTCACCCTCGAGCACAGTTCTCACGATTGGTTCGACGAGCATCCTCACTTGATGACGAGCCGCTCTTATGGGCGCACCATCGTGAGTCTGTTTCGCCCGCCCTTGCCGCCCGAAGACGAGGAGACGGTGGAGGAGGAGGTCTCGACGACTGAGGAATCGTGAGTACTTCCGTCCCGTGGTTCTGACCGTCCTGGCTTATGGATAAAGACTTTGCCTTGTACCCCGGCACGTTCGACCCCTTTACGTTCGGCCACCGGGACGTTTTGGAGCGGGCGTTCCGTCTCTTCGAGCGCGTGGAGGTAACCGTAGGGGTGAACGTGGAGAAAAAGACGCTCTTCTCAACCCAGGAGCGCACAGAGCTCGTTCGCGAGTGTACGAGGGATCTTGAGGGAGTGCGCGTGGAGGCCTATGAAGGACTCATTGTGGATCGGGCGCGCAAGGTGGGGGCGGCCGCCCTGGTTCGGGGCCTTCGACAGGTAAGCGATTTTGACGCCGAGTTTCGGATGGCCTTTGCGAACCGAAAGCTGGCCCCGGAGCTCGAAACGGTCTTCTTTATGACCTCCGAAGAGTACGCTCTCATTAGTTCGTCAATGGTGCGCGACGCGCACCGGTGGGATGGCGATGTCTCGAAGTTTGTGCCCCCGCCCGTCGTAGAGGCCCTGAAGAAAAAAGACGTGCCGGTTCGCTCCTGAGTCGCTTCCCCGTTTGGTATTTGTCGCCCCACTCGCGGCATTCTGTTCGATGATTCTGCTTTTTCCGTCTGATCTGACCTGAACGCTACCTATGTCTTCTTCGACGACCTCTATCCGTTTCAATGACCGCGTGGACGCGATGCAGCCGTCCGCCACGCTCGCCATGAAGTCCC
>CAYRPX010000115.1:0-9480 GCA_964426195.1 uncultured Salinivenus sp.
GGCCGTGAGGTAGGTGGAGACGGAGACCTGGCTGAGTTCCCGCTCCTCCATCAGGTAGCGTTTGTAGTCGCGCACGTCGTCTTCCGTGAATCGAAAGTTGTTCTGTTGCACGAACCACTTCTCGAACGAGTTGAGTGAGCGACGATACGTCCCGACCGTCTCGTCGCTCTTGTCTTCGAGGTAGTCGTCCTGAAAAGCCTGCAGGTGGTCGCGGAGTTCACGGAGGGAGAGCTCGAGTTCGGGACCGTTCGGGGTTGCGTCGTCAGACATGGGGAGCGGAGTGATCGCGGGAAGGATGGCCCTCCGAAGGACTCGGCGTCGTCCCGGCCCAAAAACAGAAGGCCCTCGATGGGGCACGGTATCTACCAATCAAGGGCCTATTCCGGACGGTGTCAATAACGGAAGCGTTTTGTTAGGACAATTGCATCGATGCCAGAGTGGGTCGGCCTGCGGGTTGGATTCGTATCGTTCCGGGGGCTCGGCGGAGAGGGGGACGACCGTGAAAACATAGAGGGCACGGGGAGGCTTTTTGGACCGTGGAGTCAAAGGTGCCGCGTTGGCCGAAACGAGGCCGATCAACTCTTACCGACCCGTGCATAAATTCATGAACGGCATCAGAGTTGAGTCCCCACCACCTGGAGCGTCCGCTCCGCTCCCGATTCCAGGCGATCCTTTCGTCGGTTCCTCCGGAGACATATGGCCCAGCGTCCCGGAGAGGCCGACGAAGAAATAGCCGGGGCAGCCCGCGTCCCTGGCGGAAGGAGAGGTGACCGTTTACGAACTTTCTCACGCATCGGTACATCCCGCCGTGCGGGGGATATTTCAATGAAATCCCAAGCACGTTTCTTCTCACAGCCCTTCCACAAAACCGACCGACGCCAGAAATCGCTACGGCTTGCGTCCCAGTAGAGGGACAAGAAGGCCCGCCCGGGCCCGTCGCCGAAAGGCATTGTCCGACGTGTCGGACGGTCCGAAAGGACTTTTGATTTCATCTCCTTCTGTTTATTTGAGAAGAAAAAAAAGAATAGAGGTGGGGATGGGGAACCTTTTTCTACTGGAGAGTCGAAGGAGGAGGCCAAAGTCGATATTCCCTGTATAGGTCAGACTGTGGAGCAGTCAGAGTGGCTGCTTCGGATGCGCCTCTTTCTTTGGGGGAGGAACGGCATTTCGATTCCTATGCGGGGGGATAACGAGGCGAGGATGAAACGCTGAAGAGGAGAGTGCCCCGTTCTCCTCCAACAGGTAGCTTCCCGCAGGTCCCGAGTCCTTACACTCTTGATAGAACCCCCTTACAAATGAAAGACAGAATCTTTGCACGAGCCTGTGCTCTTTTTACTGGAAGTCTCCTTCTCCTTTTTTCGGCGGCGGTCGTCACTCCGAACACCGCGCGCGCTCAGCAGCCTCAAACGGCACTGACGCTTCGCGCCGGTTCGCCCGGCATTGGAGGCGACGTTGCCGTTGGGCTTACCTCGCACTGGAATGTTCGGGCAGGCGTCTCCTATTTCGGTAGCTCGCACCTCACGAACAAAACGGTCGAAGACGTTGATCTTGGCATTGACGTGAACACGACCCTTTTCAGTATCTCCGCCATCGCCGACTACTTTCCCTGGAAGAAAAGCGGCTTTCACCTCAGCGCCGGCGCTCTCTACAATGGGAATGGAGCGGAGGCCTCGATCGTGGCCAACGGCCCCTATACGGTGGGCAGTCGCACCTTTACGGCCGAGGAAATCGGCGGGCTGGACGGAGAGGTGTCCTTCAACGCCCTCGCCCCGTACGTTGGACTGGGATTTGGAAACGTCACCGCCCTCGGGTCTCGGCTCGGCGTCGTCGTCGACCTGGGAGCCGCGTACCACCAGTCCCCTAACATCTCCATGAGCGGAACGGGCATGCTCAGTCCGACCGCCGAGCAGGCCCCGCAGCTCGAAGAGAATTTGAGTTCCTTCAAGTTCTTTCCCGTCCTGTCACTGGGACTCTCCTACCGGATGACTGGCCGATGACGTCTATCGAGAGGTCTTTTCTCATCCAAAACCCCCGTACACCATCCACCTTTACAACAATAAGCTGATGAACAACACAATAACAAGGAACAAGCAGTCGGAGGAGAGTCGGCAAGGTGAGAGTTCGAGGGGACAGTCGTGTTGCCGTAAGGACGGTGGGCCCCGGCTCCCGAAAGGATCGCATGCGCGTCAAGGAAATTCCGAGCAGGTCTGATATTTGCTTCACCGAGGTCGATCGGCTTCGATTTTGCGCCAACCTCCACACGGCTTTACCGATTCCATCCGTGGAAGCTCTCCGTAGACGCCGGTCTCCAAATGGTGCCTCGCCCTCATTGCAGTTTCTTCAAAAGCAGGCGGGCTTCCTCCTTGTATTCGGCGGCAAAAGGCGCCACGGAGGGGGCCTCTAGCGCGGCCCGAAACTGCTCTCGAGCCGCATCGGTCCGGCCCATCTTTCTGTACGTTTTGCCCAGTTCCAGGTGGTGGTAGGTGCGCGTCTCGAGCTTCAGGGCGCGCTGAAAGTTGGCAACGGACTGTTCGAGCGAGGCCTCGGGCAGCCCACCGTACACGACCTGCACCATGGCCCGCATGATGACATTTAGGTCGGCGGCCTCCTGATGCCAGCGGCCCCGAATGTGATAGGCTCCAGCGAGGGTGGAGTCGAGCGCAACGGCTCGGTCAGCATGGGTCTTCACGGCCCGGGAGCGTTCGATTCGCTCGTGGATCGAGACGTGCTGGGTGAGGTGGCCCTGGGCGACGGCCATGGCCAGGTGGGCTCGTGCACATTCAGGGTTTGCCTCCACGGCCGTCTCAGCCACGGTGAGAGACTGGCGGTAGAAGTTGACGGCGCGGTGCTGGACATCCGCCTGTTTCCCGAGGTCCGTCCAAATGAAGGCTTGGGCGACCAGCACCTCGACATTCTCCGGATGCGTGTTCGCCAGGCGGTGCAGTTGGCTGAGGGCCGATCGGAACTCACCGCGGATCCGGAGACTATCGACCGCCGCGAGCGGGACGGTACTCCCCGCATCGGTCAGGCCTGCAGACTGACCCATCGCGGACCCTGTCCCCAATCCAATCCACAGCAGGATCCACACTGGACGAATCCATCGGAAAGAAATCATATGGTGAGGGAGATCATGGGGGAGGGGAGCGAGGAGAAATTCGAACTCTTCCCTTCACTGGGCGGATTACAGTGAGGTCGTGTTTCGTAACAGTCGAATCTAGAACTGAATCATTTCAAGGTAATTCTCGATGGGGATCCGTTCGTCGGTCCCGTGGATGCGGTTGCGGTCGGGCGGGCGAGCCCGGATGGGGCGGAATCGGTAGATGTCCCTGGTGAGGTTGTGGAAGTGTCGCGAGTCGGTGGCGGCCACAAACATGGAGGAGGCAATCGGGATCTCGCCGAACGTCTCCCAGATGGATAATTTGAGCTGTTCGTAGAAGCGGGTGGTGAGGTCCGACACGAACGACGCCTCGCGGTCTCGAGTGTGATCGGGGCTCCCAATTTCGACGTCGGGGTTGGCAATGGTTTTCTTGACGTGATTGACGACGTCCTCGACCCGGTCGCGCGGGTGGATTCGAAAATTCACGATTGCCTCGGCGTGGGCAGGGAGCACGTTCGTCTTCATGCCGGCCTGAAAGATGGTCGGGGTCTCTGTACCAGACAAAAATGGAGTGGATCTAAGGATTGAACGGGCCTGCCGCCTGGCGGTAAGGTCGTGAGCTCAATCGCGACCCCTGTCAGCACCAGACCCGTTCACTATACACTACGTTCGATCAATCACCGACGTTCTCTCCAATCATCTTGGGTGGCATCGCGCATAAAGGAATAGCCTTTCCGATCGGCTGAATGGTTCTTCCAAGCGGGGGAAGCTCCTCAGTCGAGGACCATTGCGAGGTGGAAGCCCTCCGCGACACGGCCAGTGGACTGCATGATCTGCCCATAACCTCGATCAGCAACCGCATGAACGAGATTATGAAGGTGCTGACAATCATCGGGATGATCTTCATTCCACTCACATTCGTCGCCGGCGTCTACGGCATGAACTTCGAGTACATGCCCGAGCTGGGGTGGGCCTATCCCACCGTATGGATTCTGATGACCGTGCTGGCCGGAGCGCTACTTCTGTACTTCCGCCGCCGTGAGTGGATGAAGGGGGCGGATTGCTATTAGGGGGTCAGGGACACTGGTGCACAATTGGCACTACGCAATACAGGCCCACGTGGTACGCACGTTCTCACCGTATGCGACTTCCAATTACATGAGTTCCTTCCCCGACTTGGCCGTCTACGCACGCGGCGATGCCCTCGCCGAGATCAGGTCCGACCTGTCGGATGGCGATGCGCGCCCCGCAGCGTCCTCGACGGAGGACTTGGCTAGACATTCGGAGATCTACGACCTCTCGGAGCAGGAGTGCTGGGAATGGTTCGCTGCTCTGATTCGAGAAGGGAGTGGGCTCGACGACCACATCGACGACATTCTCGATGCCGTGTACGACCTTGACCCCGCCTTTTACAGCCGGGCGAGCCGCCGGCAACTCCGAGAGCTTCTCGGCCGGCTCCACGGGGTGCGTACCTCCGTCCGGGCCTTCGAGCAGAACGTAGAGCAACTGTCGCTCGTCTTTGCAAGGACCGACACGGTGGACGCCGCCGGGACCGACAACGCCGAGCTCATTCTGTCAAGCGTCAATCGAACCTACGACCGGGCTTACGACCTGTGCCTCTACAAGCTCGACCGGATCAGCGACGGGTGGATTACAGCTACCAATCTCCTGATCAGTCTCACGATTCTGGTCGTCACCATCCTCTTCTGGATGGAGTTTCGGTAGCTAGGGGAGAGGACGAAGCGCTTGGGATTTTCTTGCGGGTGGTCGCTCGGCACGTCGGAGGTGTTGTAGAACACACACCTTGATCCGATTGTCCTCAGCCCGCTTTCGTCCTCCCAATTATGAAATCGATCGAATGTCCTCTTCGTCTCGTGCGGGTCCTCGTGCCGGCTGGCCTGGCCGTTGCGGTTTTCGGGATCGGCTGCAGCTTCCTCGTCGATTCGGACGAGGCGTTCACCGTCGACGGACGCTGGCACACGGAGGGACTGGCGGACCGCCACGTCACTGTGATGAAGAAGGATGGGAGCGGGCTGCTGGTGGGAACGGAAACGGGGCTGTTTCGGCGTGCCAACGGCGAAATTGAGAGCCTTGGGCTCGAGGAGCACGAAATCAAAGGGGTGGTGCGGACAACGAGCGGTGCCCTGCTGGCTTCCATTGGAGCGTCCTCTGTTTCTTCGGGGGATACTACACTTTTCCGGTCCACAGATGGAGGGCACACGTGGGAGCCGTTTTTGAGTAATTTTGGGGGGAGCGAGAATGAGAATACGTGGATTGAGAAGGGCCCGATCAAAGCCTCGCCCCACTCGGACACCCTTTTCGTCCGCGGAAGTACGGTGATTCGTTCACCGGACGGAGGGCAATCTTGGACTCCCGTTTTTGGAAAATGGGAGTCATGGGGCGGAGTGACGACACTCCTCAAAGCCGATTCCGAGCATCCCGGCCTCCTTTGGGTCAGTGGGTTAACTGCTATTTCTGCCCCGTATCTCTGGAGATCCCGAGACTATGGGGAAACCTGGGAGCATCTCGATGCTCTGGCATACGACCTACTAACGCAACCGACAAATTCCGATCATCTGTTGGTCGCAATGGGTGGGGGGGTACAAGTCTCAGGCGACGGCGGGAAAGGCTGGACGACGGTGTTCACGGACGCCCACATTCGTACCCTTGCCCACAGCGAGCGTAGTCCCGAGGTCATCTATGCGAGCGGCGAAGGCAAATCGTCGACCAAGCCTTTTTTCATCACGAGCGCCGACTTCGGGGAGACCTGGGAGCGGCAGACGTTTGAGGAGGGACCGTCGTCCGTTACGACCACCCATCTGGTTGTTCAGGAGAGGGACGGGCAAGAGGTTCTCGTTCTCGGGACGAACGGGGGGATGTTCAGCTTCAGGGTCGAATAAACGGGGGGCAACGAAAGCAACATTCCAGCAGTCGATCGCGGTTTTTCCAGACGCCTCCTCGCGACCCCTTTGGCGGAGCCCCAGTCCGGACGGTTCTGGTTCAATCTGGAATCATCTGATATTTACCTTTGCCTGAGACCACTTTTGAGGAGTCAAGGTAATATCTCATCACCCTCCCGCGAGGAAAAGAATGCCCGTATCGTTCCTTCGTTCACGTCTGGGATGTGTGTTGCATTCTTTCGTACTTGACAATAAGAGGTCCTCTCTATGACTTTCTCGTTTCGTTTTGAACACCTCCTCTTCGCTGGCGTCGCAGCACTCTGTCTTGGTCTCTGCGCGGTGGCGCGTCCGGCCGTGGCCCAGTCCGGGGAGGACGGCTCCGTGACCGTGGGGGCGGGACAGGCGTTGCAGATGGGCGGCCTCATTCAGGCCGATGCGCTGCTGGGGAGAGAGAATTCGGCGGACGGCTTTCGGGCACGAAGTGCGCGGCTTCGTCTGGGCGGCCAGGCCGAAAGGCTCTCCTACGTGATTCAGACCGACTTTACGGCCTCGTCCGTTCTGCTGGACGCGTTTGTTCAGCTTCCGCTGGCCAATCGGGTTCGTCTCCGAGGGGGGCTTTTCAAAACACCGTATAGTGCCGAGATCCTCCGGTCGCGTCCCCGGATTCGCTTTGCCGAGCGGGCCCGCGTGGTCAATGCACTCTCCCCGGCCCGACAGGCCGGTCTGCAGCTCGTGGGCGACCTGATGAGCACAGGGTCAGAGGCCCAGGTGACTGCCACGGTCGGGGCGTTCAACGGGACGCGTGGCCTCATCCCGAACGACAACGACGATTTCCTGTACGTAGGTCGTCTGGATGGGAGCTTTCCCCTGGGCCCTGGGGCGCTTGACGTTGGGGCCAGCGCCGGCTACAGCATTGACGACCAGGTTTCAGTTGCCGAAATGTCGTCGTTTTCGGGCACCCGGATTCTGGGGCAGGTCGACGCCCAGTACGAGGTCGACCGGTGGCTCTTCGCCGGAGAATTTCACGTCGCCGACCTGGAGCGCGACCTGGTCATCGGTTCCGCGTCGCAGTCTCCGTCCGGATTCCACTTGACGGCCGGTATGGATATCGCCGAGGAGCACCAGGCCCTCGTTCGCCTTGATCAATACGATCCCGATGCGAGGGCCGTGCCGGCGCCCGACGAGCGGCTCGTTCTTGGCTACAACTACGAGCCCAGCTCTCTTCTTCGGGTGCAGGCGAACTATCAGGCCCCGACTGGGAACCTGGGCGGCGGCTTCTTCACCGGTCGGCTCCAGGTGGCCTTTTAGGTTGTGGGGAGGGAGGGCGAGAGGCCGGTTGGAAGGCTACGTCTGTTCTGTCCCCGTGGAGGCCTTGGGGGCGGAAGGGAAGTTCGCTTCCGCGGTCCGCACCGGGAATGGCTCCGTCTCGCTGCCAGTGTAGAGGGTGCGGTGGGGGAACGGAATTTCGATTCCGTGCTCGTCGAAGGCCTCTTTGACCTCGATCGAAATGCTGTTGCGGAGATCGAGGAAATTTTCAGTTTTGGCCCAGACTCGGAACTGATAGTTCATCGACGAGTCGGCGAAGCCCTGAAACAGTACGCTTGGGGCCGGTTCTTCGAGGCAAAGTGGGTTTTGGTCGGCCACCTCCAGAAGTACCTCACGCACCTGGCGCAGGTCTTCTTTGTAGGCCACCCCGATCATCAGGTCGACCCGGCGGAGGGGAAACCGATGCAGGTTGGTCACCTCCGACTTGATCATCGTCTCGTTCGGGATGCGCACGAAGAGGTTTTCGAACGTGCGCAGCTTCACCGAGAGGAGGTCCACCGAGAGCACCTCGCCGGTCGTGCCGTTCACGCGGATGACGTCGCCGACGGCAAAAGGGCGCTCCCCCAAGAGGAAGAGGCCGCTAATGACATTAGACGCGGACGTCTGCGAGGCGAAGCCGATGGCAACCGTGAGGATGCCCGCCGCTCCAAGCAACACGCTGAGGTCGAACCCGAGCTCCATGAGGGCAGAGGCCGTAAACAGGCCGCCAATACCGTAGAGGCTGGCGCGACGGAGGATCATGGCCCGCTGGGCATCGTCGTCCGCAAACACGCGCACGAGGCCGGTGCCGGCGAGGCGCCCCAATATGATCCCAACGACGATTTTTACGGCGGCCCGGAGGGCGGCCGCGGCCTGGGGACTGGTGAGGTAGTCGACGGCAACGGTCCACCACTGCTCCATAAGACGGGGCGATCGGGAATGTGTGAATGAGGTGACGATGCGTGTGCCTAGGTTCCGAAGAGGGTTCCCACAGCACTGAACGTACTCGTGAAGAGTCCTCTCTTGTCGGTCTTGCGGGGCTCCTGGAGGAGTTCAGCGCCTTTGGCGTCGGGGGGCGGTCCGTTTCGGATTTGTACGCCGGCCCCCTGGTGGCCCTCCGAGCGGGTCATCGTGACAGCCTGAGACCAAAGCCTGTGGGTTGGCGTCGTGTAGAGCGCAAGATATTCAACAGGCAGTTGGACACGTTCGAGGGCCAGAGCGTCCGTTCCGGTGTTCTTAATTCGGAGGGGCGTCACGGCCCGGTGGAAGCGGCGGGGCAGGTTTTCGAGCTGGAGGCGCCCGGCCGTGCGGGTGGCGTAGCAAAGCTCTCCGTCGACGGTGGAGGCGCCGAACCACGTGTCGGACATGCGGTAGGAGGGCAGTTCCTGGAGAAGGGAGCCCGACTCGGCAAGTTCCACGCGGATCCAGACGGCCGTACTCAGATAGAGGGTGACCGATTCGCCCGGCGGTACGTAGAGCGGGTGCTCAGGGCGGGACACGACGGGCCGATCGGCAAGGGCTGGCTGCAGGACTACGCGGCCGCTCGTTTGTCGGAAGCTGTATCGGCTGATCTGAAGGTCATCATTCGCGGAATCAAACACTTCGCTCATGTCCGCCCCGGGAACGGGCACGGTTGCGTTGCTCCGGTTGGCCATCGGATCCGTCGCTTGCGGATCGGCCGTCGGCCGGTGAAGGACGCGCCATTCGTGGGTTTTGCGGTAAAGCCAGACCGTCGACGGCCCGACCTCCCATCGGCCGCCGGTGTTCTCATCGAGGGAGAACGTGCCCCACCAGGGCTCCGTCTCGTTGGTCGGCTCACTTGGCTCCATCGGACTCGTCTACGCGGGATCGTTAAAACGAAAAGGGAGAAGCTAAAATAGGAGGAGAAGCGCCGTTGGGCAAATGCGGCCGGCCCGCGGTCGATCTTGGCGCAACCGCCACGGAAATAGAGTCGGGGTTCCAAGAGATCGGAAGGATTTTGCAAGGTTTGGGTCGGCGGGTTGCGTCTTCGGATTGAACCCGTCACCATGTAAGGTGCTCATCCCGATGCTCATCCGCATCTCTTTGCTCGCCCCCGTTTTTTCGTGTTTACGCTTCTTCTTGCCCAGACGGCGCCCGTCTTTACCGTCGACATGCTCGTCGTGCTCGGGCTCATCGCCGTCGTCCTTGTCCTCTTCA
>CAYRPX010000116.1:0-9464 GCA_964426195.1 uncultured Salinivenus sp.
CGTTAAGCCCCTGCCCGTCGGCCGGCACGAAGCCGGGATTTTGCTGGAAGATGGGGGCATCGGTAAACTTCTCCGGCAGTGTCATGAACGGCGACGAGCCGATTTCGACCGGTCCAAACTGGAGCCCCACGATCATCGACAAGAGAAACAGCTGGCAGAGGCCCACGACGGCCATCACGGGGGTCTCGTACTCCCGCTGGACGTAGGCGATGAGGAGGCCGCCCACTCCGCACATCATGAGCGCCCAGAACAGAAAGGAGCCCTCCTGTCCCGCCCAGAAGGTGGAGAAGAGATAGTGCAGGGGAAGGTCGTTGGAGGATTGTTGATAGACGTACGCGTACTGGTACTGGTGGGTAAGAATCAGGTACCAGAGCACGCCCGATGCGGCCCCTACGGCCGCGCTCATCCCGCCCCAGGTGAGACGTCCCACGCGTTTCCAGGTATCAGCCAGGGTCGGAGCCTCGTCGGCCCGTGCGGCCCAGAAGAAGGCAAAGGCCGACAGTCCGGATGCGACAAAGGCAACGAGAAGGAGAAGTTCACCGATCGTACCAAGCATACGGATGGGCCTAGACGCTGGCGTAGACAACGAATTAATTGAAGGTACAGAATTGGGGGCGGTTCCCTCATTGGGTTCGTTCCTGCCGGGCCATTGCAATTAATTTATGCCTCGACTGAATGATGTTTAGGAGGCATTCTCGAAGTCGTCACCTGTGCGATGCATGTTGCTCTTGCCTCCTCGCTTCTTCGAACGCCTTCAGACCAAGGGGCATTTCGAGTCAGGTGTTTTGGTGCAATGGCCCACCCCTTTCAAGGTGTGCCGAATTTTGTCCTCTCTCGCCTGGAACGTCCGCTTTGCGCCCGATTCCAGGGTTGTTTTTCGGCGGTTCTCTTCAGAAACGCACGTTTTCCGTTCGAGAGGGACCAAATAAACCGTAGCCGGGGACTGCTTGCGCCCTCGGTGCGGGGGCGAGGAGGCGTGTAATCCGCTCATCTTCAGCAAGACCTTGAAAGGGGTGGGTGCAATGGCCCTTTCCGGTTCCAGAAACCATTTTCCGGAGGATGAGTGTTTTTCGGAAGGAAAACAACGCGGAAGGAGTAGCCTGGTCCGTCTGGAATTTTTGGAACTTTGGACCGGTCCTCGCTGTCCGATTGGCGCTAATTTCCTGGCTGGCTGTTTGCTCCAATTCCTCATTTCTATGCATAGACGAAACGGAACGGCATGGGTGAACACGAGCCTCGGTCGAGGAGGGAGGGTGCTTGGGCTCGTCTTGTTGCTTATCGGCTGCGCCACGACGCAGCACGCGGGGGAACGGGGACTCCCCGAGAAGCAGGGGACGGCCAGTTACTATGCAAACAAGTTTGTCGGGCGGAGCACGGCCAGCGGGGAAATCTACGATCCGGAACTCCACACAGCCGCCCATCAGAGCCTTCCGTTCGGGACCCGTGTTCGTGTGACTCGCGTCGACCACTCGGAGACGCCGTCGGTGGTGGTGCGGGTCAATGATCGGGGGCCGTTCAAGCATGGGCGCATCATCGACCTCTCGGTGGCGGCCGCGCGACAGCTTCAGATGATGCAGGAAGGGGTGGTCAAGGTGCAGTTGGAGATTGTGTCGTACCCAGCGGGGGCAAAGACTGCTGCCTCGGATTCGTCGGGAACGGGGTCGTCGGACGCAGGGTGGTAACGGCTGCTTTGGGCCAGAGGACAAAGAAAAAAGGAGGCCGGCCCCAAAACGAGCCTGACCTCCTCCATCTTGTATCGACCTTCAGACCGGCCTTGGCGCCAGTGCACCAATCCTCTATGGTTTTTCGGTGGCTACGAAGTCAGCGCGTTCGCCCGAAGGAGTGCTTACCACATCTGTCACTTCCACCGAGAAGCTCTTCTCGCGCTCGCGACTCCGGTCGTAGAGAATGCCCTCGAACGTCGCCTCTTCCTCTTCGTCGGCAAGAAGTTCAATTTCCTCGGCGTCCTCGCCGAAAAAGACGCCCTTGTAGGCTTTGCCGTATACGGTTTTTTCGGAATAAGCGAACCCCTCTCCTTCCATGTCGTTAAGCGTTGCGTCATGCAAATCGTACAGACTCATAGTCGTACAGAAGATTGAGTGGGACAATGTTTGCGATGCAAAGACGCTCAGGAGGTGCTACGTAGCCCGACCCTGAGTCGCCTGCAAGCGAAAGTGGTGCGGATTGACAGGGAGAATGGGCGGAGGGGGAACGAGACCGCCGATCCCTGCACGTTGCGACTCGCTGCGGAGCGTTCGCGTTGGGCAACAGTTTCCATGTGCCAGAAAAGCCTATCCCTTGTACGGAGCGAGGGTCCGTCGGTTCGCCTCCAGGAATTTTACGCTCTGTGCAGGGGGAGGGAGAGAGGTTCCATTCGTCGTTGCTCCTTGCTTGTCGTTCCCGTTTCCGTCCATGCCTGAGTCTGCATTCGATCCAGACCGTGTCCGAGAGGCCCAGGACGGCGACAAGCAGGCGCGAAACGGGCTGCTCCGTCGCCTGGAGCCCATTCTTCGAGGTTATTTCATCAAGCGAATTGGGGCCGAAGCCGACGTCGACGATCTCGTCCAGAACACGCTGGTGCGCATTCACGAGAGCCTTGAAGAGCTCGAAAAGCCGGGGAGTCTGAAATCATTTGCCATGAAGGCGGCACTGTTTGAGCTGCAGGACTACTATCGGGGCCGCTACGACATGAAAGAGCGTCTGCGTGATCCCGA
Organism: uncultured Salinivenus sp.; assembly: GCA_964426195.1. Lineage (GTDB taxonomy): Bacteria > Bacteroidota > Rhodothermia > Rhodothermales > Salinibacteraceae > Salinibacter. Next base: position 2,715 of record CAYRPX010000116.1, read on the forward strand.
TCTTCCCCTGGGGCAGTCCACAGAGCCGGAAGACCGAAGTGCGCACGTAGACGTGGAGAAGGCACTCGATGCGCTCACGCCGAAAGCGCGGCGGATTATGGAGTTGCGAGAGTACGGGTATCTCTACCGGGAGATTGCTCAGATGCTCGATACGACGGAAGCAGCGGTGAAGATGCAGGTCAAACGAGCCTTCGAGACCATGAAGGAGGCCCTGAGTCTCCTACTGATTTTTGTCTTGTTTTTCGGGCTGTAGAGAGAGAACTTCGAATGTTACTTTCACAGAAAAGATGGCGGCTCAGCTGTTGTAAACAAATCCAAAACCAGAACACCAGAACGATTCTGAGAGGGCTTGGAATCGGTACTTTTTGCTGATGGACAAAATTAAGGGCCATGGACGATAAATACGGTCCGCTTCTTTTTGCGGAGAATCGCACCCCTGAGCAATGGGCGGTGCTGCAGGAGCAGCTAGAGGACGAGCCGGAGTTAGCCAAGGACTGGGCGTGCTGGTGTCAGGTGCGGGCGCACCTGCATCGACAGCTCAAGGACCAGCTTCCGGATCGGCGTCTCCTCGTCTTGTATGCTCTCGAACAAGAGGGGCGGGAGGACGCGCTGACGACTGTGGAGAAAGAGGCCCTCGACGCCGCCCGGAACGACATCACCGAGGCCATCGAGGCTCTCCCGGCGATCGATCGAGTCGTCGACCGCATTCAGGAAGAGCGTGCCGACTTCGAGGCGGTGTGGGAGCAACATCAGGAGGCCGTACCCGTCGGGGCAGCTGCCAGAGAGGACCGTTCCTATGACGAGCGCGAGGAGCGAGGGCCCCGGCAGCCTGCTCGTTCGCGCAGGGAGAACGTAGAGCGTCGGTGGACGTGGCGACTCGCCGTGGCGATCCTTCTGATTGGAGCAGCCGTCTTGGCGACCTTCTACGGCCCAGGAACAGCGTCCCAGACGACCGTAACGGCGGGAGCGGACGAGCAGCGAGTCGTAGAGTTTGACGACGGCTCAACAGTTCGTCTCGTAGGAGCCGCTACCCTCTCCTACGAGCCTGGGATGAGCACGAAGGCGGAACGCCGTCTCACCCTTGCTCGGGGACGGGCGTACTTTAACGTCATGTCTCGCGATGGTGCGTCGTTCGTCGTGAACACGCCGGCGGCCCGGGCCGAGGTCCTCGGCACGCAATTTGGCGTCACGACGGGCGGGGACACAACGGAGGTCGTGCTCGTGGAGGGAACGGTCCGCGTTGCGTCGGACGACGAGGTGGAGGGCGAGGCCGTGGTTCTGAATCCCGGCGAACGGAGTACCATCCGGCGAGGACACGCTCCTTCTCCTCCGGCGCCCACGGACCTCACCGCGGCGCTGGACTGGACCGGACTGTTCGTCTTTCGGTCGACGCCGGCTCAGGACATCGCGCAGCGGCTGACTGACCACTACGACGCTTCCGTTGCGGTGGCACCGGCCCTAGCCGACGAGCCCATTACGGGCACCTTCGATCGGAATCAGTCGGTCTCGCAGGTCGTCGAGACGATCGCTCGCACACTCGGGGCTGATGTGGACACAAAAGGGGACACTTATCGACTCGAGCCCGGATCGTAGGTGGGCTCGGGCTCCGGTTGTTCGCAACTCCTGGAGACGGTGGTCTCGAAGGACGATGCCGGGCCCAAACGGTGAGTTGGGGGGTCCAAAACTCTTCTTCGTTTTCCGAGCCCTCTCGCTGCGCCCGGTGTCCGAACGAAGGCCCGTCCGGAGAGTAGAACATCGTCGATTCTACTCTCCGGTTGACCCCAGCCAGGACCGTGCTGCGCTCCGCATTTCTTGTTCTCATTGCGCTGCTCGGAGGGGGAGTTCTTGGAACGTCGGGGGCTCGGGCGCAGGCCCCCATCCAGATTCGCGTGACCGGCGCTCCGCTTGAGACCGCCCTCGTTCAGGTCCGAACGCAGGCCGGCCTCGATCTTGTCTACGCCGATCGACTCGTGCAAGGCCGGACGGCGACCTGCACCTACACGGGAACGGATCGAGAAGCGGCCCTCAAATGCGTACTCAACGGCACCGACGTGCGGGTCGAACGAGTGCGCCGAGGCCAGTACGTGCTCGTGGCCACGTCTTCGGACCCAGACTCCAGAAAATCGCCCCGCACCTCGCTGAACGGCTATGTGCTGGACGCGGAAACAGGAGAGCGGTTGCCCGGCGCGCACGTCTATCTCACGGAGCTGAAGGCCGGGGCGACGACGAATCAAGACGGCTATTTCGTCGTCTCCGATCTACCTCCCGAAGCCTACGAGGTACGCATTTCCTACCTCGGATATCGGTCCGTAGACACGACGCTTACCGCCGGAGCGAGTCCGGCCCGGATTGCACTGGCCAGGGCTTCCATCGAGTCGGAGGGGGTCGTCGTAGAAGCCGGGTCGACGAGATTTGAAGAGGAGGAGCGAATCCCCGGCATGATGTCGGTGGCCCTGGATCGGCTCGACCGGCTGCCCTCGTTCGGCGAACCGGACCTGTTTCGGGCTTTGCAGTGGACTCCTGGCATCCGCAAGTCGGGCATCATCAGCGGAGGGCTCAGCGTCCGAGGGGGCAATCCCGATCAGAATCTCTATCTGCTCGATGGAGCCCCGATCTACCATCCATGGCATGCCTTCAGCTTGATCTCGACGTTCCAAACCAAAACGCTTCGCTCGACGAACCTCTACCGCGGGACGTTTCCGGTGGAGCACGGCGGACGCCTTTCGGCGGTAGTCGATGCTCACATGAAAGATGGAAGTCGCCAGACCCCCAAGGCCGCGGCGGCCCTCGGTATGCTGAGCGGGCGGTTCCGAGTCGAAACACCAGTGACCCCCTCCACCTCCTTCATGCTCTCGGGACGTCGCTCCTATCTAGACAAACTGATCGGACGTCGGCATCCTGTCACCGGACCCAACGGCCGGCGGGACACCCTTCGGACCGGGTACTACTTCTTCGACGTCAGTGCGAAGGTCACCCATCGGTTTGGTGTAAGCCACCGGCTCTCCCTTAGCTACTACCACGGCCGAGACGATCTTGACCTCCGCCTCCCGTTTGACCTTTCCCTCGATTTTTCCTCGTGGCTCCGCCCAGCCGACCTCTTGTTCGAAGTCGCTCAGAACTGGGACAATCGGGTCATTAGTGCCCAGCATCGCTACCTCGCCGGCGACGACCTCTTTTTGACCTCAACTGCCTATTACTCGGGGTATCGGGCGCAAGAGGCGTCGTTCGTGCAGCCGACGACGACGGCCTCTCTGTCCTCCGACTACCGCGTCCGCCTGACCGACGCTGGCCTCAAGCTGCGGGCCGACTACCACCACTCGGTCAGTCACGAACTAACAGGAGGACTCCAGATTTCGGCGCTTCAGTTTGAGGGCACGCTTGACAGCGAACTGCAGCGGACTAGCGGCATGGTCACGCGGCAGGTCCAGGAGAGCCAGCTGAAGGCTGTCAAGGTGGTTGGGTACATGCAGGATACGTGGACCCCGACCCCGGACTGGACCGTGGAACCGGGGGTGCGGGGGAGCTACTTCAGTGGGGGCAACTACGTCCACCTCGCGCCTCGCCTGATGGCGCAGTACGCCGTACATCCGCGGTGGCTCGTTCTGGAGGGTAGCGCAGGCGTGCACGTGCAGTATCTGCATCGCCTTCGCGATCGATACTCGCTCGCCTACGATCTTGTGTCGAGTCGGTGGATTCCGTCGAGTGATCGCGTGCGTCCGGCAATGGGGGGAAAGGTCGGGGGTGGGACCTACACCCGGCTGCGCCCGGGATGGACCCTGGAGCTAGATGTCTTTCTGCGAGACATCCGTCATTCCCTCGTTCCGGCCGATGTTTTTCAGGAGAAAGAGGGCATTGAGGGGCCCGGCATTGAGGTGGGGGCGCTGCTTGGGCAGTACGAAACCGGGGCCGAGCGCGCCCTTGGACTTGAACTGAGCACCCTCTTCGAGCAGGGAGGCTGGAGGGCTCGGATCGTAATGAGCACTGGACGGACGTTTGTTCGGACCCCGACCGAATCGGGTCTTCGCTGGCGTCCCTCCAGCCTGGACGTGCCTCTGTCTGTGCGCAGTACTCTCGGGTGGAAGGGCGAGTCGTGGAGCGCCACGGTGGGCACCGAAGTGCGGAGTGGGTATCCGATTACGGTCCCGGTCGCCCGCTACGAATTGGGCGATCCGACAGAGACGGAACCGACGACGTACCTGTACCGACCCCAGGTAAACAACGATCGGCTGCCTTCCTATTTCCGGGTGGATCTCACGGTCAGCTACAATTTCCAGTTGCTGTCTGCGGACTGGACGGCCACGCTGGATGTCTTCAACACCACCAATCGTGTCAACATTCTGGATCAGACGTATCGACCCACTGATACGGGGGTCGACGTGTCTCGCCAGCGGGGGCTTCCGGCTCTTCCGCTTCTGGAACTGGAGATGGAGCTCTAGGAAGGGCCGGGATCGAGTCGAATTCGCTATAGAGCACGATTCGGATGCGTCGAAACGCTGGACAACACGTTCTGAGGAGTGTCGTCGGGGCCCTCCTGGCGATGGGAATGCTCCTGGTGCTCGGGCGGTGTGACCTGGCCGATCCTGTAGCCCAACGGTCGCTCGTGGTCGAGGCCTTTTTGGAGACAGATCGTCCGGTTCCCCCGATTACCCTCCGGCAGACGCGTCCACTGGACGATCCGGGCGGACGGCGGGCGAACGCGGCACAGGGGGCCACCGTCGAGCTTGTACTTGATGGAATGGATGGGATGACGGTCGCGTACGAGGAGACCGAACAGGGCGTGGGGCGGTACGTGCCCGTTTCAAATCCCGGAACAGTGCCTGCTCGGGTGCCGTGGCGCCTTACGGTTCAGTGGCAGGGGGAGACCGCTCAGGCTGAAGGAGTGACTCCGCCCCCCATCGAACTGAGTGAGGTGTGCATCGAGGTGCCTTCGGCGCCGGTCCGGGCGGTCCTCGTCGATTCCTTGCGCCGCGACTCGCTAGACATCCCGGCGGAGCAGAACTACCTCTATCCGATCAACGTGACGCTCCAATGGCCGACGGATCAGCTTTTTGCAGGGGAGGACACGACCCACTGGGTGCGGCCCCGTCTTCGTCCTGATACTACCGAGTCGTCCTCCCGCGTCGTCAACTTTTTTCTGGAGCCGGTGGAGGTGCGGCGAGAGGACCGGTTTCGGACGCGTGAGGGCCGCCGGACGTGGATGGGGGTCTATGCGGTGCCCGTAGAGGACAGTGCGTCGGCCTTTCCGGAGCACCATCTCACGACCATCCTCACGCGAGGAGACACTTCGTTTGCGGCTTTTGCTCGGAGCCGTGACGATCCGGAGCGCCGCGAGCCTGTTTCAAATGTTGAGGGGGGGCTCGGCATTGCTACGGCCGTGGCTATCGATTCGCTTCGGGAGGCTGTTGAGGCGGGGGCTAAGCGGTGTCACTCGCGGTAGGGTCTCGGCGGCCTTCTCCGATGGAGAATCCAGGCCTGGAGAAAGGCGTACGAAAATTTCAGGCGGATCTCGAAGCGGGGCTTCCTCCGTATTCGAACTCATTACGAACGATTCGCAAACAGTAGATCCCTTTCTCCGAAGATGGCAGATGCAGCGGCGGGCGGAACCATTACGCGGATTGAGTCTCAGGTCCACAACGACGACCGGGTCTCCGTCTACCTCGATGGAGAGTTTGCTTTCGGCGTGCACGAAGATCTCGTGGTGAAGCACACCTTGCAGGTGGGAACGACGCTCACGTCCGCGATGAGACGTGACATCGAGGCAGACGACCAGTACGTGCACGCCAAGCAGAAGGCGCTCGACTATCTGGCGCACAAGCGGCGCACGGAACGAGAGGTGCGCCGGAGGCTCCAGCAGCGTGACGTGCCGACCGCCGTGGTTGACGACGTCATTGCCCGCCTCTACGAACTCGAATATCTCGACGACGAGACCTACGCCCACGACTACGCACGCAACCGCTTCTCCAGCAAAAAGTACGGGCCGGTGCGCATTCGGCGTGAACTCGAAGAACGAGGGGTGGAGCGGCACCTGGCCGAGGCAGCGGTCGACGACCTCTTCGCGGAAAAGGACGCGGAGGCTGCAGCCTGGGAGCACGCCGACAAACGATGGTCGCGACTCGAGAGCGAGGACGATCCGCGTCGCCGCCGGCAGAAAATGTACCGTTACCTTCGCCGCCGCGGCTTCAGGTCTGACACCATCCGTCCCATTCTCGACGAGTTGGAGCGAAAGGGGACTCGCGACGGGTCTCGGAATTTCTGAGATGCGCGCCCTGCCGAGTTCCCGCTGGCGTCGTGTTCGTTCGATTCAGTAGATCCTCCGTTTGTCTGCATGCCCGACAGCACCGATCCGTCTCCCTCCCCCCGTAACGAGGAGGATGCCACTGACCGGGACGCTGCTCCCACGCGCCGGAAAACGACGGCTTCGGACCGTCTCCCCTCTTCTGAACGAGGGACAACGTTGTCGGACGGATCTCCTCAATCCGTCGGAGCAGCGGCTCCTACGTTTCCCCTTGACTGGATTGTTCGCTTCGTGCTCGGGGCGGCAGCCGTAGCAACCGCTGGCTGGATGTTCTGGTACTTTGCCGGCATCGTGATGTACCTCATTGTCGGGGGCGTGCTGGCGTACCTGCTTCGGCCCCTCGTGGACCGCATTCAGGGCCTCGGCCTCGGTCGGGTGCCCGCCATTCTGCTCTCGTTTACGGGGCTCCTGGCGGCCCTCTCGGTGATCGTCACGTCGGTCGTTCCGTTCATCAC
>CAYRPX010000117.1:0-9380 GCA_964426195.1 uncultured Salinivenus sp.
CGTTCGGGATCATCAACCTGGAAGCGATGGCCTGCGAGACGCCGGTGGTGGCCTCGGCGGTGGGCGGCATCCCCGAGATCGTGGTGCCCGACGAGACCGGCCTCCTGGTCGACGTGGACCCGACCGGGGGCGACGACGTGGAGCCGTCCGACCCGGCGGCGTTTGCGCAGGGCCTCGCGGACGGCGTGAACACCCTCATGGCCGACCCGGACCGGCGCGAGACGATGGGCACCGCCGCGCGGCGACGCGTGGAGGCGCAGTTCAGCTGGCGGACCATCGCCGAGCAGACGCTCGCTTTTTACAAGGCCCTGATCCGCTGATCAAGAGGAGAGCAGAAACAACAGCAGATGCGCGCAGCTGGACGGGACCTGCAGATAGTGAGGCGTGACTCGTGATCCGTAAAATCTGAACTGTGTGGCACACGGGATGCGGAGAGCGTCACGCCTCACGCATCCAATTCCGTCGGTATCTGGCGGGGAACGGTAAAAGATCCCCATCTGCGGGACAAAACCAGAACCGGGGCTCAGGCCGGAGCGGGGGGAACCGGATCGTCGTATGCATCGTCCTTTGTGTCTTCCTCCCCTCCCTGCCCGATCGCAGATCGGGCCTCGTCCCAAGTGTCGGTGGTCAGGAGCAGAGTCTTTGCCTCGGCAAGGGACACGTCGAGCACGTCCAGAATCATCCGCACCGCCTCCAGGCGGGAGTGGCCGTCCTGTCTGAGCTGTCGGAAGGTAACCTCGATCTCCTCGTCCTCCGACACCTCGGCCCGAAGCCGGTCAATGTCCTCGTCGCTCGGCATGGCAGACTCGGCGTCAATTCGACTCGATACGACCCGTCTCCCGGAGAATCCTTCGGAGGCGCTCCAGCGGCAGGGCCTCCTGCGTGTGGCCGTTGTGCCCCTCCACAGTAGTGGCGGTCGTCAGGGCGTTGTAGACCGCCTCCTCTGTGGCTTCCACAGTGGCGAGAAAGAGCGGGTTCATCCGATTGTTCGGGAGTAGCGAATCGGGGCGCGGGGCCTGGTCGCCAGTGCGCCGGTTCTGGGTCGAGAACGCAATGACGAAGTCGCCCGAGCCGTTGCTCGAATAGCTTCCGGTACGGGCGAGACCGAGCATCGCTCGTTTTGCCATCCGTTCCAGGTTGCGCGGACCGACCGGGGCGTCGGTCGCCAAGACAATCATGCAGGACCCTCCATCGCCAGGCTCACTTGCCTCGGACGAGCCCGCCTCTTCGACCACAGAACGGAAATTATAGCGACCCAGCCGTTCGCCAACGGACACGCCGTCGATCCGAAGGACGCCGCCGTAGTTGGCCTGCACGAGCGCCCCCACCGTGTAGTCCCCGTGGTCGTCCGGCACCGTCCGCGAGCTGGTGCCGATGCCTCCCTTCCAGCCGAGTGCGCTGGTTCCCGTGCCGGCCCCCACGCTTCCCTCTTCCACCGGCCCGTCCGACGCGGCTTCGATCGCCGCGATCACGTCGCTCTCGGTCACGTGCTGCCCGCGAATATCGTTGAGGTAGCCGTCATTCGTTTCCCCCACCACCGCGTTGACGGACCCGACGTCGTCGTGGCCGGGCTGGCGGAGGGACCACGCCACGGTGGCCTCCACCGCTGTCCCTACGTCGAGTGTATTCGTGAGCACGATGGGGGTCTCAATCGTCCCCAGTTCCTGTACCTGCAGGAATCCCGCCGCCTTGCCGAAACCGTTGCCGACGTGCACCGCGGCCGGCACCTTCTCATCGAAGAGATCGCCCCCGTGGGGCAGGATGGCTGTCACCCCGGTGCGTACGTCGGAGCCCTCCACGAGCGTCCGGTGCCCCACCTGCACCCCCTCCACATCAGTAATCGCGTTGAGCACTCCGGGGGCAAAGACCCCAGGCTCCACGCCAAGCTCCCGGATGCGAACAGACTCGGACTGGGCCGGCGCAGTCATGGGAAGCAACAGGCAGAACGTGACCGCGAGAATGATTCTACGAAGGACCATACCAATGAATTTGGGCCTTCCATAACAATCGTACCAAGAGAAAACCGTCTCGACGCGTCGTCGAATTCTTATCCCTGTGTTATACTTCTGTGATAACATGAATCGTGTGCAAAGGTACACTGGAGCACGCTCGGAGGCAAGGAGTACTCGGTTGCTTCCGTCCACCGTTCCGCTCGATAACGCCCAATCCTGCCATGGAGATGCCCCAGCCCTGCACTTCCAGCGACCCGAAAGTCGACGCCCTCAAGAACGGAAGCGAGCACGCATTCCGGTGTCTCTTCGAGCAGGAGCGGGAGCGGCTCCGCCGCTTCATTCTAAAACTGGTCGATGACGCCGACGAGGCGGAAAACATCGTTCAGGAAACCTTTACCGAAGCGTACCGACAGATTGATGACTTTCGGGGCGAGTCGTCGGTGTCCACCTGGCTGTTTTCCATTGCGAAGCACCTGGCATACGGCCACCTCCGCACGAACGACCGGCACAATTATCTCGAACACGAGACGATCGAGTTCCTGCAGGCGGACCAGAACGAGACCGCTGCCGCGACGGAGGAGCAGGTGGAGCTATCGGAACGCAAGCGGATCGTACACAACGCCCTCCAGGAACTGCCCGATCACTACCGGCGCGTGGTGCAGCTGCGCGACCTGGAGGAGCAGTCGACCGCCGAGACCGCTGAGCAACTCGGGCTCACGGAGGTCAACGTGCGGGTCCGGCTCCATCGAGCCCGCAAACAGCTCCGCGAGCACCTCTGCGAACGGATGGAATGTTGAGCGTCGGGCGTTGAGGGTTTTGTGCTGAAGGTTTTGTGCTGAGGGTTGTCACTCCCAATGCTACCAACGCGCAACCAGTCACACTCAACGCATGATGCTCATTCCTCCACGGCCCCCTCCTCCCATCCTTCCGAGAACACCCGATCGTCCGGGACACCACGATCGCGGAGCACCGCCTTCGTGTCCACCACCATCTCGGGCACGCCACAGACGTAGTAGTGCGGTTCGCGGGTCTCGTCCACGAATTCCGAGAGGTGTTCCTGCACGAAGCCGGTGGGCCCGGCCCACTCCTCGTACGAGAGCACATACCCCACTGTAAAGTTTGTGTGGCTGGCCGCGTAGAGGTCGAGGGTCTCCCGAAACATCAGGTCTTCCTGGGTGCGCTCTCCAAACAGAAACGTGGCGCGGCCCTTGCCCGCTCGCAGGTACTGGGTGGCCATCGAGATCATTGGCGTGATGCCGGTACCCGTCGACAAGAACACCACGTCCCGGTCCAGGGCCTGGAGGCCCAGGTTGCCGGACGGGGACGTGATGGAGATCGTGTCTCCAACCGTGCGCTCGTGCATCCATGTAGAACACAACCCCTCAGGATAGCGCTTGATGGCAAGGGCGATCGTGTCGGTTCCCGGCTGGCTTACCGGCGAGTAGGGTCGGTACCGCGTGCGTCCTTCGTCGTCCTCAAAGGCTACGCTCACGTGTTGCCCCGGGGTAAAGTCGAAGGTATGGCCCTCCACCTGGAGCAGAAACTGCTTCACGTGGGGCGTGACTGGGTGGACAGAGACCAGAGCGGCGTCGAGGGTATCCAGAGGCATAAGGCGGGTGGTAAAGTGCCAAGTTGCGACGAAGGAACGACCGCGCTTCTACTGATCCGGCGTCGGACGCTCGTGAGCCTCGGCGAAGGAATGGGCCTCTTCACTGGTTTCGAAGAAGGCAACTGTGGAATAGCGCGGCTGCCCGATCCAGGCATGATCGGCGGTCACATCGTCATCGACAAGCACACGGTCTGCCTCCGCGTCCTCAAAAACGGCCACCCTGCCGTCAATCCCCACGTCCGCGAGAGCATCTCGCAGGGCATCGGCAGTTCGGTACTGGCCCACCTCTTCGCCTTCATCCGGCGCCGATACGTGGGCCCGAGCCGAATGAGTCCACACCGTCAGGCGGTTCTCGGACGGAATCTGCACCACCTGAAAGAGAGCGGAGGACGGCTGAGCCTCGGACGCTCCCGGATCAGGACCCGTAGGTGAGCGGACCGTCTGGCCCGTATCGGGCGGTGGTTGATTTCCCCGGTGAGTGCCAACGTCGGTTAAGTCGTCGGGAATATCGGTCATGAATTTGGAGACAGGGGAGCTTTATTTGTGTTTCACGAACTACTACGTTATGGTTATAGATCGTCCCCACCGGAGATACAGTGCACCTGTGATTCGTCCATGACGGCTACTCGGGACGAACGACAGGGAGCGGGCATCTTCAGTGTCTAGTCCGGTCGGCACCCCCTGAGAATCAGGGCAGGGTAACCTGTCATAACGGAGCCAACCGCCATGACGCGCGTCGCCGGTCTCATATTGCTCCTCGGTGCGCTCGGAACCATCGGGGACCTGCAGGGCACACGTGCGCAGGACACCGGAATGGTTCCCTCAACCCGATCGGTCGGTACCGTAGCCAATCTATTCGAGACCCTTGATCCGAGTTCCCCGATTGATGGGGCTCGCCTAGAGCTCCCCGACCACTGGACGGTGCAGGACGTTCGTCTTCTTCGATACGGGACAGAACCGGTGCCGGTCCAACATCGGGCTGGGCCGGGCAACGCGGTGCTTTTAAGGCCCCCCTCTCCCATCCGGGGCCCCCACGAACTCGTCGTGCGCGTGCAGGTGGGAAACCAACCGGGCGCGCATCGATGGACGCTCACGCCATTTGTCCTTACCGGAAATGCCGAAACGGCCGACTCCCTTCGGCGGCGGCAGTTTCGCACCGTTGATCGTCTTTCTCAGGAAGTAAAAATCGAATCGTCCTCTCCGCCCAGCGGCACGAACCAGGCGCTCGACCTGCAACGCGCCTCGGCTCCGCTCCTTACCCAACTGCCCGCCCCCTTCACACCTGGTCGGAGCGCTCCCTTCACGATTGAGTTCTGGATGCAAACCAATGAACTCGACCAGGTTCCCTTCTCCTCGTGGACGGGCGAGGAGACCACGGCCTATCCCTTCGAATTTGTCGTGGATCAGAGCGGGCGCCTTCGCTTCTATTGCGGACAAGCGGGGGGACACGAGGCACTCCGCACACAAACGCCTGTGGCTGACGGGCACTGGCACCACGTCGCCGTCGTTTACGACGACGCGGAGTCTCGTCTCCGCTTGATGCTGGACGGCACAATAGTGGACTCGCTTCGAAGCCAGGCTCTGCCCGCCGTCTCTGGAGCGCTCGAGGTCGCCATTGGGGGGCGGCGGTCCCTCCCCACGGAAAACAAGTCCGACCAGCGGCTCTATTCCGGGCGTCTCGACGAGGTCCGGATTTGGCCGAAGGCCCGCTCGGCGACAATGCTCCGCCAATTGAAGAATCGTCCGTTCGTCGACCCAGGCGCCGAGACGGAGAAGCCTTTTCGCCTGAGCTTCGAGGAGGAATCCGATCCGGCTGGCCTCAAGTGGACAAAGGGCGCCCGGCGCGTTCCTACCACCCTTACGTTTCGACCGCCCCTCCGAGGCCTCCAGGCCCACACCGACGGCCAATCCGTTACGCTTCGTTGGGAAGCGGAATCTGCGGGCGAGAGTCGTTTTGTCGTCGAGCGATCTCCCGACGGCACATCGTTTACCGTCGTGGACCGTCTCTCGCCCCTCGATGGGGGAACGCAGCCCGACCAACCGCAGGAGATGACGTACACCGACGAAAATGTGCCGGGAAACATCGCTTTCTATCGCGTCCGGCAGGTTTCTCCAAACACTGACACCGAACGCACCACGGGCACGATCAAGATTGGACTGGGCGCCGAAGATTCGCCGGCCGAGACCGTCGAACTCATCGGAAATTTCCCGAATCCCTTCAAGAGCTCCTCCACCATTGCGTACCAGGTCGAGGAATCCCAACCCATCACTCTCACGGTGTGGAATTTGTCCGGCAAACGCGTTGCCACCCTGGCCGACGAGGTCCACGAGCCCGGCTACTACGAGCAGACCCTAAACGCGGACGACCTTCCGAGCGGCACCTATTTCGCCCGGCTCGAAACTGCACAGGGCACGCAGTCGCACCAAATGGTGCTCCTCAAGTAGAAAGCCCTTTCCGCGGCATCCGAATGTCTTTTTTTCACTACAGAGCCGACGAGGCCTACGTGTGAAACAGCGTGGGTGTCGACTTCCGTTCTATCGCGCAGATCACCGCCATCATCCTGACTACACGAGACGCCATCGCCATCATGGATCTCACCTACTTCGGGCATTCAACCTTTCAGATTGAAACCGGAGACGCAACGCTCCTTTTCGATCCCTTTTTCGACGAAAACCCGCACACCGAAACGGATCCGAGCACGCTAGACCCCGACGTGCTCCTGCTCACACACGCGCACTTCGATCACTTTTCCGACACGGAGGCGGTCCTGGCAGCCAGCGATCCGCTCGTCATTAGCAATTTCGAAATCACGCAGTACGTCCAGCAAAATTACGGCCACGACGCCATTCAACCGTTAAATGAAGGGGGTAGCGTGGAATTTGAGTGGGGCTACGTCGAGTCCACGCACGCCCGACATAGCTCCTCCTTCCCCGACGGAACGTACGGCGGCGTCCCGAACGGCTTTGTGCTAGAACTGGATAACAATGTGGTGTACAACACTGGAGACACAGCGCCCTTCGCGGAGATGCAGTGGGTGGGGGACTTGTGGGACGTGGATATTATGCTGGCCCCGATCGGCAACGTCTTTACGATGGGCATTTACGGGGCCCTCCACGCGACCGAGATGGTAGAGCCGGAGCTCGTGGTGCCGTTGCACTACGATACGTTCCCGCCCCTCGAAACGGACCTCGACGCCTTTGCCGACGCCTTCGACGAGGCCGGCTACGACACGCGGGTCTTCGGCACCGGCGAGACAGCCGCACTGTAACCTCGTCGGACCTCCACGCCAGCAACGTGGCTACTCCTGCAAGCGGGAGGTCTGCAATCTTGAGCGGAGGGCCTAAATGCAGACGGCTGGCCGCGGCGTGCGGTCGTCCGTCCGCCATTGGGCCGAAGCTGCTTTCGTCATCCCTTCTTTTCGGTTCTCCCGGGTCTCGTGACGACCCTCGGCATCCTCTCGGACACGCACGGCTACTTCCACCCCGCCCTGCCGGAGGATTTGGCGGGCGTGGACCGAATTCTTCACGCCGGGGACGTGGGAGATCCGTCGATCCTGGACGGACTGGAGGCCGTGGCTCCCGTCACGGCGGTATGGGGCAACGTTGACGACGCCTCCGTCCGCCACCGCCTCTCGGAGCACGAACGGTTCTCGGTGGAGGGTCTCGACGTGTGGATGACCCACATCGCCGGACGGCCCGGACGGTGGCAGCAGGGCATGGGCGAAAAACTGAAGGCCAATCCCCCCGACGTACTGGTGTGCGGCCACAGCCACATCCTTCAAATCGAACGGATCTCGGCCTTCGATGACATGCTGTACGTGAACCCGGGTGCTGCCGGCAAGCAGGGCCTGCACCAAGAGAAGACGTGTCTCCGCCTCGTCGTTCAGGAGGGCCGCGCCGCGGAGGCCGCCGTGATTCATCTCGACGAGGACGTCTCCTCGTCCACCTCAACACAAGCCAATTCATGACGACGCGCGACCCTCGTCATCGGTCCCATCGGTACGACGGGGCCATCCGGCGGCGACAGTTCGTCCGCTCGACCATTCGCGGCATCCGGGCGCTCGCGGTGCCCACGGCGGTGCTGAGTCTTCTCCTGCTGGTGGACGTCGTGCTGCCCGGCACCTCGGAAACGGGCATCTCGTACCGCCGCGCCGTCAATACTCGATGGCTGGGCCCGAACGGAGTGGACGTGTCGGTGGGCTGGCCGAACCGTCCAGACTGTCTGGAGGAGCGGGAAGACTCCGGGCGACACCTCTTGTTCACCACCCGCCCCGGATGTGCCAGCACGGTGTCGGTGAGCACACCTTTTGGCCGCCGGCTCACGGGGAACGATACCCTACGTGTCGTCCGGACGCCGCTCTTCGGACAGGTTCGTTCGGTCTACCGGCTGGCCAATGAGAAAACAGACCGATGGTACCCCCTCTTGGACCTCGGTTTCTACGTAGTGATCGGCCTCGTGCCCCTGCTCAGTTTCGGACGCGACTTCGGCGTGTACAACCCCTCAGGCGGGATCTCGCGCTACCACTTCGCCTATCTGCTGCCGGCCCTGGCTGCCGAGGCGCTGTACGTATGGCTCACGGTGCAGGCGCTGGGTGGGGGGTAGCAAACGAGCAGCGTCCTGCTTCTCCAAAAGATCGTGTCCGTCGTCCCCCTCTACAGACACGGCCTCCTGGATCGCCCCGCCTCGTTCGTTTGGGTTGACCCGCACACCAGAAACCCTTAGGTTGAGAATAGACTCCATTGGGTCGGCATAATCTTGTTATGCGGATCAGTTCGGTATAATACTCACGTCATTCCGGTAACCTTCTGGAATACCTGTGATTACCCGGCCTGTCGATTCATGTTATGCCGATCGGCATAATGTGATATGGTAGAATGGATCAGTATAAGATATGTTATTCCGCCTTCTCCCAGGTATACCTCGAATCGATCAAGTAGAGCGGTGGACGTATTCATAATGCACGTCGGAAACCCTGGAAACGTCGATATCCAGTACACGGTGACGCGCAATAGAAATGTCGATCAGGTGGCAGACCAGCTTCCAGATGGGACAGAGGAGGAACAATATTTCGAGTCAGATCCAGTCCTCCATGAGGCCTTTCCGGATGGTGAGTTCAACTGCTGGGGGGTACCCGAAAGAGCAGAACCGAGTTTTAATCGGACGGATATCGGAGACCTTGTTCTGTTTATACCAACACTAAATGAAGGTATAAGACAGATCGGTGTAGTGAGTGCAAAATGCCCATTTCGGTGTACTGATGCCTCTCGCATTCTGTGGCCCGATACTCCGCATGATAGGCTGTTCCCATTTATCTTTTTCTTTGATACGAAAGTTGGACATAGAGGGTGGTACGATTTCTTAGACGACGTAGGTTACGAGTCCAACTGGGATCCCCGAGGGTGGTATCGCCCCGTTGCTTCCCATCGATTCAGCGACTGGGGTGGCCCTGAAGGATACTTGGAATTCCTGAGGGATGAGTGCGACTTCAGTCCTTTGTAAGGCGGTATAACCCTTCGCTACAGCTGAAAATGGGCCGGTGCCGTTTTCAGGCGAGGACAGCCGGGCGGGATCGGCTTCGCGGAGCGGGAGTGACAATGTCAGCGGATGGAAATTTCGTGCACGGAGGTCGATTAACCGTATCAAATCCCGTTGGGCGTTTTCCTGCCCATTTCAGCTGAGCTACATCGATATGCTGCGGATACGTGTCTTGGGACTGTAAAGCCGCTCCGGGCGTGGCACTTTCACTTCCGCATTCCAGAATCGTGTCCCCTGCATCATGACTCAACTGCTGGAGAAGGCATTTGAGAAAGCGTCCGAG
>CAYRPX010000118.1:0-9291 GCA_964426195.1 uncultured Salinivenus sp.
CTGCCGCTCCTGATCGCCGAGGGCATTGGAGCCAACGTGCAGCGCCCCCTCGCGGCCGTGGTGGTAGGCGGCATCTTTACACTCGTGCCATCCACCCTCCTGCTGTTGCCCACCCTATACGGCTGGTTTAACCCGGAAACAGGCACCGAACCCAGCATCGCCCACAAGGTGGAGGCCGGCGAACAGGCCCAGCTGCGCGGCAGCGTGACCGCGTGACGCGCCCCGTCGTGTTTGATCGAATGTCCGTGCCGTAATTTTCCCACATTCTTATTCAGGGTCTCCCCCACAACCTTTCTCGTCGCCATGAAGCAGATTGTTGCGTATATTCGACCCATCGTCAAAGAAGAGGTCGTCGAACGTCTCCGCCGGATGGAAGTGCCCGGAGCCAGCCTCTCGCGGGTGGACGGCTTCGGCCTGGAGGCCGACACGGAAGGCCGTGAATCCTACGGGCCGCACGTATCCCCCTACGCGGACATGGTGCGGCTGGAGGTGGTGTGCCCGGACGATCAGGCAGAGGCCCTTTCCAAAGCAATCGCGGAGGAGGCCCAGACGGACCGGCGAGGCGACGGGAAGGTCTTCGTTCTTCCCGTCCACCAAGCCATCGACATTCGCACGCACCAGACCGGTCCAGACGTGGTCTGACCGATGGGACAGTTCTTTCCATTCAATTACTCGCTCGGAGATGGGCGCTACAGCCTCAAGGGCAGCGCCTCCTTCGGCCTTACCGAGTCGATGCCCGACCTCTCCTTCGCCCTAGGCTGGCGGGTTTAACTGTAATTCCAATCTCTGCGGTGCCCAAAACGGTCCGGCAGGAGGTCCCGACCTCAACCTCAAATTCTGCATTCAAGCTGATCGCTCGCCATGAATTCAGACCAATCTTCGACCTCCTCTTCTCGCCGGGACTTTCTCAAAGAAAGTTGCTCTGCCCTCGCGCTCCTGAGTCTGACGGCAGGGAGCAGTGTGGTCGTCGTGGGGTGCGACAGCGAAGGTTCAGGACCGCCATCCCTATCCGAAGGATTGACCCTGAACGGAAATACACTCACGGTGGATCTGACCCAGTTTTCAGATCTCACGGAGCCAAACGGATCCCTCTGGATTGCCGACCTGGATGTGATCCTCATCAATTACGCAGAAGACGGCTACCGGGCTTTTGACGCCGTGTGCCCGCACGAAGAGCAAGACGTGCGGATCTATGAGCCCACGGGCTCCGAAAATTATCAGCTGCGATGCCCGGCCCACGATTGGACCTTCGCCCCCGACGGCGATCCGACTGGCAAGGCACAGGCGGGCCTCTCCCAGTTTCCTACCACGAAAACCGGGGATACCCTCCAGGTTACCATTGACCGCTAGCCTGACCTTGATTCTTTTTTTACACACTGATTCTCATGACTGCCGCTCACTTTCACCTCGCCCTCAATCACATTCCTGTTCTCGGCACGCTCTTCGCGGCCATTCTCCTGGCCTACGGACTCTGGCGCGGACAAGAGATCGTCCAGAAAGTCAGTCTCGGCCTCCTCGTCGTGGTCGGGACGGTTGCTGTCGCGGTCTATCTGACCGGCGAGCCCGCAGAGGAAATCGTGGAGGGAGTGGCCGGCGCGTCGCACGACGCCATCGAAGTCCACGAATCGTGGGGCCTGTACGCCTTCATCGCGAGCATCGTGACGGGCCTGGCAGCACTCGGTGCCCTGCTGTACGGATGGAGCCAGCGCACGCTCGCACGATGGACCGTCCAGCTCGTTCTCGTGCTCTCGCTCATTACCACTGGCGTAATGGTCTACACGGCGAATCTGGGGGGCAAAATCAGCCACCCTGAACTCCGCGCCGGCACGACCGCCGTCGAGACGCCCGAGGAAGCCGAAGAAGGGGAAGAAGAATAGTTCCTGGTCCCCCTCGCGAATGGACTGCATCCGGACACTGCGGCGGGAGCGTGCGTACGTATGCCCGTGCGGCCGCCCAGAATGCCTCCGCTATGACCGACTCTCAGGACCGGCACATCCTTCTCGTCGAAGACGAACCCGACGTGGCCTCTTTCGTCCGGCAGGGGCTGAAGGAGGAGGGCTACGAGGTGAGCTGGGTGGAGACCGGCCAGCGGGGGCTGGAGTACGTCCGTCAGAGTGGACTCGATCTCGTCCTGCTCGACATCCGCCTGCCCGACCTCTCCGGACTGGAAGTCTGCGAGCGGCTGCGACTGCACCGGCCGGACCTTCCGGTGATGATGCTCACCGCCCTCGACGCCGTCGAGGACCGCGTGAAGGGCCTTCGGGCCGGTGCCGACGACTACCTCCCCAAGCCATTTGCCTTCGAGGAGCTCCTCGCCCGCATCGAAGCGTTGCTGCGTCGCGTGGAGCGCTCCCCCCAAACCGGCATCGTCGAGGATGGCCCACTCATCCTCGACCCGGCCGCCCGCACGTGCACCTTCGAGGACCAGGAGGTCGACCTTACCCCCACCGAGTTCGACTTGCTGGCGTATCTGATGGCCCGGAAAGGACAGGCCCTCAACCGCGACACCATCCACCGTGAGGTGTGGGGACACGACTTCGACCGTGGAACGAACCTGATCGACGTGTACGTCAACTACGTTCGCCGCAAGCTGAACGAGGTCGGGTGTGAGCCCCCGATCGAAACAGTGCGGGGCATCGGGTACCGGTACACCTCGTGCTCGGAGGACGAGGCGCAAAGCCAAGAAGTGTCGTCGGAGGCGTCCTCGTCCTCCAACTCAGACGCCTAACCATCGATGACGGATCAGACATCCAGCAACGGGAACACAGATCGGGCCCAGACGACCGTCGATCGTCCGTCCTTTCGCCGTCGCCTGCTGAGGACCGTCGGCCCGGCCCTCGTCGCAGGCCTCGGAGCACTGGTCGGGATCGCGTGGGGAACTGCGTATGTCATTTTCCACGAGAATGCCGTCAAGACGCTCGAGACGGAGATCCAGGAGATGCGGGCCGACACCGACCTCCGGGACGACTCGTTGTCCGTCGGCGGGTACGCGTGGGAGGAGGCTCACCACCGTCTCGCCGTCGGCCGTGTCGACCCGATTTTCGTCCAGGTATTCGACACGAAGAACCGGCTCGTGCGGACTTCGGCGAACATCGACTTGCTCTCGGCTTCCTATCCCGACCGGCTACTCGCCGCTCGCACACACACGTCGCCCTTCTCTCCCCTCAACACTTTCAGGGTGGACGGACAGACCCTGTACTACCTCACTGCTCCCCTCAAGGGCCCGGACGGAACCACACAGGGCTTCGTCCAGGTGGCCCGGATGATCCCGGAGCACCGAACCCTGCTGTGGCAACTGGCCCTGGGACTGGCCGGGCTCTGGCTCGTGCTTTCGGGCGGTCTCATTGCACTCGTTGGATGGGCGGCCGATCGGGTGCTTCGTCCCCTCCGTGCGATCACAAACGTGGCCCAGTCGGTCACGTCGGCGGACCTGGACACGCGCGTCGACGTGCCCGAGGAGGCCGACCACGAGACGGCCCTGCTGGGCCGCACGCTCAATGCCCTGCTCGACCGCATCGAAGAGCACGTCCACGCCCTGCGAACCTTCACAGCCAACGCGGCCCATGAGCTCCAGACACCGCTGACGGTGCTGCGAGGCCACGTGGAGATTGCGTTGCGTCGCGACCGCCCCGCCGAGAGTTATCGCGAGACGCTCCGTCTCCTCGACGACCGCCTGGGCGAACTCGTGCGGACCCTGCGGGCCCTGCTTACCCTGACGCGCCTCGACCGCACGGGAAGTTTGGAGCGCGAGCCGGTCGACCTCGCCACCGTCGCGGCGAAAGAGGCGGAATCGTTCCGGGAGCAGGCCGAGGAAGAGGGACTGGCGCTGTCGGTCGAGACCGACGAGACGGCATGGGTGTCCGGACAACCGGACCTGCTGCGAGAGGCGGTGCACAACCTCGTCGACAACGCCGTCAAGTACACCCCCGACGGCAAGGTGGTGTTCACTGTCGAGCGGACGGAGGCGGACACCGTGCAGCTCACCTGCGCTGACACCGGCGTCGGGATGGACGAGGAGGAACAGTCCCGGATTACGGCCCGCTTCTATCGGGGTACCGGCGCCGATCAAACAGCCGCGGACGGCAGCGGGCTCGGTCTCTCACTCATTCAGCGCATCGTTGAGAAGCACGACGGCCGCCTTGAGGTGTCCTCGACGCCGGACGAAGGGACGCGAATTGCCGTGACTCTTCCAGCTCTTTCCGAGCAACATCGGTAGTCCTCAAAGGGTCCTGTCACGGCGACTTGTGCCCCCCTTTCACTACTCTCCGACGTGCCCCCCGGCGAGGCGGGGGATGACTTGGGCCGGCGACCCAAGAAAGTTTCTTCCTGGTGACAGGGAGAGGAACTCCTCAGTTTGGAGAATCCGGCGGAGTGGGGCGCATCACCCCGTGCTCGTCCCGCCGCAGCGGATGATCGTGCTCGGGAAGCGGCGCATCCGGGGTCTCTTCGAGGGTCACCCCGTACTCCCAATCGGGCGGGCAGATGGCCACGTACCGCGCGTACCCGCCGGTTCCTCCCTTTGGCTTGGCGAAGCCGATCGCGATGAGAGCGCCTTTCTCGGGCACTTTGTCCAGGTTGGTCACCCCCTCAGCCTGGGCGTAGTTGTTATTCAGAATCCAGTCTTCGGTGATGAGGCCGGCAGTGGTGTCGGTGTCGAGCGGTTCGTGACCATGGAAAAGAATGTTACGCTCCTCGTGCAGATACTTGGCCGTCTCCAAGGCCACCCCGGGAAAGGGCGTCTCGTTGTAGCGGTCTGGCGTCTTCGTCCATCGTTCGTGCCAGTCAGACCGAAACATGACCACGGCCCCTTCCGGGACGGGACCGTATTTCTCCTCCCAGGCCTTGACGTCAGCGACCTTGGCGTGATACCCCGGCTCCTCGGCCACTTTCTCGTGCACGTCGACCACGACCAGCGGGCGCACTGCGTACGTGGGCGGCAGGTCACTGATCGTGGCCCCGCGCTCGTTCCAGTGGGCCGGGGGATCGAGTTGGGTCCCGTACTGATCGGTGGGCAGGACGTAGGAGGAGGCCACGAAGCCATGCTCGTCGTACGTGTAGGTGTCTCCCTCCTCGACGTAGCCCGGAATCGGGCGGCCCGCCGTGGCTGCCCGGAACGTGGCGTTGTCGAAGCCGGGCCAGACGGGAATCGTGGGACTGAAGGCAAAGGTGAGATCGACGTACTTCGCGCCTTTTAGGTGGTTTTCGTACATCGTCCACAGCCCATGATCCTGGGCCTGTACGGGGGCAACCAGAAACAGACTGAGCAACAGCAAACTGATTCGACGCATGACACCGTCCAGAATTTGTGGAGAGCATACGGAACAGAGGATCCGTTCTCTAAAGTAGCTTCGTATATGGGGAACCTCAATGCTCCCTCGAACGACAGGTGGACGGACCTGTCAACTGACGAGGCTCTCTCCAGACCCTGCGATTGCTGACCTACAAAAACCCTCGGCCTCACAGGGAGACCGAGGGGAAGATGTTCGAAAAATGGCCTGCCCGGGAGGATTCGAACCCCCGGCCTCAGCCTCCGCAAGGCTGCGCTCTGTCCGACTGAGCTACGGGCAGATGTCTGTCATGCATGACACGACTGTACACGACACGCTGTAGGCAAAAGATCCAGCCGGTGGTGTTCTTATAGAGTGTTCACGTCACGGGATTCAACATCGACGTTCTCAAGGGCGGTGTCCGCGTCGAGGTGGAAAAAGTGATTTGTGGGCCCACGCCCACTTCCCAACGGCAGTGCATGCCGGATGGCCCCCGTCACGTATTGCTTGGCTCGGTCGACGGCCGACACCAATTCGTGCCCTTTCGCCAGATTGGCGGCGATGGCAGAGGCGTAGGTACATCCGGTGCCGTGTGTGTGAGGGGTGTCGACTCGCGGCGCCGAGAATATCCGTGAGGTTTCTCCGCTCACGAGGACGTCGACCGCGTCGTCGATCCCGGATAGGTGCCCGCCCTTTACGAGCACCGCGTCGGATCCTCGGTCGAGCAGGGCCTTAGCAGCCGTGCGGAGGTCGCTGGGGGTTTCGATCGAGATGTCGGTTAAGTGCTCCGCCTCGTGGACGTTGGGCGTAACGACTGTGGCCAGCGGCAGGAGAGTGTCGACCAGCGTGTTGATGGCCGCATCCTGGAGCAGCTTAAAGCCGGTTTTCGAGATCATCACTGGATCCACGACGAGCGGGAATAGATCGTGGGTCGTGACGCGGTCGGCGACTGTCTCGATGATCTCGGGGGCCGAGAGCATGCCTGTCTTCGCCGCGTTCACGTCTAGGTCCGTGGCCACGGCGTCGATTTGCTCGGCAACGAGCGACGGCGGCAGATCCTGGGCCTGAGCAACGGTTTCGGTGTTCTGAGCGGTAACGGCGGCGAGGGCCGAGGTGCCGAAGACGCCGTTGGCCTCCATCGCCTTGAGGTCAGCCTGAATGCCCGCCCCCCCCCCGGAGTCACTGCCGGCGATCGTGAGCGCCACTGGTTTGGTGGACATGAAAGAACTAGAACTACTACAATGAACACGAGAGAGGCAGAGGCTACGCATGTTCGGCGAGGGCCCGGAGGTAGGCTCGGGCTGCCGCCCGGTGCGTCTCCACGTTCATGATGCCGGAAAGGACGGCGACGCCGCGAGCTCCCGCCTGCCGACAGACTGACACACGCTCGGGGGTGATGCCTCCGAGAGCGAGCACCGGCACAGGCGCCGCGGTCCGGCAGAACGCGCGCAGGGGGCCCACGCCCGTGGGGGGTTGATCGGGCTTGCTGGAGGTCGGAAAGACCGGACTAAAGAAGTAGTAGTCGACCCCCTGGGTCCGGTCCCCCTCCGCTTCCACGAGCTCGTGGGCAGAGTACCCGATGAGGGGCTCAGGGCCCAGCACCTCCCGAGCTTCCGGCACCGCAGGTCCCCGCCATCCCACGTGGAGTCCGAGTCCGAGTTCGTCGGCCACCTCGATTCGACCATTGATCGTGAGGGTGACGTCTTCGGCTGCCGCCCGAAGTCGAGGGACAAGCGAGCGGGCCGATTCCAGAAAGGTGTCCGGACCCGCGTCGTGATCCCGAAGGTGAACCCATCGCACCCCCGCTTCGACGGCCGTGACGGCCCGGTCGGCGCGAACATCGTCCGTAAAGCCGTCGGCGATCAGCGCAAGACGTGGATACGGGAGATCCACCATCGGGGTCACCACAGGATTCGAGAGTGAGTACGGTCTGATGAGATCGTCTTGCGTAGTGCGTGGTTCGTACAGAAAGAAATACGCAGCGCACTACTACAGCGTCAATCGTAATTGATCGGGTCGAAAAGTACGCTCTCTCAACCCTCCCTGGCAAGTCGTTTTGAGCGCACCCCCAAGGGTACTTGGGCACCACTCGCCCCGCGAAGTCGGGAAACCTCCCAGATGTCGTCAATCCGTTATAATAATTCTCGACTTATCTCGGCATGACATGCCATCCCTTGAGAATTTTGAGCTTCCAATTCCGACTCACAAGACCACGTGGAACGCGCCACTACGTTCCAATCCGCCCTTCCATGGGAGACGAAGCTTCCGCGTAGAGCCGACGCGGGATGCGCCCGGCCCGATGAGCCTTCCGCCCGGCGTCTACTGCACGTCGCATCGCGCGTGCCATTTCAACCGGATGCTGCGCCTGCGCGATGGCCGTATTCAGCAGAATGCCGTCGTAGCCCAGCTCCATGGCCGTCACGGCGTCGCTGGCGGTGCCGATGCCCGCATCGACGATCAGGGGCGTGTCGTCGATCGTCTCGCGGATGATGCGCAGGTTGTAGGGGTTCACGATGCCCATGCCGCTGCCGATGGGCGAGCCCAGGGGCATGACGGCCGCACAGCCGAGGTCGGCCAACTTGCGGCACGTGATGGGGTCGTCGTTGGCGTAGGCGAGGACCGTGAAGCCGTCGTCGACCAGCGTCTTGGCGGCGTCGAGGAGCTGCTCCACGTCGGGCATGAGCGTCTCGTCGTCGCCAATCACCTCCAGCTTGACGAGGTCGGTGTCGAGCGCCTCCCGGGCGAGCCGGGCCACGAGCACTGCCTCGCGGGCCGTGTAGCAGCCTGCCGTGTTCGGCAGGACCTCATAGCCGCCCTTTCGAATTAGGTCGAGCTGGCTCTCTGGAGCTGGGTTCTCGATATTGACCCGGCGAATCGCCACCGTTACCAGTTCTGTCCCGGTCGCTTCGAGAGCATCGAGCATCACCTGAGGATTCGGGTATCGGCTCGTGCCCACGATGAGGCGAGACGAAAACGTACGGTCCCCGATCGCGAGCACGTCCTCCTCCGTCTCACTTTCGAAGGCCCCATTGGTGTGTACGTCATCAGAAGCCATGAGCACTCCATTTTCTTCAGTGAATGAGTTCTCGCCCCCCACTCCAAATTCCACACTCTATTTCCTCTCACTCGCTACCCGCCGGGCTGGGCCTGAATGACCTCAACCGTGTCTTCCTCGGCAAGCCGAACGTCTTCCCAGTCCTGACGACGTACCACGCTTTCGTTGAGCGCAACGGCGACACCGGCGGTTTCGTTCTCAGTGTCGGGGTCGATGTCCAAGTCCCGAAGAAGTTCCGTGAGCGGATATCCCTCAGACACGGTTCGGGCCTCGCCGTTCACCGTGATCGGAATGGAGGTCTCGGTGGGGGAACTCATACGACACATGTTGGCAATCCAACCTAGAAGAAGCAGGAGAAAGGAAACGGCTGGAGCCAGTCCGAGGTTTCTCCTGCACGGATCACCGAGCAATTTCTTCCGCTGTAATTGAGAGTGTCCCGTGGCCCTGAACACACCCGCGATGGCCGTCTGGCTCCGGAGGAAAGCATGGGCGCGACTCGCCCGCTGGGTCGGTCCTCCAACTTCATCTGAAAGGGAGCCGGGCGAACGAGTGCGTTGCTGTCACACTCTTCCGTAATCATGCTGAAAAGAGAGGTCAGAAAACGAATAAGATCCTGATGTTTGTCAGAAGCCAGACTCATGACACGTACTTTCCCATCAATCCATTCCGCACGGGTATCCCCGTCGGCCCACCCCAAAAACTCGTCGTACGACACGGGAGGGGTCGGCGGCGCCCTGCGGGTCGGTTCGGGGACCTGTGACTCGGCCACAAGAGAAAGGAGCGTTGTGGAGAAACTTGACCCTAGCAGGCTGTTGCATATTGGAATTTGAGTGCTTGCCTGGACAATTTATTGGCGGTAATTGCCTATAAGTGACCAATATATGGCGTTTATTTCCTGGTACACGCAAAAGTATTTGGCCATTTTAGAAGGTGACATGAAGATGGATCTATGCGCAACAGGCTGCTAGC
>CAYRPX010000119.1:0-9166 GCA_964426195.1 uncultured Salinivenus sp.
AAATCCAGCACCGCCCACTCTTATTCACCGTAGCCCCCTGATATGTAGGGGATTACGGGATCATTTAGGAGTACATCATAGGTAAACCCATTCCCTTTCGTCCAACGGGCAGACTCGCAATTCCCGCCCGTATTCGCATTTTTGTTAGTGTAAGTTGTGGGAGATGAGGGGCGTGGAGCCCCACCGGCTGTTGGAGTATTTGGACCCTCAGTCTGAGTCCGGAAAGTTGCGGGCTGCGAGGACCGGCCCCTTCGCCTCCCGGAGCACCTCCTCGGTGACGCTTCCGAGCATGGCGCGGCGAACCCCTCGAAGGCCCCGCGTGGACATCACGATCAAGTCAGTTGGGTTCGGGGCGCTGCGGAGCGTGCACGACCCCGGATCGCCCCGGTGCACGACGTAGGAGGCCTCTTGGCCCTCCGTCGCAAGCTCGCTGCCCCACTCCTGGAGGGCCTCCTCGGCTTTCTCCTTCGCCTTGTGACTTTTCACCTTCGGAGATCCCAAATCGTAGACCGACGGGGTGTTGGGGGGCTCGACGACATGCACGAGCTTGAGGGGGACCTCGTAGACCGACGCGAGACGGCCGGCCTGCTGCAGGGCTCGCCACGAAGAATCCGAAAAGTCGACGGGGGCCACGATCCGATCTATGGAGGTGGCAAACTCGTCCTCGTCGGGGGCCCGTACGGTGAAGACGGGAGTCGGGGCGGTCCGGAGTGTTTCTTCCGCCACGCTACCATAAAAGGCGCGTTGGACACCCCGGCGGCCGTGGGTCCCCATCGTAATCACGTCGAGATCTCTGTTCTCGGCGTAGCGAGCGAGGGTCGGGGCCACGGCATCGGCCCGATCAGCCTTGAATGAGAGACGGTCATCGTCTGGATCGAAGCCGTGGGACGAGAGAAGCTCCCGGGAGCGCTCTTCGAACTCTTCCTGAAGCTTGTAGGTGGGCATTGGTGCCCGGCCCTCGCGCCCGAAGGGGCCCTGCGAGACCTTTTGTACGTACATCAGGTGCAGGCTGCCGTCGGTTCGTTCGAGAAGGTCAACGCTGTAGGCGAGGGCACGCTCCGATGAGGGCGAAAAGTCGAGAGCGAGCAAGAGGTTGCGGATCATGGAGGCAAGTTAGGATGGGAGGAATCGAACGAAGACTACGGGAAACGGGGAATCATTCTTCGACGCCTTATATCCACGAGCATAGGGTGGAAATGTGTCGTGAAGAAGCCGCATGCAGAAGTAATTATGCCCGACCTTCAACACTCAGTCATAGAAGCATACAGTGTTCTGGATCGATCCCTGAGAATAGCGGGAGGCCTCCTACCGATCCGCCAGAAAGAGCAGAACCGCAATCCACACAAGCATGTCGACGAAGTTCTCGATGTGGCCCGCCTGGGCAGCAGCAAAGAGCATGGAGTCCCCGGAGGTGGCTCGCTTGACGATGTCGCAGAAGGGAAGGTCAGTGTCGTTCCGATCGTCGCCGTTTTCCGAGGGTCCGTTCGCCTCAGCCTTCGAGCAGGAAAGAGTTTCCTCAATCCAAAAGACCGCGATGAACAGCGCCAGGACGACGCCCCCGAGCAACACGTTGCCGAGGGCAACCCATTCCCAGCTCGGGACAAAAATTAATAAATGGAATGGGTACGGCCGAGAGCCATCCGGCAATGAGCACGGGCTTTCGGCCGTAGGCGTCGGCCCACTTTCCGGCGTAGAGGTTGAGGAGGGCTTTTACCCCCCCAAAGCTCCCCACAAAGAACCCGATGACGAACACCGACTCGGTCCCGAAGGGCTCCTCCCCCATCAGCGGTACCACGGTCCGTTCGGTGCCCACCGTGAGCCCGACCGCGAAGACCGTGAGGACCTGGAGGCCAAACTGTCTCCAGTTTGCTCGGATGCCTTGTTTGGGACTGCGCATTGACGGGTGGAGATCAGGGACATGATTCGCGTTCAGCGAGACCGCCAAAGAACGGAGGGGGCTCCGATGGGCCTGGGATTCGGGGGAGCCCCCCGGCCGGTCATCGCGACCGGTCGTCGGGATCAATCAGTCGGGCGAGCGATCGTCGGGCCGAGGGAGAGAACCAAAGTGCAACGACGGCGAGAATGAAGAGAAGCGTCAACATGGCGTGCAGAGAAGAGTCGTGTGAGGGAGTCGATTGAGAGTGTTGAAGGCACTCCAAAGGGGGAGGAGGTGATCCGGAAAACGTGTGATGCGTGAGGTGGGACCTGCCCAAACAGGGGTATGTCATCACGGTTCACGCACCACGCTTTATAGATCACGCGTCTTTTCCGCCCTATCCGGCGGTGCAGCGATTGGCTCCAGCCTCGAGATCGATCATGACCTCCTCGGCCAGCCACGCGCCGGTCTCGTTACGGGGGATGATCGTCTCGTGGTTTGGGGGCGTCGGGGGTACGTTCGCGGTCACGTTCGAAAGCTCCGCAAGGCGGTGGAGGGACCGGGAAAGCCGTCGGGCCTTGCGCCGGCCCTCCTCTGGCTCGGCGTCCAGATCAGGGCGTCCCACGCCATGAAGGAAAAGCGTGTCCCCGGTAAAGATCGCGCACTCTCCGAGCCGATACGTCATGCTCTCCGGCATATGACCCGATGTAGGGAGGGCCGTGAGCATCGCGGCTCCGACGGGTACGGGGGCTTCGTTTTCAAGCGGCGGATAGGAGAAGGCCTTGCCGATGCGCACGAACTTTCGTAAATCTCATCCTTGGAGGCACGCTACCGCTTATCATTCATTTATCAATTGATCAAGTGAATACGATTTCGATGGGATGAGTGTATCATCAGTAGACGTACTCGGGGAATTGAGTGAGCTAAAGATGGATACGTAAGCGACGAGTCAACCCCCTTGCCCCACTTGGATCTGCGTCGGGGACGCCTGTCTGGACACGGATTCCCCATCGGCGTTAGGGCGAATCCGGCGGAGCGGAAAAGGGCGTCTTCTCGATCTCGCCCGACATCTCGCTCTCATTTCCCGACGCACCCACGGCCGTCACTCGGTAGAGGTAGGTCGTTCCGTTTTCCGCGTCGGTGTCGTCGTAACTCCTCGAGGAGACGCCCTCGCTTAGAGGTCGCGCGTTCGACCCGATTGAGGAGGTGTCCCGGTACACGTTGTACGTTTCGGCGCCCCCGACCGCCTCCCAGCGTAGCTCGATGACCGAGTCGCCCGACTCTCCGGTCAGCCCCGAGGGTGCGTCGGGGGCTTCCCCTCCGCTGCCGACGGAACTGCAGGCTCCTCCAAACAGGCACAGGCTGACCCCGAAGACACCGACGCACAGCGCCCGAAGTGCCTGGGTCGAGATCATAGGTGGACTGTTGAATGCCATGATGAGTACTGTCGTGAGTGAGGGGGGGCGACTCGCCCTGAATCACTGCGGGGACGTACCGGGCGACTCATTGTCGGAGAGAACGGCGTGGAGGCTTTCTCAGTGTATGACCGTGATTTTTTGACTGAGCGTCTGGTCTCCGATCTGAAGGCGGCCAACGTAGAGGCCACTAGGGAGGGTGCCGGTGTCCAGCTGTACTCGATGTCGGCCAGCCTCTTTCTGACCGGAAGCAAGCGTGGTCACGTGTCGGCCCAGCACGTCGTACACGCGAAGCGTGACCGTTCGGGCCTCCGGCAAAGCATACTCGACAGTCCCCTGCTCGCTGATCGGATTCGGATAAGAGGTGAGGGACACGGTTGTGGGGGTGACCTCGTCCGTCCGGGCCTCGACGTACGTCTCACTTCCCACCACCAGCTCGAACTCCATCGGCTCCTCTCCGGGCTCGAGTGAAACGGGGTCGTCCGACCGTAGCTCGTGGGTCTTCCCAGAGCCCGGCAGCAAGAGCGCCACCTTCGGAGGTCCGGGCAGGTCCCAGTTGATCGTCTCCCCGTGGCGAATATTCAGTTCCACCGGTCCCCCAATCTTGCTGGTCAGTCGCACCGGAAAGGTTTCCCCCTTGCCCTCCAGCACGCGCCGCTCGGCCATTAGCGGGTTCGCCCCCTCGGCACCGGTGGCCGTTCCCCAAATCCGGAGGCTGACCACCTCAAATCGACTCGGGGGCGCGATGAGGGTCTCTTCCGCTCCCAGTCCCACCCGTACTGTCGAGGTCGGTCTGTCTCCGCTAGCCGGCACGGCACTCAAGGCCAGCATCGAATCCTCCTTCCTCTCCTCCGACTTTGGAGACGCATCTGCGTCCTCCGGCCGGGGCACCTCCAGGGCCTCCAGGCCGTCTTCGTTGTAGAAGTAATAGGCCGTCCCAGTCCGGGCGGAGGCGAAGGTCTCGGTCGAGTCGAACGCTCCCCCGAACGCCCAGAGGGGCTGCAGGTCCGTGCCGGTGGCGTCCTCTACAGCCGCCCACTCTATTGATTCCCGGAAGGGATTGGACACGACGTTCCACCCCTCATGCAGATCGAGCCGGAAGGTCTCTCCGGATTTTATCTCCAGCAAGGTAAGAACATCCTGGACCTGCCACGGCTCGGTCGCCGTCAGCCAAAAGCCGGTGCCCGGCTGGAAGGTGAAGGTATCTGAACCGTCGAACTTCACGAGATCGGTCCCGTCGGGCCACCAGGCCATCCACTTCGTCCCGGGCAGTCCAGAAAGAGTCTGCCGAATCGGGCGGTCGACCTGGCCCGGGAGGGCCACGAGGCGGTACCCGGCCGGCCCCGAAGCAGCGTCGAACGAGTAGCTAAAGTCGACGGGAACGCCGGGACACCGATTCAGGCGTCCCGCATCGTTGAGCGTCCAGCCGAACTCGTTCGTGATTGTCGCCCGCTCGTCTTCGGAGTTGCACCAGTGGAGCTCCGCGGCCCCGAGGATCGTTCCCTGCACGAGATCCTGTGCCGACCAGCCCACAAGAATTTCGTCGTAGGTTCCGGGCGAAAGCCCCGAGAAGCTCAACATTCCCCCCATTAAGGCGACGTTGCTCACGTTCCAGTCGCCAATGTCCTGATCGAACGAGGAGGCCTCGAGGAACATCGCAGTCATGTTGTTCACGTTTCCGGTGTCCCACTCCCCGATGTCCTGGTTGAAAGAGGACGCCTCAAGGAACGTCGCCCGCATGGTCGTGACGTTGCCCGTATCCCAGTCGCCAATGTTCTGGTTGAAGGAAGAGGCCCCGAGAAACATCCCGGCCATGTCGGTGACGGTGCCGGTGTCCCAGTCCCCGATGTCTTGGTTGAAGGAGGAAGCGTCAAGAAACATCCCTCGCATGGTCGTAACGTTGCCGGTGTCCCAGCCCCCAATGTCTTGGTTGAAGGACGTGGTTTCGTGAAACATTCCGCCCATATGGGTGACGTTGCCGGTGTCCCAGTCCCCGATGTCTTGATTGAAGGAGGACGCCTCGCGAAACATGAAATCCATATGGGTGACGTTGCCAGTGTCCCAGTCGCCAATGTTCTGGTTGAAGGAAGAGGCGTTCAAAAACATCCGGCCCATGTCGGTAACGGTGCCGGTGTCCCAGTTGCTAATGTCTTGGTTGAAGGACGTGGCGTTCAAAAACATTCCCCGCATGGTGACGACGTTGTTGGTGTCCCATTCGCCAATGTCCTGGTTGAAAGAGGACGCATCCATAAACATTCTGTACATGTAGGCGACGGAGCCGGTGTCCCATCCCCCGATGTCCTGATTGAAAGACTTGGCGCCAACAAACATCCCGTTCATGTCGATGACATTACCAGTGTCCCAGTCGCCAATGTCCTGGTTGAAAGAGGATGCCCCAAAAAACATGTAGCTCATGAGGGTGACGTTGCCAGTGTCCCAGTCCCCGATGTCCCGATTGAAGGAGGACGCTCTCCAAAACATCCGGATCATGTTAGTGACGTTGCCAGTGTCCCAGTTCCCGATGTCAGCGTTCATCGAGGTAGCCCCCCGAAACATCGCGCGAAGACTTTCTACCTCCGAAAGGTCCGGCGCGTCCGGGGCGGTAATCTGCAGGTTCGAGGCTCCGTAGAAAGCCTCTTTCATGGTCGACCAGGCAACGTCTCCCCACTGCTCGATCTCTAAAAGTTTTTTTCGGTCTCCTTCGTTGGCGAGATGGATGTGGGAGAAGTCGCCGCTGATTTCGACCCGATAGGTTCCCGCGCTCGGGAATGTGAGGGTCGTCGACCCGGAAGCGGTCTTGCTTCCACTGTTCGAGGAATTGCCAACCTCTTCCCACTCGACCGTGTAATTGGTTCCCTCTCCCGGAATGCGAATCTGATCATCGGCGGTGCGCCCTTCGTTGTCGGTCTGCCAGACGGTCACGAAGGGGTCGAGCTGGGCCTGTGCTTCGGGGAGGTCTCCTCCCATTCCCACGAGGACCGCCACGAGCAGGAGGCCGAGTCGCGATTGAAGCACAGAAGCGAAGACGGTGGGCCCCGGAACGAAGGGCAGGCGAGGCGGCATGGCGAGTCGGTCGCGGGTAGAGAAGAAGGATCCTTCTTCGGAGCAGCAATAAGATCGGATCCGAAACGCTCGGTGAGGCATAGCGCTACAGGACCTGCGATCCGCCTCCTCTTCGCCATCTCCATAGGCAGGCGTTCGTCGGTACGGCCAAGTGCCTTGGAATCACTTTTCCCGAACCCGAAACGAGAAGCAATCCCGCTGGGTAAATTCGGAAGCGCGGGAGTTGGATCCTCGAACTCGCGTCCAGCTTCTGTTGCCCTGATTGGATTCTGAGTTACAGGGCCGGCAGCGTGCGGAAAGTTGAAGGGGCTGGGAGCGAGAGCAAACGTGAGCGGCACGACCAGCAGCCGAGCCATTTCCGTCGGGGGACACTCTTTCGAAGATGCAGACCCGCGTCGATTCACCGATTCTACAAAGCACATCTCTTCTTTTCGTAGACAAGCAGGACCGAAGAAGAAGTGTTTCTTGAGTAATTATTAACAAAGAATGAATGCTCTGGAAGCGTACGGAGGCCTTCCAAGCGGGAGGCGAGCAACGAGTCGGTCTTCAAGTCTCCTTTGCAGGGCGAGCCCGTCGGGATTGAGGGGACTGCTGGGTTCCTTTTCCTCTGGCAGGTGCTCAGCAGTAAGGTCGTATTTGAATTTGGCTACATCTGATTTGAAGTCTCCCCCCTTCCCTTGCTATCGTGCAGAGGGGCGAGACCGAGGACAGCGGCACTCTGTGTTTCTCCTCGAGTAGCCGTCCTACAGATTCCTGGTACTCCTCTATCCATCCTAGCACCCCTCTAATGCACAATATTGCCTACCGTCTCGCCCTGCTCGCTGGCATTGGGGGGCTCGTGCTCCTCACCATCGCCGGGTCCGGCGACGACATTCGAACCCCACTCGGCGTCGCCATGATCGTCGTCGCGGGACTCCTAGTCGGACTCGGGAAAGTCATTGACGTGCTGGGCTACGTCGAAGAGGGGGCGACCGACGCCGAGGAGATCGAATGAGGGGTTCCGCGGGGATTGCAGAAGAGGCCGTGGGGCGTGGTGTGGAGGGGGTAGGAGGCTTCGAAACGGAATCGTCCTCAGGGCTGGGTTCGTTCTGATCTGGTCAGTTGTCCTTCACCGTCGACAGTCCCGTTCCAATGTCTTTTTTCCGCCATCTCGAAGCCCACCGCGATCTTGTTCTCGATGCACTCCGCGTCTACCTGGGCACCGGGCTGTTCTTCCGAGGCCTCGCGCTGATTGTGACGGACACGGGACTTCAGCAATTAGCGGGCTCGTCTGGTCTCGGGCTTTCCGGCCTGACTCTTTACGTAACGACGGCCCATCTGGTGGGCGGCGTTCTGCTCGTCGTGGGCCTCTACACGCGCCTAGCGGCACTCGTCCAGCTCCCAATTCTCATCGGGGCCGTGGTGGTGGTCCACTGGCAGGACGGCCTCCTATCAGCCAACCAGTCGCTGGAGTTTTCGTCCCTGGTGCTGTTTCTGCTTCTCCTCGTCTGCGTGTTCGGCAGTGGACGATGGTCGCTGGATGCGCGCTGGCGACGCCCCCCGGCCCCGGTGGTGTCGGGCTCTTCCCAGCGTCCGGCAGCGCAGAAATGAGAATGGTAATCGGACGCACGGAGGCCGTGTCGCCCTAGTCCCGAATGCCAACCTTTGGGAATTTTCCCAACGATCTGGCCCGCTCAGAGCGAACTCGTTGCCCGTTGCAAGGGATGGGGTCAAGCCGATCCTGACGCGCCTTGCATTCTCCGATCCACTCGCGTTTGAGGCAAAAAACCCTGCTCAACACTCGTGATAGGGTAAATTCAGCCCGAAATGAAGAAGTTGACCGGTGGGCGAAAAGGGGCCCGTTGAGGGCAAGGGAACAGCAGAAGAGCAAAAACGCCCCAAAATAGGAAAAGCGCCCCGGAGAACGAGGGCGCAATTTTTACCAACATGTCCATCTATATTATAACAAAATCGCCCCCGGGGCATGGTTAAACTCAGGACGACGATTTTGTAACGCAACCAGCGAGAAATGGAGGACCTCGATTTGTGACAGCTCTCCTTTTTTCTTCCACGCCCCCCTTTCTCTCATTCCTCCCCGCCTTCCACCGTCCACGGCATCACCGCAGAGCGAGGCCATCGGAGCTGTTGCAAACATGCGCCAGCAACTTGCTCTTATCCCGCCGTCCCAATAGATTCACAGGCCGCACAGTGTTTCCAATCAACGCCCGTACCGACCGATGTCCGATCAATCGCTGTCGCCCGGCCAAGCCTTCGGCCGATGGATTCTCCACGTCTTTGTTTTTCTTTTGTCCGGCGGCGTTGCAGCCGGAGTCTCTGCGCTTGCCTACCAGGCCATCGCACAAACGAAAACGCCGTTGGGCATCTACGCCGTCATCTTTGCGGCGAGCGGATTCATCGCGTACCGGCAGACGGAGCGCGTGCTCGAGAATGATGGGTGAAAAGTGATGCGTGAAAAGTGATGCGTGATCTGTGAGAATGCTTTCGTCCGGGCTCTACATCTCATGCCTCCCGTATTCACGCCTCCCGTATTCACGCATCACGGGTCAACGCAGTCCGTGGAGCTGGGGAGCGACCACTAACAGGTTCTCGCCGCGCTACTCAGCGTCTTCCTCCTGCTTCGCCTCCGCGTAGAGCTCCGTGATCACGGACGCGAGCAATTCCGGCTGTTCCTCGGAGAGCTCCTCCACGAGGGGTACGAAGTCCTCGACGCCCTGCTCCAGCCCATCCGGTGAAGCGTCGGCGTAGCGCTCCTCCAGCAGCTCGCGGGCCGTGCGGTGGGGGTCTTCCGGAAGCTCGGCCCGTTCGAGCTCGA
>CAYRPX010000120.1:0-9087 GCA_964426195.1 uncultured Salinivenus sp.
CACTCGACGCTGCACGCCGGCGCGCGCATCATGACGCACCTGTACGAGCGGGCCCACGAGATTGTGGGGGCCTTTGTGAATGCCTCCGACGAGTACACGGTGGTGTTCAATGGAAGCGGCGTCACCGGAGGACTCAACCGAATGGCCCGGGTGCTGGCTGAGCGGCGGCCGGAGCGGGACGTCGTGATCACCACGATGATGGAGCACCACGCCAACGACCTGCCGCACCGCAAGCACGTGGGCGACGTGGTGCACGTCCCGCTGGAGACGGATGCGGACGGGGAGGCGGGGCGGGTGGATATGGAGGCCCTCCGGGCGGCCGTCGACGAGCACGCAGATCGGCTCAACTACGTGGCCGTCACGGCCGCCTCCAATGTGACAGGCATCACCAATCCCCTCCACGAGGTGGCGCGGCTCGCGCACGAGGCCGGCGCGCTCTGCGTCGTGGACGCGGCACAGTCGGCTGCCCACCTTCCTCTCAGCGTGCAGGGGGGCGAGGAGGACGAGGCCCTCGACGTGCTTTGCATGAGTGGGCACAAGATCTACGCGCCGGGTAGTCCGGGGATCATCGTGGCCCGCAAGGCCCTCTTCGAAGGGCTCGAGCCGCAGGAGGTCGGCGGGGGCATTGTGGAACGGGTGGAGACGGACTGTTACGAGATTATAGACGACTTCCCGGACCGGGAGGAGGCGGGCACGCCCAATCTGCCCGGCGCTCTTCGCCTGGCCGCCACGCTTCAGCTGCTCGGCC
Source organism: uncultured Salinivenus sp. (assembly GCA_964426195.1). GTDB lineage: Bacteria > Bacteroidota > Rhodothermia > Rhodothermales > Salinibacteraceae > Salinibacter. The sequence continues at coordinate 749 of CAYRPX010000120.1, forward strand.
GCATTGGGATGGATCTCGTGGAGGCGGACGAGCGCATCCTCACGCAGTACGCGCTGGAGCGCTTTGAGGCGATCGACGGACTCAAGATTTACGGCTCCCACCGCCTGGAGGAGGCCGAGCGGATCGGGGTGATTGCCTGTAACCTCGATGCCCTGCCACACGGGCTCGTCGCCGCGGCGCTCAACGACTACTTCGGCGTGGCCGTGCGCAACGCATGCTTCTGCGCGCAGCCGTTCGTGCGCCGGCTCCTGGGGCGCAGGGGAACCAATGGGGAGGCCGCGTCCAATGAGGAGTGCGGCCCCGAGACGCAGCCCGGCATGGTGCGGGCCTCGCTTGGCCTCTACAACACGAAAGACGACGTCGACACCGCTGCCGAGGCCCTGGCGGACCTCGCCGCGCGTCCCGACTGGTATCGAAGAAAGTACCGCCCCCTCCTCGATGGAAGTGGCGACTGGGTACATCGCGAGTTCGAAGATCCCCCCGAAGCCGCGGTTTCGTTGGGGGAGGAGGTCGACGAGTGGCTGCGGTCGGTCTGAAGAGGAATCTTCCCGAAGCCAGCGGACTCGATAGCATAGAGGCAGTCTCTACAACCAACTGCTCTTCTCTCCAGATCGGGAGGACTTTTGAGCCCAAAAGAGACCGATTGAGTGTGCACCGGGACCCCTACGCCGCAGCCTGGCCGTCAATGGACATCGCTTCTTGCCGATCCACTGTCTGAGCGAGGAGTTCGAGCCAGCGACGCACCTGGGTGAACACGAGATACCGATCCGAGACGCGACGGCGGGCGTTTCGAGCCCACGTCTTCCGCTCCTCGTCGGCCGCCATCATTTCGTAGAGCGTGAGGGCAATACTTTCGGGGTCCTCAGCCTGGGGCGTGAGGCGGCCGTGCACCCCGTCTTTTACCTGCTCGCGAAGACCAGCGGCGTGGGTTCCCATTACGGGACGTCGCTTCCACATGGCCTCCGTGACAGTGAGCCCAAAGCCTTCCCGTAAGGAATTTTGGGCGACGATGGTCGAGCAGCGCTGCAGGGCATTCACCATGAGGGCGTTGACGCGGCGCGACGTCATCGGGAGCGTAATGACGGCCACGTCCCGCTGGACCTCGGGAGGGAGGTCGTGCCAGAGGCTGCAGATCTCGTTGAACACTTCCTGCCCCTCTGGGTCGTCCGACACCGACTCCGGGTCGGGGCCGGCCAGGACCAGCCGGGACAATGCGAGGCGGCGCCGCTCGCGATCGGTCGCGGTGTTGCGTTCGAGAAACGTCGGCTCTTTCATTCGCGCGAAGCCCTGAAGCAGGGGGGCAAAGCCCTTCAGGCGGTCCCAACGGGAGATTTGCGTGACGATGGGCCGCTCCATCACCCCGAGGTCTTCGGGACGGGTGGCGGGAGCGAATGAGCCGTCCCGCTGGAGCCGCCTGGCAGGCGGGGCAAAGTCTCCGTCCACCGTGGGGTGGGGCGAACCGGTCAGGCGGGCGCGGCGCAGCACGTCTGTCAGCTCGGTGACGGAAAGCTGCCGATTTTTGGGACTGAGGGGATTGAGGGCCGGCTGAATGAGGTCGGCTCGATCCTCGAGAAAATCTGGAAGGTACTCGCGGAGAGAGAAGATGGTCTCGTCGTACGCCTCGGCCCAGGGACGCAAAAACTCCCAGGCCGTTTCGGTCGCGGCATTGCTCTCGTCGAGGCCGATGTGGCAGCGCCAGAGGGCCGGAACGTTCATCTTTTTCTTGAGAAGGGCACCGGTCCCGAGCGGCTGTGGATCGTGCACAACCACCGGATCGCCGGGATCCACGCGACGGGCTAGGCCCTCGGCCATGGTTTCGCTAACGGAGCGATAGAGGTCCCGGTCGGCGTCGCTCAGGTACGGATCGCCTGATCCGTGGATGAGGTTGTGGATGTGCTTGGTCAGTTGAAAGAAGCGCTCCTCCTCACTCACGATTACGGCCCATTCGGTGGAGACGCCGAGTTCGCGAAGGATGGAGACCACCTTCGGCAGCATTTCGGCTACCCCGCCCCCTTGGGCGGTCGAGTTGACCATCCAGACGGTCCGGTTTTCGAGGCGATCCGCACACTGCTCCGCCATCGTTCGGAGGTCCTCGACGGGTTGCTGGAGCGAGGCGTGGGCCGCGAAATCGTCCAGTGTTCGTTCCGTGTCGACGTCGACAATGGTAATCATAAACAGAGTCTAGTCTGGTTCGCGGGTGCGACTGCAGAAGAGCATCCGCCGTTCCAGGCCACGGATTGTCTCTGCACGGTAGACAGAAAAGGCGCAGAGGGGAAAGACTCCGATGTGCGGACCGGGACGTCGCGATTCCTGTCCCAAAAACCTGCTATGTCATAGACGACAGCAGATGCACGATTAGGTTCGGAGGTGTTCGGATTTTTCAGAGGCGTTTTTTTTGAAAGACGGTCCGAGTTGCACGATCAGAAAACAATACGGAGGATTGTCGTCCAGCACAAGTCTCTATGCCGCGGCTTCGGCCGTAGCCTCGGCCACGACCTCCTCCTGCACGTTGCTCGGCATCTCCTCGTAGTGGCTGAACTCCGTGTGGTGCAGCCCGCGGCCCTGGGTCAGGGATCGGAGGGTCGTTGAGTACTGGTGGAGCTCGGCCTCCGGCACCTCGGCAGTAATCTTCTGGAGCGGTCCCTGCGTGTCAATTCCCTGAACCCGACCGCGGCGGGTATTGAGGTCGCTGATGATGTCCCCCGTGTAGTCGTCGGGGGTCGTGATGGTGACAGTGTGAATCGGTTCTAACAGGATCGGATGGGCCTTGTGGAAGGCGTTCCGGAAGCACGCAAAGGAGGCGCGTTTGAAGGCCGCCTCGTTCGAGTCGACCGGGTGCATTCCCCCGTCGTAGATCACGATGCGCACGTCTCCGACGGGGAAGCCGGCCACCGGGCCTTCTTCCATCGTGTTGAGGACGCCCTTCTTGATGGAAGAAAAAAACTTGTTCATGTCGATCACGCCTCCGACGATGGCGTCCACAAAGTGGACCTCGGCGCCCCACTCGGTCTCCACAGTGTCCTCGTTCCGGACGTCGACGTAGTCCGGCGGGTGAAACTCTCCGTCAAGGGGTTCGACGAGCATCGAGATGTCTGCAAACTCACCGGCCCCGCCCGATTGCTTCTTGTGGCGGTACTCGGCCGTGGCCCGATTCTGGATCGTCTCCCGGTACGAGATGCGGGGCTCTACGAACTTGACCTCGACGCCCGCCTGTCGTTCCAGCCGCCCTTTCGCGATCTGGAGGTGCATCTCGCCCAGTCCGCTGAGCGTGAGTTGGTTGAGCAGCGCGTCGTGGTTGAAGATGAGCGCCGGGTCTTCGTTCGTGATTTGGTGGAGGCCCTGGGCGAGTTTGTCCTCCTGCCCTTCCTGCACGGGACGCACAGCCATGCGGTAGCGGGGATCGGGAAACTGAATGGGGGGGATGACGACGTCGGAGTCCTCCGCCCGGAGAGTATCGTTCGTGTGGGTGTCCTCTAACTTCACGAGCGCACCGAGGTCGCCGGCCACGAGGCGGGGAATGTTGTTGCGCTCCTCGCCGTTGAGTTCGTACATCTGCCCGATGCGCTCAGTAGTGCCGGTGGAGGCGTTTTCGAGATCCTGCCCCGATTCGATCGTGCCGTTGAACACGCGGACGTACGAATACTCCCCGACGTGCTCCTGGGCCATGGTTCGGTAGACGAACGCCACCGGATCGTCCTCCGGGTCGGCCGTCAATTCCTGTCCGTCCTGCGTCTTGACGAGGCGGCTGGCGGGGGAGGGGCAGACGTTTCCAATAAAGTCCATGAGCCGAGAAACGCCGATTTCCTCCGTGGCGCTCGTCACGAATACAGGATACAGCTCCCGATCAATCATGGCCGCCCGGAGGCCGTTTCGCATCTGGTCCTCTGTCAGTTCGCCCTGTTCGAAGTATGTTTCCATGAGGGCATCATCGCTGGCGGCAATGTCCTCCACGAGCGTCTCGTGCAGGTCGCGCACCTCCGCCTTGAAGTCGTCGTTGATCGGCTGCACCTCCGGCTCGGTCTCTCCCTCAGGGTAGTGCAGCTGGCGCATGTGCAACACGTCGACGAGCGTGCGGGTGCCTTCGCCCGCTGGAAGCTGGACGACGGTCGCCCCCCGTCCGAAGCGGTCCTCAATCTCGTCGACGATGGTTCGGAAGTCAGCGCTCGACTGGTCGATGTGATTGATGACGAAGAGGGATGGGGTCTCCATCTCCTCGCCGTAGGACCAGGCCATCTCTGTCCCTACCTCCACGCCCGAGCGCGCGTCCATCACGTACAGCGCCGTGTCGGCCACACGCATGGAGGCGATCACTTCACTCGCGAAGTCGGGGTAGCCCGGCGTGTCGAGAATGTTGATCTTCGTTCCATTCCACTCGGCGTGGAGCAGCGTGGCAAAAATGGACATCTGCCGCTTCTGCTCGCTCTCGTGGTGGTCACTCTGCGTGGAGCCCTCGGTCACGGACCCAGTGCGGGTGAGGGCCCCGCTAGTGTGAAGCATGGACTCGGACAAGGCCGTTTTCCCACTGCCCTGGTGTCCAACCAGGGCCACGTTGCGAATTTGATTGGCGTCAGAAATGGTCATCGGTTCGTCGTGCGATTGGTGGGCGAGAGTCGGGGCTGTGCGTCGAGCAAGACCTCGTGTTCGATATTCGTAACGTCTGAACGTCCCTCTAAGGTTATGGAAAGAACGGGGGGAATCAAGGTGAGGCTCTCGGAAGGGCCATCGGAATTGTCATGAGTCTATGTTCGGGAAAGAGCGACGGGGGCGAAACATGGATCTCCCGGTTGGGTTTTGTGACGCGTCCCACTCTTGCTGAAGTTCCCTTCTGTGTTATGGCTTCCGTTCCGTCGTATCGTTCGCACCTGAAGGCTTTCGGGATCGGAATTTTCCTGGCGGCGCTGGGGATTGGGGTCTATTTCCAATTTGGATCTTCGGCGTCGGCCGATCTGCCCGCCGTTACGGTCTACAAGAGTCCTTCGTGCGATTGCTGTGCAGAGTGGGTGTCGCACATGCAAGAGCAGGGGTTTCCCGTGGAGGTTAAGTCGCGCTTCAACGTGGGACCGGTGAAGAAGCAAGTGGGCGTTCCGTCCGATCTCTCGTCGTGTCACACCGCCGTGGTCGGCAACTACGTGGTAGAGGGACACGTGCCGGCTCAAGACGTGAAGCAGCTTCTCCGAGAGACGCCGGACGTACGGGGCCTCAGTGTGCCGGGCATGCCGGTGGGCTCGCCGGGCATGGAGCGCGGGGATCGGGTGGACCCTTACGCGGTGCTTGCCTTCACCCCGGCCGGCGATACGACAGTATTTGCCCAGTACGGTCCCTAAGAAGGCCCCTTCGTCGATCATCCCCCTCATTCTCTTTCTGCGGCCCGACGAACGCATGTCTCCCCTCCGTTTCCTGCTTCTTCTACTCGTGGGAACCGTCCTTCTGGCCTGCGACGACGAGGCGCCGGTGGACGACTACGAGCAGGCCGTTATGCAATCTCGAGTGCAGCGCGACATGCAAATGCGCGAGAAGGAGAGCGTGTTGCCCCCCGACCGGCGGGATTCGTTCCGGGGATTAAATTATTACGACGTGGACCCCGCGTATCGCTTCGTCTTGCCCCTACGCCGGTCGTCGGCGCCTGATACCGTGATGATTGCCGAGAGCACGGGCGGTCTGCGGCCCCAGGTCCGCGTGGGACAGGTGACGGTGCCGCTTCCGGAGGGAGACCAAGACTTGGTCGTGTTCCGTGGGGAAAGTGACGCCCCCCGAGGACGGCTCTGGATCCCCTTTGCCGATTCGACGAACAAGCATTCGACGTACAAGGGAGGGCGGTACGTCGACCTGAAGTCGGCCGGTACGGACTCCGTCGTGGTGGACTTCAACCGGGCCTACAATCCCACCTGTGTCTACAATCCCGACTTCGCGTGTCCCCTTCCGCCCCCTGAGAATCGGATTGACGCACCCGTGCCAGCGGGGGAGAAGAAGCCGCTGTTCCGCGACGGTACATCCTCGTAGAGACCGGGCTGCCGCTCGGATTATGAGTAGGCCCGTTTTGCTGATTTGATGTCGGGATGTAAAGGCCCTGTAGACTGACGCGCTGTACGCTGCGGCTGCGGGGCTCCGTTACGACCAGTGGGCACTCGGAGATTTCCGTTCAAATCAGTACCACACTCCCTCGACTGGAGGTTTCCGGAATGCTCCTTCTCGCCCTCGAAACGGCCACTCGCACCTGTGGGATTGCTGTCCATCGGGACGGCGAAGTAGTCGCACAGGCCCACCTACACCGCCCCCGGGTGCACTCCGAACGCCTGACGCCGCTTGTGGAGGATGTTCTCCGCCACGCCGACGCATCGGCGGAGGATCTCGGTGCCGTGGCGGTCTCGATGGGACCGGGCTCGTACACCGGACTCCGCATTGGAGTCAGTACGGCAAAGGGATGGGCCTTCGCGACCGATGCGTCGCTCGTAGGAGTTCCCACGCTCGACGCCTTTGCGGCGCAGTTGCGGCCCGTTGCGGCGCCCGGCGATGTGGTCTGTGCCCTCCTCGACGCGCGACGGGATGACGTGTACGCTGGGGCTTACCAGCGGACCGCGGATGGAATGGAAGAATACGCACCGACGAAGGCACTCCCCGTCGGGGCTCTTTCCGAATGGATTGGCGGCGTTGCGGGGCGCCTGTGGATCGTGGGGGACGGTGGGGACAAAGCACGCGATTCACTCGCGGCGGTAGAGGCGCCACAGACCCTCCTTTCGCCCGATGTACTGCCTCCCTCGGCGGCCTGGGTGGCGCGGTGTGGACGGAAACGGCTTGCGGCGCAGGGGCCCGACGACGTGGTCACCTTTGAACCGTTGTACGTGAAAGATGTGCACGCAACCCCGGCGCCGTCCCCCTTCGCCTGAGATTTGTTTGGACTTTGGGGGCGGGATTTCTGATCTTCAGCGGGGACGGTCAGGGGACAGGGCTCTCCGTTCTGCTTCGCACTCGTCATTCGACACTCGTCATTTGACACTGCCATGCCCTGGTTTCGGCGCGAGAAGGCCGGCATCCGTACGACCCGCGAGGAGCAAAATGAAATGCCGGAAGGCCAGTGGGTGAAGTGCCCGGAGACTGGTGAAATCATCAACCGACGCGAGCTGGAGGACAATCTACTCGTCTTCCCCAGCTCGGGGTATCACTTCGGCATGGACAGCCACCAGTACTTCGACGTGCTCTTCGACGACGGCGATTACGACCTGTACGACACCGATCTGCGGTCCGTCGATGCGCTCGACTTCGAAGATCGAAAGTCGTATGCGGAGCGGCTGGAAAGCGCGATGGAGGAGACCGGACAGAACGAGGCTGCTCAGGCGGCAACTGGCATGATCGGGGGACATTCCGTGTCGATGGCGGGCATGGACTTTGGGTTCATTGGAGGGTCGATGGGCTCGGTCGTCGGGGAAATCGTCGCGCGGGCCATCAAGCGGGCGTACACACAGGAGATGCCGCTTATCACCATTGCCCAAAGTGGGGGTGCGCGCATGATGGAGGGAGCCCTGAGTCTCATGCAAATGGCGAAGACGAGTGCCCACCTCACGCGCCTCGACGAGGCCGGCCTGCCGTTTATTTCGATCCTGACCCATCCCACCACGGGGGGCGTGACGGCCTCGTTTGCGATGCTCGGCGACATTCACATCGCGGAGCCGGACGCGCTCATCGGATTTGCCGGACCGCGCGTCATTCGCGAAACGATTGGGTCTGATTTGCCGGAAGGGTTCCAGAAGTCAGAATTCCTGCAAGAGCATGGATTTGTGGACATGATCGTGGACCGCCGGCGCCTCCGCCAGCGCATCATCCGGCTCCTGGATCTCTTGATGGAGTAGGCTTTGTCGACGCAAGGGGCGACTCGGACGACACCCCCTTCCGCTGTCTCCCGCCCGAATCCGCGCTCGTTGCGGTGAGCGCTCGGTGTTCGCTCCCTGCCTGTCTGGGTTCCTTCTATTCGTATCGGGACCGGCCTACCTCGCCTCTCACGCGGAATAGCCTGCTGCACTGCAGAGCGAAACACACCTATCCAGTCGTGTAGCAGGGTCTTCAGACGGGGAGCGGGGGGGAATTGCGTCGATGCAGTCGCGGACGCGATGGACATCTGTCCTCCTTCGGTTCTACTCTTGTCTTTCCTCCGTTGAGTCATTTCAAAACGCCGGTTTCCGTTTCGGGGATCGGTGTTTTTGTTTTTTTATGTTTGAAATGATATTCTTGCCCGGGCTCAGATCAGCTCCGTTCGTCATCTACGCCTCCTCACGCGCCCACGATCATGGAAAGATGCCGGAGCGCCGTTCAGGTCAGCCTTGTCATTCTTTTCGCTCTTATAGGTG
>CAYRPX010000121.1:0-8928 GCA_964426195.1 uncultured Salinivenus sp.
TTCCCGTTCTTCGAGGCTTGATTCAGAATCGGTGACTGCCCGGCGAACACTCTGCAAAGTGCGGAGTCGGGACCGCTTTCACCGAGTCCGTGTCCAAACCGAACCTCGGGGGCGCCGTACCGCACATCGAGTCCTCGCCGCAAATTCTTCTCGATTCCCCTTCTCGTCGTGAAGCTGTGGTCCTATCAGGGAGCGGTGCTGGGAGCGTGCACGCTGGCCTTCTTCGCCACAATGGCTGCACGACTGGCCATCAGTCCCGTCGTCCCTGCGATCGGCGATGCGTTTGCCGTTTCCAACGGGGCCATTGGACTGGCCCTAACAGGAATGTGGCTGGCGTATGCCGCCTCCCAGTTTCCGAGCGGACTGCTGGCTGATCGCTACGGAGAGCGCAGTGTCATCCTGGTCGCCGTGATTGGCACGGCGGGGGCAAGTGCCCTGCTTGCGGCGTCTCCGTCGTACGGAATCTTTCTCGTGGGAGCCGTTTTTCTGGGCGGGGTGGCCGGACTTCACTACAGCGTCGCCACCTCTCTGCTGACCCGGACCCTTCCCAACACCGGATCGGCTATCGGTCTTCACACGGCCGGGGCCCCATTGGCGGGACTCCTTATCCCGCTGGCTGCCGGGAGCGTTGGGGCCTGGTTGGGGTGGCGCTGGGCCGTGGCGCTGGGCCTCCTCGTGGCCCTGCCGACGGCCGTCCTGTTTGGAGCCGTCGTTCGACCGACGGAGCCGGTACAACCGGACGTGCCGGTCTGGAGCCGCCTTCGAGCAGGTCCCCTTTTCGAACTGTTGGCCCGGCCTCCCATTCTGCTCACGATGGGCCTGTCCGTCGTCGGAGCCTTTGTGTGGCAGGCCACGGCGTCGTTTCTGCCTGCCTTCCTGATCGAGTACCACGGCTACGCCGAGACGTACGCTGGAGCGATCTTCTCGGTCTACTTCGTCGTTCAGGGTCTCGCTCAACCGGCCCTCGGAACCCTCTCCGATCGCATGGGGCGATACCCTGCCGCCGCCCTTGCCGTAGGGGCCGGCGTGGTCGGATACGGTCTACTCGTCGGCGGAACCGGGCCGTGGATGGTGGGGGGAGGCGTCATCTGTATCGGAGTGGCCATGAGTTGGGGGGCGGCCCTTTTGCCTAAGTTCATGGATCACCTGGATGACGAGGAACGGAGCGCTGGCTTCGGGCTCATTCGCTCGGCCTACATGGTGCTCGGGGCGAGTGGCAGCGTCGTGACGGGCGCCGCGGTCGACCTCCTAGGGTGGGGGCCCGCCTTTATCGGCCTCGCTGTTCTGTTGGGCGGAATGCTCCTGGTGCTCATCTATGCCATGCGACGCTCTCCGTCGACGCGGCGAGCTCCCATTTCTTAACGAGCCCAGGGTAAAAGTACAGATCGAGTTCTGTTTTCTGCATCACGAGTCGGATCGAGACGTACGGGTCGACCCGGTCTCCATTCCCCTTGCTCCAATTCCCGAGCGCCATGGCTCTCGACGCGGAATCATTTGATGCCCTTACCTTCGACTGTTACGGCACGCTCGTGGACTGGGCGAGTGGCATTTCCACGGCGCTCCGGCCGATCCTCCAGAATTACGACGTGGAGATTGACGACGACCAGCTTTTCTCGCTGTACGGTCGCTTCGAGCGCGATATTGAATCGGGGGAGTACGTGAACTACCGAGAGGTGCTGCGACGAGTGGCTCGACGGCTCGGCGATCACTTCGGGTTTACGCCGACGAACGCCGAACTGGAACGGTTTTCCGACTCGGTGGGCGACTGGCCGCTGTTCGCCGACACGAACGAAGCGCTCCGGCGGCTAGACGATTCCTTTCGACTGGCCATCGTCTCGAACGTGGACGACGATCTCTTCCTAAACACTGCGCGGCACCTCGCGGTCGATTTCGACGAGGTAGTGACCAGCGAGCAGGTTCGGGCCTACAAGCCGAGGCTGGAGCCGTTTGAGACGGCGTTCACTCGGCTCGGTGTACCACCGAACCGCGTCCTGCACATTGCCCAGAGCGTGTACCACGATGTCAATCCTGCCGGCCGGCTCGGCCTCTCCTGTGTCTGGGTCCAGCGCTACAACACGCGATTCGATCCGCCGGCCCCGACGAGGGAACCAACCCGAACCGTCCCCACCCTCGCGAGTCTCGCCGACGAGCTCTACTCCGAGGAGGTCTGACGGCTGGCCGAACTCAACCTCTTTGGCGAACACGTTCCGGACATCGAGGGCTCATGCGAGCTGATCGAGCACTTTGCCCGTCTCCTCGCTCGTACGTTCCTTCGTCACTGAGACTCTCGACGCCGGAATTGAAACGGATTCTCCCGACCGACCTATACACGTTCTGTGGATCAGCACGTCCAGCCTACTGATCTCCCCGAGCCTTTGCGCGGCACCGACGGGGACGCATTCACCCATCACACCATCGTCAACCGCTGGCCTCGGATTGCGGCACGGGTCATCGAGGAGAACAACTTCCCCGCTCCGATCAACGACCGCATCCAGGCCCTCCGTGACGACATTCCGCATGAAACGATTCGTCCGATTGACGATCCGGAGGCCCCCGACGAGGCCCTCTGGGCGAAATATGTGGAGCCGCACCGTGGGAAAAGCTGGCTGGAAGCACCGTGGTTTTTCGGGGAGACCTACTTCTACCGCCGCATCCTGGAAGCCACTGGCTACTTTCAGTCCGGGCCGGGCTGGAAGCGCGATCCGTTCGCGTATCAGAAGGAACGAGGCCTCAGCCAGGCCGCGGACCAGATCCGTATGCTGTCGCAACGACGGGCCACGGCCCTCGACCATGCGGAGGACGAGCGGTCTGTACTGACCCGGCTCCTCCGGACGGCCCTCTGGGGCAATCAGGCCGATCTGAGCATGTGGGGCGCCGATGAGGACGCGCCGAATCACGTGGGCACCGGGCGCGAAGAAGAGCATCTCCTCGTCGATGACACCGCCGCAGTCCTCGATCATCTGGAGATTCTCGACCGCCCGGCGCGGGTCGACATGTGGGCGGACAACGCGGGCTTTGAGCTCGTCTCCGACCTCGCCCTGATCGATGGGCTTTTGGCCACCAAGACGGTCGGCCGAGTCGTGGTCCATCTGAAGGTGCATCCGACCTTTGTTTCCGACGCCACTATTGACGACGTCCATGACACCCTCGACGCCCTCGCGGGGGCAGACGAGGCGGCCGTTCGGGAGCTGGCCGAGCGCTTGCAAGGGGCGATAGCCACGGGACGGCTTCGACTTCGGGACGCGTGGGTGTGGACCTCACCGCTCCGGGGGCGGGACTTTCCGGCCTCCGTTCGGGCCGAGCTCGCGCGATCCGACCTGCTCGTCAGCAAAGGGGACGCGAACTATCGGCGCCTCGTGGGCGATCGCCACTGGTCCTTCACCACGCCGTTTGCGGTCGCGGCGGCGTCCATGCCCGTCCCCGTGCTGGCACTTCGGACGCTCAAGTCCGAGGTAGCCGCTGGGTTGTCCTCAAAGCAGGTCGCCCGTCTCGACGAGGAGGATCCCGATTGGCTGGTGAATGGAGAGTGGGGCGTGATCCAGTTTGCCCCGGCTTCCACGTTCGCCGATAGTGAGAATTTCGAGGGCGAGGGTTGATTCTCCCGGAACGCAGCGGCCCGAAATCAGTGCGGGAGCTTTGGCCCTGCGCCGGCCCCGCGACATCGAAACGCATCCAGTTCCGCTCCATGGCCGACCGACTCACCTCCCGACAGCGCGCCCACCTCCGCAGTCTCGCTCACGACCAGGATCCCCTCATCCACATTGGCAAAGAGGGGCTGACCGATGCGGTGGGGCAGGCCATCGAGGAAGCGTTCAACACGCGCGAGCTCGTGACCATTCGCGTGCTTGACAATGCGCCGCGAGGCGTGCGGGAGGTGGCCGAAGCAGTGGCCGGAGTCATCGACGACGTACAGGTGGTCCGCACAATTGGAGGGACGGCTCTGCTCTATCGCCCGCATCCGGAGGATCCTGAGATTACGCTTCCGGAGCCCGGCGGCGGGTGACGATCTCAGTTTGGTTGCGGAGCGTATTCTATCGGAGTGACGGGCAAAATACGCAGTACGAACGAACGCAGTCGTTCGTCTGCTTGAGCGCGCAGCTGAGGTTAGGAGGAGGATGGAGCCCTGTGTTTCTTCCAGTATCGCTTCAAACCCAGCGCCGCCATCCAACTCGGGTTTGCCAGCTCGTAGCGCTCCCACGTGTTCTCGTCGACCCCATTGGCTCCTGCGAGGTCATGCATCCACTCGGTGACCGCCTCGCGAAGGGCCTCGTCGTCCTCAGCGAGGGAAGGCAGCGCGTCGACGGCCCATTCGTCCGCGGTGTCAATGACACCCGCAAGCCGATCGAGGTGGGCGGACACGTCGTCGTAGACGCCGAAATGGGTCGGAGCGAGATAGGTCACGTCGTGGTGTTCGATGGCAGTGGTGAGACGAGCGAGGCTCTGACGCCAGAGGTCGAGTCGAATCTCCGGTGGAGCCAACGGGAGTTCCACGTATGTCTCGCCCGGGATCCGAACGCCGCCTACGTCTCCGGTGAAACAGACATCTCCGATCACGTAGCTCATGTGGTGTGAGGCGTGGCCGGGCGTATCGAAGGCCGTGGCCTCCAAGTCGCCGAGCGGCACTGTGTCTTCATCGTCGAGCGCGACGAGTTGGTCGTCCGGGACGGAGTGCATGTCGCCCCAGAGGCGATCCATGTCGTCTCCGTAGATGCGGGCGGCACTCGCCAGAAGCTTTTGGGGATCGGACAGGTGGGGCACGCCGATCTCGTGGGCATAGATCGTGGCGCCGTGCTTGGCAAGGTGGCCGGCTCCCCCGGCGTGGTCGAGGTGGATGTGGGTCAACAGCACCTCAGAGATGTCGGCCGGGGTCAGTCCCTCCTCGGCCAGCCGGGCCTGCAGCATCGGGAAGGTAGAGCCGGGTCCTGTTTCGACGAGCGCCGCGCCGTCGGCGTGCGGGATCAGGTAGGCTGCGATGGTTTTCGGGCAGTCCTGAAAGTTGAGGTCGAGTGTCTCTAAGCGGTCCATGAGGACAGAGGGTCAACATTAAGATGCGATTGCCGGGCGCGGGACACAGGGCAAGCGTAACACTCGGTTCTCGTTCCCTCGTTACCGGTTCAGGGAGACGGATCCGGCCTGCGTGTTGGCTGGAGCAGGGTCCGCACCTTGTCGAGGAGGGCCTCGCTCCCGGCCGTGATGAGGCTGTTCCCGAAGACCACGTCATCTGCGTCCGGATCGAGCGGTTGAGCCACCCCGCCGGCCTCCCGCACGCAGGGCACGAGGGCGGCAATGTCCCACGGGTGCATGAGGGTGTCTACGGCGGCGTGCGTACGGCCGCGGGCGACCAGCGCATGCTGGAGGCAATCGGTTACGAAGCGAAACTTGCCGGCCCGGTGGACGAGGTCGGTGAGACGATAGGGCGTCTGGTCGGGGGCAGCCATGACATCGGAGCTGTGGAGGGCAGTCGCAGTGACGGTGGCCTCTTCGAGCGAGTCAACCGGGTCGACGTCCACCTGAAGTTCGTCGTCCGCAGTGCGGAACCAGCATCCCTGTTTCCGTGCGGCGTATACCGTCTCATTAATTGCTGGAAAGTGGATGACTCCAACGACCGGTTCCCCCTCCTCCAGCAGGGCCACGAGCGTGCCGAAGAGAGGCACGCCAATCGTAAACCCTGCCGTGCCGTCCACGGGGTCCAACACCCAGCGGAAGCGGGCGTCATCGGGCCCACTCTCGCCGAACTCTTCCCCCAGTACGGCGTGGTCGGGGCGCTCGTTGGCTAGCCGCTCGCGCATCACGCGCTCGGCCTCGCGGTCGGCCTCGGTGACCTCGGTCCCGTCCGGTTTTTGGGTTACACTGGCAGTACGGAAGCGGGGAAGAATCTCAGATTCTGCGGTCTGGGCCAGGGCGAGGGCGAGATCCAGTTCGGAGGAAAGGGAAGGCATCGGGACCAAAAGGGTTCAGCAAAAAGAGCTGCGAGGTGACGAAGAAAGACAGATGGAGCGGACGTTTTGATGAGTCGTCCGGTGGACTCAAGATCCACGATCCGAGACGACTTTTTCGCAAGTTATCGATTCGTCACGGAAAAAAGAGGCCTCTTTCGCAAAGCTACGATACCGATTCCTCCGGCGCAATCTGCTCCAGGGTCCGTCGGGCGGCCTGCTGTTCGGCTTCCTGCTTACTGCCGGCAGTGCCCCGTTCGTAAGTGCTCTCGCCGACCTGGACCTCCACCGTGAACGTTTTGTCGTGGCTGGGGCCTGTCTCTTGCACGACGCGATAGGTGGGCTGAGGTCGACCCTGGGCCTGCATGAGTTCGAGAAGTTGGCTCTTGTAATTCTCATTCCGGGCAGCCAATGCCCTCAGGTCGGACGGTTCGAGCGCCTGCTCGTGGACGAAGGCGCGAGCAGCGTCGAGTCCCTGGTCCAGGTACACTGCCCCGACCAAGGCCTCGAACGCGTCCGCAAGGATACTCGGATTGTTGCGTCCCTCCCCCTTGGCTGCGTTCGCGCTCATGAGCAGGTGCTCTCCCAGATTCATGCGGCGAGCATACGTGGCCAGGGGACCCTCGCTCACGAGTCGCGCTCGGAGCCGAGTGAGGGCGCCCTCGTCTTCGTTTGGGAAGCGGTTGTAGAGCTCTTCACTAATGAGGAGTTCGAGGAGGGCGTCGCCCAGAAATTCGAGCCGTTCGTTCGATTCGAGGGGAGACTCCGGATGGACGCGGAGGAGAGACCGGTGCGTAAGGGCTCGCCGGTAGAGGGAGAGGTCATCGACGGGCTGATCGACCAGTTGCTCGATCGTGGGTCGGGACACCTGGGCGTCCGAAGGAAGAGGAGACGTGCTCATGTCCTCAGAAGAGAAACCGCGAGTAGAACGTTGGCGTCATCTCTCCCTAACGCAGCAAGAAGCGGTGGGATCTAAGGTCTCGGCGAAGACAGTCGTTGGGCAAAGCACTGAGTTTCCGTCGGAGTTCTTTCAGGAGATGAGCCATTTCCAGGAGGGGGAAAGGAAGCACGAACGCACCGTGGAAAGGATCACCCGTTGGCGGCGGGTCGTGCAATAATATCCTAAGTGCACATCTAAGCAAAAAGAGCTCTCTCATGTCGTTCGTTTCCACAAATCCTGCCACTGGAGAGAAGATTGATCAGTATTCACTGCACACGTCCGACGAGGTCGATCGGCGTCTCGATCGGGCGGTGTCCGGCTTTGCTGCGAACAAGAACCGATCTTTCGCCGAGCGGGCCGAGCGTCTGGACCGCGCGGCCGGATTGCTGGAGGAGAACGCCCAAACGTACGGTCGGCTAATGACGAATGAGATGGGCAAGCCGATTGATCAGGCCCAGGCCGAGGCCGAGAAGTGCGCCTGGGTCTGTCGGTACTACGCTGATCACGGCGCCGACGTTCTATCCGACGAGCCCGTCGACACAGCCGCCCGGAAGAGCTACGTGGCGTACGAGCCGCTCGGACCGATTCTGGCCGTCATGCCCTGGAATTTTCCGTTTTGGCAGCTCTTTCGCTTCGGTGCACCGGCCTTGATGGCGGGCAATTCGGTACTGTTGAAGCACGCGCCTAATGTTACGGGCTGTGCGCAGGCCATTGCGGGTGTTTTGCGGGACGCTGGGTTTACCGAGCACGAGTTGCAGGTTCTCCAGATTGACGAGGAGACAGTGGGAGACGTGCTGGCGGATCAGCGGGTGCGGGGCGCCACCCTTACAGGAAGCGTGGCCGCCGGGAAAGCCGTGGCTCGGCAGGCCGCCGCCCAGGTGAAACCCACCGTGCTCGAACTCGGCGGCTCGGATCCCTTCATCGTTTGCGCCGACGCAGATCTCGAGGCGGCTGCCTCCGTAGGATGCAGGGCGCGCATGCAGAACAATGGGCAGAGCTGCATCGCCGCGAAGCGATTCATCGTAGAACGCCCGGTGCTCGATGCATTTACGGAGCAATTCCTCGAAGAAGTTGAAGCCCTTACGTTCGGCGACCCCCTGGACAACCATACCGATATCGGTCCGATTGCCCGAGCGGATCTCCAGGACGAGATTCACGATCAGGTGGAGCGCGCGATCGGTCAGGGGGCTGTTGCTCTCACCGGAGGACATACCCTCGAAGGAGACGGATTTTTCTATGCGCCCACCGTTCTCGCCGAGGTTAAGCCCGGCACGGTTGCGTTTGAAGAAGAGATCTTTGGGCCGGTGGCATCCATCGTGGCGGCCGACAACGCGGAGCAGGCAGTGGCGTTGGCCAACGAAACTCGGTTCGGGCTTGGGGGAAGCATTTTCACCGAAGATCCGGAGAAAGGAGAACGGATGGCCCGGGCTCTGGAAGTGGGCTGCGCGTTCGTCAACGAGATGACCAAGAGTGATCCGCGTCTTCCCTTTGGAGGAATCAAAGACAGTGGCTACGGTCGCGAACTGTCCCATCACGGCATTCGGGAGTTCGTCAACACCAAGACCGTCTGGATTGAGGAGTAGTACACTCAGCTGTTTCGCCAGCCAGACTTCGATTTGGAAACGCCCTTGGAAGTTGGGACTGAGGTCCCCGGTTAGGGGAGGGGCGGCGGGAAGAAGTGAGCGTCGTGCGGCCAGAAGTCGACAGTGGGCCGGTACCCGCCGCCCCGTTCGACCCTCGTCTCCACCCCTGCCGGCAAGCAGGGGACCCCACCGGAGCTCAAGGGTCGAGAGGATGCAAGGAGATGAATTCTCGCTTCCTCCTTCATTTCTAAAAGCGAAAGGAAGAGGGGGCAGCGGACACGAGATGCTGATCTCTTTCCTGTCATTTACGGAATGTTAACATAAAAAGACTGAATCTGGAGGTTCAGTCTCGATTTTCAGAGCTTGAGTGGGAACGAGCGGATCACTGTCAAACGGAAAAATATCGAGAACCACAAAAAGCGGGTCTGCCCGACCAGGACAGACCCGCTTGAAAGAACGTCGATGCCGG
>CAYRPX010000122.1:0-8899 GCA_964426195.1 uncultured Salinivenus sp.
ACTATGGATCCGACTCCCTCCGATTGGCGGGAAGCCCGCCGCTTTCGAGCCTTTGGGCTGAAACAAGACGGCTGGAAGCAAACCTCTCGTTGCCGAAGCCCTTGGCCTGAGCGAAGGCGCCGTCAGCCAGTGGATGAAAAAGGCCCGTGAGGGGGGCAAGGAGGCGCTCAGAACCGAACCAAGGCCGGGCCACCCGCCAAAACTGTCCGACGAGGAGCGTACTGAAAGGCTTCCTTCCCTTCTTGAGAAGGGGCCTGAGCATTTCGGGTTTCGGGGCGAGGTCTGGACTCGGAAGCGCGTTCGGAAGGTCATCAAGGAGGAATTTGGAGCCCAAGTACGATGTGTCGCAGGTCGGTCGGATCTTGGGTCGGATCGGGTGGAGCCGCCAAAAACCCGACCACCGATCCGACAAGCGCGACGAAAAGGAGATCGAGGAGTGGAAAGAGCGAGGAGTGGAAAGAGGAGGAGTGACCGCGAATCAAAAGAAGCCGAGACTGACGATCGAACCGTGATGTTTGTCGATGAGGCGGAATTTTACCAGTTGCCTGCGGCGGTTCGGACGTATGCGCCCCACGGAGAAACACCGGCAGAAAGGCGCCTTTGGGCTACGATCACCTCTCGGCGATAAGCGGACCTGCTCCGGCCGGTAAGCTCTACATGCGCGTCTTCGAAGATTCGATCCGCGGGACGGAAGTAGCCTAAGTTTCTTCGTCACGTCCTGCGGGAGGTGGAAGGAAAACTGACGGTGATTTGGGATGGGCTTCCCGCACACTGGGGAACCGACGTCCGGACGTTTCTCTCCGGCGGGGCGGCCCAAAGGCTCCACCTGGAGCAACTGCCAGGTTATGCTCCGGACCTCAACCCAGACGAGGGGGTCTGGAACTGGCTCAAATATGTAGAGATGAAGAACCTCTGCTGCCGGAGTCTCGACCAACCCAAAACCGAGCTTCGTCGGGCCAAAGAGCGGCTCCGACACAAGACCCAGATCATCCAGAGCTTTTTTCGGGAAGTTGGGTTAGTTTAGGTATTTCCTCACACATCGGTAGACGAGCGATGGACTGCGGGAATAAGGACCTCAAGCTGCCGCTGCCCTCGCGCCGGCATCACCTCCGTCAACCAGGATGCCTCCGAGCCATCCTCATTCCCATGCGCATAGTCGTAGTACTTGTAATAGTCATAATACTCGTAGTAGCCGTACGTCCCACTCTCCGGATCGAACCGATTCAGGACCCCTCCGAGGACTCTAGGACCTACACTGTCCAGCTTCGAATGCGCGCGCTCAAAGGCCCGCCGATCCGTCTCGTTGGCCGATGCCACGAGAAGAGCACCGTCCGTGTGGGGCATCAACGCCGTCGGATCACTGAAGGGGAGAGCGGGAGGCGTGTCGATGACGACGAGATCGACCTCCTCCACCAGGCTGGTAACGAAGCGGTCCATATGCTGCGACCCAAGAAGTTCGGACGGATTGGGGCACGTGTCCCCAGACGGCAGAAAAGGCAGATTGTCAACGCCCGGATTAATAAACGAGGCGTCGTCGTACAGGGCTTCCGGGAGGCCCGGCGTGGACGACACGTCGAGGAGGCAGTGCAGTTGCGGATTGCGCAGGTCCGCGTCCACAAGAGCAACGGTCTCCCCAGAGCGGGCCGCCGCAATGGCTAGGTTGAGGGAGGTTGTCGACTTTCCGTCTCCCCTCTCGGGGCTCGTCACGATCAGGGAGCGAGTGGAGGCGTCCGGACGAGCATAGCGGAGATTGACCTGAAGCTGCCGATAGGCCTCCGCGGCGGACGACTGGGGAGCCGTGAGCATCACGGCAGTCGACCTTAGGGATTGGCCCTCGATCTCGACCTCGTCCCCGTCGAACTCCGCCTCCAAAAGAGGATTCATAGACGGGATGACGCCAAGAACCCGGTCACACAGCTCTTCCAGATCCTCCGGTGCACGAACGTGCGTATCGAACGCTTCGCGAACAAAGACGAGCCCGCTCCCTCCCACGAAGCCCAGAAGCATACCGAGAATGAGGTTCCGCCTAATGTCCGGCGAGACGGGCACTCGGGGAACCCCGGCGGGTTCGATCAACTCGGCATACGCAATCTCCGACTCCTCAGCAATCCGCGTCTCCTGCAGCTTCTCGCGCACGAACCCATAGATAACCACCCCTTTCAAGGTCTTGGGGAAAATTGATGAGTTGTGCGCATCTTCGACCCTCGTGCCGGGCCGCAAGCGGTTCCCCGCTACGGTTCCGTCGGTCAATTCGGGGCGAAAAGCCGTGCGTTTCTGGAGGAGACCGCAGAAAAGATAGCCCGGAACCGGGAGCAAAGCGGACGTTCCGGGCGAGAGAGGCCAAAATTCGGCACACCTTGAAAGGGATGGGACCAAAAACCCACCGGTCCGAACGGGGGATTGAACCAGGTTGGCCGGCCGGGTTCTCCTCAGCGCCAAAAGATCTGCTGTTTCAGGGGAGACAGGCGAACTTTCCACGCTCAGGTCTCTTTTCCAAGACCGCACTTGCCAATCTTGGCGAGCCGCCCGACCCTTTTGTCGAAGGGCCGGAACGCGTTCGAGTTGATTCTGGCCTTAGACTTACGCCCACGATGCAACTTTGCCCAAAGTGCAATGGACACAAGCAGGTCGCATGTAAGGAGTGCGAGGGAGCCGGTGAGAAGAAAACGACTGGCCCCGAGGGGGAGACCACATTCCAGTCCTGTAGGGAGTGCGTGGGAACCGGGTGGGTCGACTGTCCCCGGTGCTCAGGCCTAGACGGAGCGCCCGGCGGGGATATGGATTTCGATCAGATGAGACGCGGGGATAGTCTGTTTTAGGTCAGCGACATTCCGCGGAAGCGTAGCTCCAACCGGGAGGAAGCTCAATCCGCGTAGTCAGCTCTCGCTCGTAGCTTCCGTTGCGGTAGCCACTCCGATCATCGGTATGTTCACTTGGCTTTGCCCCGAGATGCTCGGTCATCTCTGCTTGCACAATCTCGTCCACGGGTTTCTCCAGGAGCGCCTCGGCTCCCTTGTCTCCAAGTTTTAGCTTCGCGGAGGGCCTCCTCGTCAAACGATACCTGAATTTGGGTCATCGTCTCCGGTAGGTTGATTCGACTTTGGTGAGTCCAACCTAACTGACGGCGGTGGCCCTTTTCTATTCGACCTTGGTTCCGGTCAGGCCACTGACGTCTTTACACAAGATGGTTGACCCAACCGCATGACCCGAAGCGGTGGACCCGATGGTTCACCCGTTCGAAGCCAGTCTGATCACGGTGTCGTCTCACAGTGTTGACATGCTACCCAAAATTGGATCTACCGTTGCCCGAAGAACGAAGCGATTCGTCCCCAGTCAGTATGACTGACAGATCCGCTTTCCTGCCTCCGCCAGGAGATTACCGAACGACGGTCATTTTCTGCGTCCGGGTCTCTCCCCCTGCTCGCAGCCGCAGGAAGTACACTCCACTCGACAGCCGGCTGACGTCTAGGATTCGCTCTTGTCGACCCTCCTTCTGTTCGCTGACGACGGTCCGCACCCGGCGCCCAAGAATGTCGTAGAGGCGGATCGTCACATCCTCCTTCTCGGGAAGCGCGTATTGCACGGTGGCCCGTTGACGAGCCGGGTTGGGGAAAGTCCCTAAAAGCTTTACTTCCTGCACGCTCCGGCCAACCCTAATTTCCTCCGAGTAGCTGGCACCTCCATCCGCATCCACCTGCTTAAGGCGATACTTGAGCGTATCCCTGTAAGGGAGGTCACGATCGGTATACTGATAGGACTGTACCTGAGAGGTGGTGCCAGACCCGTCAACGGATCCAATCGTGGACCACGACGCCTCTTCCCCCTCAGTTTTCCCCTCTTTCGTGCGGCGCTGGACGCGGTAGCCGGCATTGTTAATTTCGGAGGCGGTCGTCCAGGAAAGCCGCACCTTCTCGTCGTTCACTGTGGCCTCGAAGCTCGCCATCTCCACCGGCAGCGGCTCCGTGTCGCTCGCTAGGACAAACTCGCTGAACGAGCTCGTCGTCGCGACGAGTTCGTTGGTCTGCGAATCATGACTCGCAGAGAGTTCGGTAAACGAGCCGGTCCCCGAGGGCGAGCGCTTGTACACGGACACGTCCGACGGGTCGTTGATTCCCCCGAACGCATCCATGTCGAATCGCACCTCAGTGGTATTGTCAAACGAGAGATCGTGCGCTCCTACGAGAACGGCCCGATACTCGCTCACGTTGCTTTCGCTAATTCCCTCGACGTTGCGGGGAGCCTCGTCAAAGCGCCCGGCAGAGACGTACCCCGATCCATCGACCCCTTTCAGGAGAATCCGCACGCCCGAATCTCCGAGTAACACCGTACCGTCGTCGAACACCTGAAAACTTCCACTCCCTACGAGATCGGTCGGGCAATCGCTCTTCTGGTCGTCTCCGCTGAAGCTCCAGCCATACTGCTGGGCAAGATGTCGGCGGAAGGGTCTCCCGTTGCAGTAGGCAAGGTTACTCACTCCTAGCTTAAGACCGTCGTTTTGATCATTTTCGGCCCATCCCATGAGGGTGCGATCATAGTTGGTCGCCGAGAATCCCGCCCGGTCCATCATGTCCTCCAAGCCTCCCTCGGTGATCCCCGTCAAATCCCACGCTCCGAGATTCTGGTCAAATGCGTCGGTAAAGGAGAACATGCCGCTCATGTCGGCAACGCCGGACACGTCCCAGCTACTGAGGTCCTGATTGAAGTTTTTGGCACTCCGAAACATTCCACTCATGTCTTTGACGGCGGACACGTCCCACTCCCCGATGTCTTGGTTAAAGGCACTCGCTCCCGAAAACAGATCCTTCATGTTTGTCACACTGGAAACGTTCCACCCCCCAATGTCCTGGTCGAAAGAATCTGCATTGCCAAACATGCTGTTCATGTTCTGCACGCTGGACACGTCCCATCCACCAATGTCCTGATCGAACGCCCCTGCCCGCGCAAACATGAACTGCATTTCGGTGACGTTGGAGACGTCCCAGCTACCAATGTCTTGATTGAAGCTCGATGCAGAGCTGAACATGCTGTTCATGTCGGTGACGGTGGATACGTCCCAGTCGCCAACGTCCCCGTTAAAGGAGGACGCTCCAGTAAACATTTCCCTCATGGAGGTTACCCCTGAAAGATCCGGATCGTCGGAAGCGTTGTAGGTCAGGTTTTCGGCCCCGGCAAAGGCAGACTTCATACTTTCCCATTCGATCGGTCCCCACTGTTCGATCGACTGCAGCTTGTTCGAATTGGGATCGCTGTCGAACCGATCGTCGAGGAAAAAGCGCGGGAAAACCCCAATGATCTCAACGGTGTAGGTGCCCGCCGAGGTGTACGTGTGAGAGGGATCCGGATCGGTGCCGCTCACTCGTTCGCTATTCCCGTCTCCCCAGTTGACCTCAAAGTCGTACTCGGCCGAGCTGCCCTCGGTCGGAATTGTGATCTGCTCGTCTGAGGAGGTGGTTTTCCAGGTCGTGATAAACTCTGAATCCTCCAGGAGTCCGCCGTCGGTGATCGTCCACCCGTCGTCGTCAATGATCGCCTGTCGCTCGGCTTGGGCCGCCTCAGTGAACTGACTGCTCCCAGCGTTGAAGGTGAGGTCGTCGGTCAGGTCCAGCTGTTTCCAGCTGTGAAGAAGGGCATCGTAGTTGTTCACGGACAGCCCGGCGTTTTCGAGAAAGCCCCCGAACTGGGCATTTTTGAACGACGTGACCCCGGATACGTCCCAGTTTCCAAGATCCTGGTCGAAGGCACCGGCGCCGGCCAGCATGCCGCTCATGTCGGTCACGCTGGACACGTCCCATCTCCCGATCTTCTGGTTAAAGGACATCGCATTCCGGAATGTAGCGGCCATAGCGGTCGCACTGGACACGTTCCACCGTGCGATGTCTCGATTGAAGGCCGCCGCGCCGTCGAACAGCTGCGTCATGTTTTCTACGCTCGCCACGTTCCACAC
Source organism: uncultured Salinivenus sp. (assembly GCA_964426195.1). Classification (GTDB taxonomy): domain Bacteria; phylum Bacteroidota; class Rhodothermia; order Rhodothermales; family Salinibacteraceae; genus Salinibacter. Next base: position 5,945 of record CAYRPX010000122.1, read on the forward strand.
CTCGATTTTGCCGTTGAACTGGGACGCGCCGGCAAACATCGCCCGCATCGACGTCACGTTCGAGAGATCGGGGGCCCCTGTGGCCTTGAGCACAAGGTTCTCCGCGCCGGCAAACGCCCCCGCCATGCTCTCCCACTGACCGGTGCCCCACCGCTCGACCGACTGCAGTTTCGCGGCGTTGGTGGCATCGCCGCTCCCTCCTCCACTGTGGGCATCTAGAAAAATCCGCGGAAATGTCCCAGTGATCTTGACAGTGTGGTCCCCCGCTGAACTGTATGAATGGGTAGGATCCGGATCGTCGCCGGTGATCTGCTCGGAGGACCCGTCGCCCCAGTCGATCGTGAAGTCGTAATCGGTGACTTCAGAACCGCCCTCAGTCGGGATTGTAATGGTCTCCCCGGAAGAGGTCGTCGCCCAAACGGTAACGAACGGCGCCGTCGTCTCAACTATACCGCCATCATCAATCGTCCAGTTGTGGTCTTCAGTAATCATAGTTCGGGCGGCCCGCGCATTCACGGAGTACTTGCTGTAACCCGGCGTGAAGGAAAGGTCGTCCTGAAGATCCTGACGGGCCCATCCCACCAGGAGCGAGTCATAGTTTGCTCGTGAAAGCTCATCGGTCTTATTAATGAAGGGAGCCTCTACGCCACCATTGACAATGTGGTCAAAAGATTGGACGTTGGACACGTCCCATCCACCAATGTCCTGATCGAAGTTTTTTGCGCCGTCGAACATACCACCCATATCCTTGACATTGGACATGTCCCACCCGCCAATATCCTGGTTGAATGAGGAAGCATTCTTAAACATACGATTCGTATTTTCGACGCTCGATACGTCCCATTCGCTAATATCCTCATTAAAAGTAGCGTTGTCTTCAAACATCTTTCTCATACTAACGACCCTGGACATGTCCCACCCGCCAATATCTTTGTCAAAGCTCATCTTATAAGCTATGGTGTCGGGAGGTGCGTGAAACATTTCTTCAGAAAATTTAACGCTCGACATATCCCACTTCCCAATGGGTTGATTAAAGCTATATGCCCCACGAAACATTTCATTTACCCTTTCAACACCTGACATATCCCAGCCACTTATATCTTGGTTAAAACTATATGCACTTCGAAAAAAAGCCCCCATATCTTTCGCACTTGAGATATCCCACTCACCTATGTCCTGATTAAAGCTCGTTGCACCTGCAAAAACACCATTCATCTCTTCAGCATTATGAACTTCCCAACTGCTTATATCCTGGTTGAAACTAGTCGCACCATTAAACATAGAATTCATTATTAAAACATTTGATACATCCCAATCTCCGATGTCTCTATTAAAGCTTTTTGCACCTCCGAACATTCCAGATACATCCCAAACATCTGAAACATCCCAATCCGATATGTTACCGTTAAACTTCTTTGCACCTGCAAAAAATAGTCTAAAATTAGCTGCATTAGAAAACTCCCAATCATTTAAATCCTGATTGAAGGGAGAACCCATAAACATTTCTTGAAACCCTCCATATTCCTTTACCCCAGAAACATCCCATTCGTTAATACTTCGATTGAAATTCGAGAATTGAAACATCTGCCTCATCGTCTCCACATTGGAGACATTCCACTGGCTAATGTCGCTGTTGAAGCTTTCTGCACGGTCGAACATTCCCCTCATATTCGTGACGGTGGATACGTCCCAGTCGCCAATCTCGCCGTTGAAGCTCTTTGCTCTGACGAACATGCGTCGGGTACTGGTCAAATTTGTCAACACCGGTTTGTCGCTGGCTTCGTGAGTCATGTTCACAGTGGCCCCGAATGCATTGCGCATGCTCTCCCACTCCATGGTTCCCCACTGGTCAATCGACTGTAGTTTGGCGGCGTTCTCCTCTCGCTCCTCTTGCAAGGAAGGGTCCCCCTCTCCAGGCCGCATGTAAAGCCGAATGCGCGGAAACGTCCCGCTAATTTCGACGGTGTAGCTCCCCGAAGAGGCGTACGTGTGTGAGGGGTCCGGGTCGTCGCCGGAGTAGGTCTCGGTCGTCCCGTCACCCCAATCAATCGAGAAGTCGTAGTCGGTGGACGTGGAATGGGTGTGGATCGTGATGGACTCGCTGGAGGTGGTCGTCTCCCAGGTCGTGATGAATGAGGTAGCCCCCCTGAGGCCGCCATCCTGGAACGTCCATCCGTAATCGTCAATGATGGACTGGCGGTCGGCGTCCGCCTCGCTCGTGTACTGGCTACCACCTGCGTCGAAGGTCAGGCCACTCGCCAGCGACAGCTGCGCCCACCCCCTCAGAAGGGCATCGTAGTGCTGCGGCGAAAGCTCTACGTTTTCCAGGAACCCGCCGGCACTCGGGTCTTCGAAGACGGTCACGTTGGAGACGTCCCAGCTACCAATGTCCCGATTGAAGGTTGAGCCCTTAAACATCGCTCCCATGTCGGTCACACCCGATACGTCCCAGGCGGCGATGTCCTGGTCGAAGTTTTCGGCCCCACGGAACATCGAATTCATGTTGGTCACGCTGGACACGTCCCAGCCGCCAATGTCCTCATCGAAGGAATCGGCGTTCAAAAACATGTCCCTCATGGTGGTGACGCTGGAAACGTCCCACTCGATGATCCCCTTTCGGGGACCCGGCCCGAATCGATCGAAGCGACCAAAGTCCGTAGCCCCCTGAAACATCGAACTCATGTTGGTCACGCTGGACACGTCCCACGAGCGAAGGTCTTGATCGAAGGTTCGGGCATCTAGAAACATCTCCCGCATGGTAGTGACGTTAAAAACGTCCCAGTCGCCGATGTCTGCATTGAAGCTTTCGGCTCCGGCAAACGCACCTTCCATGGTGGTCACCTTCGACACGTCCCAGTCACCAATGTCCCCGTCGAAGTCGCCAGCCCCACGAAACATATTCGACAGGTCCGATACGTTGGTTAGAATTGGCGCGTCCGTCGCGGCGGAGGTCAC
>CAYRPX010000123.1:0-8838 GCA_964426195.1 uncultured Salinivenus sp.
GCCGACCGCACTCTCGGCCTCGGCCACCCCAAGTGAGATCACCCTTCAGTGGAGCGCCCCGGAGGAGGCATCGGACCTGTCGGCATACCGCATCTACCGGGCCACGTCCCCGATCGACTCGTCGGCCGGGCCCTCGGGCCTGGCGGCCCACGCCACAGCGGCGGCCTCGTCCACGACGCACACCGACACGGAGGTCTCCGGCTCCACGTATTACTACTACCGGGTGACGGCCGTGGGCCCCTCGGGCACTGAGAGCGGCTTCTCCGGCGGGGCGGAGGCGACCCCCCAGGTCCCCGCGGCGGGCCAGTCCGCGACGGTCGCCTCCAACGGGCGCGTCGACTTTGGGGACACAGGGACGGACCTTTCCTTCTCCGGAACCGAAGGCTCCGGCACGGTCACCGTCAAGCGGTTTGACGAGGGCCCGGCCGGGACCGAGGGCATCGCCGAGAGCAACGTCAGCGACTACCGGATGACCATAGACGTCCGGGGCGGCCTCCGCTTCGAGGGGGCGGAGGTTCGGTTTGAGGCCAGCCGGATGGAGGGGGTCGAGAGTCCGGGGAACGTCACGATCTACAGGCGCCCCCGGCCGGGAGCGGGGGCGTTTAAAGCCCTTTCGACCCAGGTCGACGAGGGGGGCACCCCTGAGGACCCGTCCGACGACGAGATCTTCGCGGAGGTCTCCGGCTTTAGCGAGTTTGCCCTGGCCAGCGAGAGCGAGCCGCTGATGGAGCTTCCGGCGCCCCCGTTTCTTGAGGCGGTTGCGACCGGGGGAGCGGCCCGCCTGCGGTGGGAGCAGTCACGCTCGTCGGACGTGACGGGCTACGAGGCGTTTCGGGCGGGCAGTTCCTTTTCGGACCCGTCCGAGGCTACGCTTTTGACCGACGGGCCGACTTCCGACACGACCTACGGGGATGAGGGGGTTAGTGCGGGCCAGACGTATCACTACCGGGTCCGGCCGGTCGCCTCCGACGGAACGGCCGGGGAGCTCTCCGAGGAGGTGACCCTGGAGATGCCTCCCGCCTCGCTTTCCCCGCAGGGAGGAGTGTCCTTCGGGGACGCCACGGACCCGAGCAACTACCGTCCCCTGGCCCTGCCGGGCACGGCGGGCGTGCCGCTGGGATCTGTGGTCTCCGGCGAGGCGGGCCCGGAGGGGACCTACCGGGCCTACCGGGAGACGGGCGCTGGCGGAGGGGAGGACTACAACGTCGAGGAATGCGAGGCCGATGGGGGCTGTTCGTTTGAGGCGGGGAGAGGCCTTTGGCTGCTTTCGAAGGAGAGCTGGTCTCCCCCGGAGGAGATTCAAAGCGTGGATCTTTCGGCGGAGGGGACCTACTCGGTGCCGCTAAACCCGGGGTGGAACCTCGTGTCCAATCCCTTTTCGGCCGAGGTTTCGTGGTCGGCGGTACGGGACGCGAGCGGGGAGGGCCTTAGCTCCCTCTACGAGCGGACCGACGGGGGCGGCTGGAGACAGGCCTCGACCTTTGCCTCCGCCACCACCGGGGCCGGCTACTACGTAAAAAACGAGGGGGGCCTTGAGGAGATGACCCTGCCGCACCCGGCCGCCGCCGATTCGACCTCGGCGAAGAGGCGCTCGGCGGACTCTTCGGCCGGGAAGGGCCGCTTCGACCGGCAGGAGGCAGTGGCGGAGGCCCAGGCCGCAGAGCTCGGCGCCTACGTCGGCGGCAAGCGCCGGAGCCGGGTTCGGGTCGGGCTTTCCCCCCGGGCCGAGGTGGGCCCCGATCCGATGGACCTGCCGGCCCCGCCCGCTCCGTTCGGGGGCGCGGCGCTGCGGGTGGTGGTCGACCCCGGAAAGACCCAAGAGGGAAGTGTCCAAGGTGGGGACGGCCTCCAAAACGAGGAGGCGAACGAGGAGGCGTCTCGAAGCGGCCTTTCGATGCTGGAGGCCTACCGGCCGCCGGGGGAGCGGGGGCGGCGGTTTGCACTTCGGCTGCGGGGGCCCGAGGGGGCTCCTTCAGGGCAGACAGTGACTCTGCGGGCCGACTCGTTGGGCGTGCCGGCCCGCTACGAGGTGGTGCTCGCCGAGCGCCCGACGGGGCGGACCCACGATTTGCGGAGGGGGGAGGCGGCCCTTCAACTCCACGGCGGCGAGAAGAGCCCCAGCGGCGAGGAGGGCCACGGGGGCGAGAAGACCCTGGCCTTGCTGGTCGGGACCTCTGGGTACGTGGAGGACCAAAAAGAGAAGCTCGCCCCCGAGGAGGTGCGGCTTTTGGCCAACTACCCGAATCCCCTGCGGCGGTCGACGACCATCGAGTACGCCCTTCCGGAGCGGCAGCACGTCCGGCTTGAGATCTACGACCTTCTTGGCCGCCGGGTGCAGGTGCTGGTTGAGGGGGAGCGGCGGGCCGGGTTTCACCGGGTGCGGTGGCCGAAGGGCCGGCGGGCCGGAGCCCTGGCCAGCGGCGTGTACTTTTACCGGTTACAAACCGAAACGAACAGCAAATCTCGGAGGATGACCGTCGTGCGGTAACGATTGAACTTTTGAGAAATAAGATCTTATCATAAAAACAAAGGTGGCCAAGGGAGAAGCCTCACGGCATTCGTCTTTTCGGACATGCCCTTTTTGTACGCACACTCCTCTCGCATGCTCATTTCCACTGCAGGCTCATGTCCGCTATGCTTACTTCTACGTTTACGATTTCCAGGTTTTCGAACAGGGAGGTCGCGGCGGTGCTTTTGCTTTCGTGTCTGTTCCTCAGCGTTGGCCTCAGTCCAGCCTGGGGGCAGGACGATGAGTTGACCACAGAGGTCGGAGTGCTGAACGTGGCCCCGGAGGACTCCGAGGCCGGGGGGCTTTCCGCCGAGGTGGCCTTTCGGGACTCGACGGGGGACCGGGCACTTGACCCTGCGGAGAGCGGCGTCCTCGAAATTTCGGTTGCCAACCAGGCAGACGGACCCGCCTCGAACGTTGGGGTCTGGATCCATCCAACAGAAGGCGAGGGCCAGATCCGGTTGCCCGCGTCCGAAGAGGCGAAAGGGGCCGTCCCGGAAAACCTGCCGGACGGGGCTGTCCGAGTCGCTCAGATTGAGGAGCTTCCCGCTGGCGTGACCCGTGAAATTACGACGCGGCTGCGAGGAGAGGAGTCCCTTTCCGGAGAGCCGGTGTCCCTGGCGGTTGAGCTGAGCGACGAGCATGGGTTTGCGCCGGACAGGAGCTGGTCGTTGGCCGTTCAGACCCAGGAGGGAGCCATAGACGCGAACCCCGACCGGCCGCCGGTTGTGGACCGGAAGGTGCCGGAGACAAGCATGTCGAGGCCCAATGCCATTGCCGTGGTCGTAGGAGTCAAGGAGTACCAGCACTCCGGCGTCCCCAACGTTGAATATGCCCTGCGGGACGCCCAAACGATGAAGAAGTACCTCACGAACACGCTCGGTTTTCGGGAGGAAAACGTGATTTTTGAGCCCAACGCCACCGGGTCGGTCCTTCAACGTCTCTTTGGAAGCGCCGAGAGTCCGGAGGGGCAGCTTTACAACTGGGTCAAACGAGGGGAGTCGGACGTGTACGTCTTCTATAGTGGGCACGGGGCACCGGACCCCTCGACGGGGAAGGCGTTCCTTCTCGGGTCAGACATCAATCCCAATTACATGAGCATCAACGGCTATCCGGCCCAACAGCTCTACGAAAACCTCGCGCAGGTGCCGGCCCGGTCGGTGACAGTCGTCCTGGATGCCTGCTTTAGCGGCGTTACCGACGAGGGCCCGGTCGTTCAGCGGGCCAGCCCGGTAGAGCTGAGCGTCGAGAACCCGGTGATGGCGATGGAAAATGGCTTGGCCTTCACGGCAGGGGCGGCCGACCAGATCGCCTCCTGGCACCCGGAGAAGAAGCATGGGCTGTTTACGTACTTCTTTCTGAAAGGACTTCGGGGGGAGGCCGAGCAGGACGGCGACCAGGCCATCACCGCCGAGGAACTGGAGGCATACCTGACCGACCGCGTGCCGTATCAGGCCCGACGGATGTACAGCCGGGAGCAGGTCCCGCAGGTGGTGGGGCAGAACAAGGACCGCACCCTGGTGCAGTACGAAGAAGCCCTTCCGTCAAGCAGAAACTGATTTTCCTCCAGATTCAGCCCCCAGAGTCAAACGCACGCTCCACCGGTCGCGTCGTTAAGAGCCCCCACGGTTCTCTGACCCGAAGAAAAATGCAAAGCAAATAAAGAGAGAAAACGCAGGCCCGGAACTCTTCGGACACATGCTTTTGAATAGAAACTGATAACACCACTTTCACCTCGCTAGCTCCATCACACTCCTCACCGACCCATGTCTAGTTACTCTTTTGATCACTCTCGCACCGTTTTGTCCCGCGCGCTTTCTTTCCTTGGTCTTGCCGTCTTGGCCGTCGGCCTCGTGGCGTGCGGCGGCTCAGAAAACGTTGCCGAGGAGGAAAATGTCCCGGAGTGGTTCTTGAATCCGCCGGAGGATCCGAACTACGTCTTCGCCGTCCAGTCGGCGACCTCCCAACAGATGCAGGTGGCCCTCGACAAGGCCACCACCAGTGCCCGAGGCGATCTGGCCAGCCAGCTGGAAACAAAGGTTGAGGGGATGACCAAGACCTTCACCGAAGAGGTGGGCGACGACCTTCGCCAGCAGTACACCGACGCCCAGAAGACGATTACGAGCAAGGTCCTGCGGGGCACGAGCCCGCAGGAGCGGGAGGTCTACCAGCAAGACAACGGCACCTACCAGGCCTTTGTGCTCATGGAGCTGCCGGTGGGCAAGGCGGCCAAAGAGCTGCTCTCGAAGCTGCAGCAAAACGACGAGATGTATACGCGCTTCCGGGCCAGCCAGGCGTTTGAGGAGATGAACGAGGCCGTCGAAGAATACGAGGAGGAGCAAAAGCGTGGCATGGCGCAAGGAAGCGGAGGCGGGGGCAGTGACAACGAATAGAACCCGATTCGTCGCGTTGCTCGGACTGGCGCTGCTGGTGGTGCCTCTTGGAAGCTGGAGCGCCCCGGCGCAGGAGGCGCGGTACCCAGCGTGGTTCCGCTCTATGCCCACTTCGGAGCAGGGGCTCTGGGCGGTCGGGTATGCGCGGGCATACGACGCCTTAGAGGCAACAATGGAGCCGGCCAAGGCCGACGCCTACGAGCGGCTCCGGCGCGGGCGCCGGGTGATCCTCCGGGGCGAGAAGCTCTACGAGAGTGCCCCCGGCTTCCAGACCTCCTTTGAAGGGGCAAATTTTACCGAGACAGGACTTCCCGATACGCTCCGGTCGGTAACGTACGTCGACTCCCTACACGCGGGAGGAATGACCCTGGTGCTCGCGGCCTGGACCCCGGAGGACTCCTCTTCCACAGACGGATCGCTCGTGGCGGGGCCGATTCCGAGCAGCCGGGCCCCCTTTTCGGAGACGCCTCCCTCCTGGGTCCAAACTGAAGTAGAGGGGGGCCCCAACAAGGCGCGTGCCGTCGGCCGGGCCTCCCGGTACTACTACCTGGAAAACAGTTGGCGACGCGCCGAAAAGCAGGCCCGGCGGAAGCTCGCCTTCAAGGCGGCCACCAAAATCAGACGTCTGGAGAAAAGCACTGAGGACTGGCAGCACGACGTAATGAGTGTCCAAACCCGGGTCCGTCTTCGTCGCGTGCAGGCGGTGGCCCGATGGGCAGACGAGGAAACCTGCTACGTCCTCGCCGAAGGCGTCGTCGAGGACGTATTGATCGAATAGCTTTCCCCCCGGCTCGCCTCTAAAAACCCGGTTCCGCAGATATGTCTGCAGACGTGCTTTTCCTCCGGTCGCTTCCGTTTCGACTGCAGAGGTTCGCCGGCGTCTTCGGAGTGGTCCTGTCGGCGGCCCTCGTTCTTCCGGTCTCCGCCGCCGCGCAGGAAAAAGACTACGAGGAATGGGTCAGGCAGCAGCGACAAGAGTACGAGCAGTACCTGAGCGAGCAGGATGAGGCCTTTCTGAAGTTTTTGAAGAAGGAGTGGAAGAGCGTCCGTGTCGATACGGCGTCCGCGTCTCCACTCGACGACAAGCCTCGGCAGGTTCCTCGCGTGCGGGGCGAGCCCCCCGCCCCTCCGGCCGAGCCCCCGACGACCGACGAAGATCCGGGTGCCGTTGAGCAGGAAGACCCGACCTCTGACCCTGCTCCGTCCGAGCGGGCAGATGAGGAATCGGAGGAGGACGACGTGGAACAGCTGCTCAACGACCCGGATGGTTCGACGGCGGAGACCTCCCAGTTCCCCGACGAGGAGATCGAGGAGGCCGCAGGCGAGCTCGAAGAGGAGGGCGCGGAAGGCAACCCGCCCGCTGGAGAATCGGATCCTCAAGACCCCGCGCCGGACGAGGCCGCTCCGGACCGCCCCCCTTCTTCCGACAATGCTTCGGCCCCAGCAGAGGCCGAGGCCGCCGAGGTGAACCGAGAAGCATCGCTCTCGTTTTTCGGCACCACGACCGCGGTCCCTTACGGATCGGCCCTGCTTCCGAACTTGAATGGCGCGCCCGGCACGTCCTCAATCCAGGAGTTCTGGAAAACAATGGCGTCGGGGCCGCACGGCCCCACCCTCGAGGCCGTCCAAGGACACCGCGAGGACCTGGGCCTAAGCGACTGGGGCTATTACCGATACCTCCAGAATTTGAGTGCCCAGCTCTACGGAGAGGCGGCCGCCAACGAGCAGACGCTCTGGACGTGGTTTATGCTCATGAAGTCCGGCTACGATGCCCGCGTGGGGTACCGGCAGGATCAGGTGATCCTCCTCCTACCGGTCGAGGAGCAAGTCTTCGACCGCCCCCAGATGCACGTTGACGGGCAGCGTTACTACTTGATGGCAGACAAAGCAGGAGGCTCGCTCCGCACCTACAACGGCCAGCACGAGGAGGCCACCCAGCCGCTCCATCTAAGTGCCCAATCGCTGCCCGACCTAACGGGAGCCGCCGAGACAGGCACAGTGTCGTTTACGTTCCAGGACGAGCGCTACGAGTTGGACGTCGCCTACAACCCCTCCGTCGTCGACTACTTGGAAGACTACCCAAACGTGGAGTTGCAGGTGCTCTTCGAGGCGGGGGTCTCCTCCGTTGCCCGCCGTTCGCTTGCGAAAGCGCTTGGGCCCCTCGTGGAGGACCGCCCGCCCCGAGCGGCGCTGAACCTGCTTCTGAGGTTTGCCCAATTTGCGACCGACTACAAGCGGGACCGGGACCACTTCGGGGAAGAACGGTTCCTGTTTCCCGAGGAGACGCTCACCGCCGACTACTCGGACTGCGAGGACCGGGCGGTGCTAATGGCGTACCTCACAAGAGAGCTTTTGGGGCGGGAGGTCGTGGGACTGAAGTGGCCCAATCACGTGGCCCTGGCGGTGCGGGCCAGCAGCGGGCTTACGACCACAAAAACGGACCGCACCGTCACCGTCGACGAAGATACATACATCCTTGCCGATCCCACCTACATCGGAAGCAGTCTGGGGATGGAGATGCCGATCGTCGAGGGACAGGACCCCGAACTTATATCGATCAAGGAGTAGGCGTCGCCCAAGGCTTCGCTCCCGGCCTCCTCCCCCCTTCCGAAAGATGGGTTACGAAAGATAGTGTAGTGTCAAGCGTCAATGTTGGTTTAGCGTCGACACGATCTCAACCCCCAGGACAAGTCGTTTCGAGCGAAGTCGAGAACCCTCCTTGAAACGAGCTGTCAGCCCGAAGGAGATTCCTCGACTCCGCTCGGAATGACTGCTGTAAATCGGGGATTGAGATCGTATCTTGGATATAAAAATCAGGATTGACACTGCAATAGGGTATCGGCGTCTCTCTTTTAGATTCGCTTTCCTCCATGCCCAATTCGATTCTCTCCACGCCTGACGGTTATGGGCATCTTTTTCCGGGTCGCCGGGCCCTCGGTGGAGTTCCTTCGCCGAGACGCCGACAGGGGGGGCTCCTCCTCGTGTTTCTGCTCCTCGCGGCCGCCGGGCCGTGGCCCTCGGGGACCCAAGCGCAGACCGATTCCTCTCCCGCAGATCTTGAGACCCGGACCGTGGAGGCCGAATACGAGCTGTATGCGGGCAACAAAACGCCGAAGGAAGCGCGCCGGCAGGCCGTAGACCGGGCCCGGGCAGAGGCCGTGCGCAAAGCCATCGGCACGCAGGTACAGGCCGAGCGGCGCAGCTCCACGATCGAGACGGGCGAGGAGGTGGTCAGCCGGTTCTCGCAAGTGGTGCGGACGGGAGCGAGCGGGCGGGTGGTCGACTCCAAGGTTTTGGAGGAGCGGCGTCCGGAGCGAAACGGCGAAGTGTTTCAGTACGTCCGGATTCAGGCGAGGGTCCAGCCCGCCACGGGTCGGCCCGACCCCGGCTTCGAGGTCAACATGGGCCTGACCGATGAAGACCAGACGTTCGTTGCCCGGGGCAACCTGGAAGGGAGCGACGAGGTGGTCGCTGAAATTGAGGTGACCAAGGACGCCTACCTGACTCTATTCAGCGTGACCCCCGACACCTTGCAAGTAATCTGGCCGAATCCTCTCTCACAAGACACGTTTGTGCCGGCGGGGACTACGATTCAGTTTCCCCCACCGGACCTGCGGGCCCGCGGGCTGCACCTGCGCGTCGACGTGCCGGAGGACCGAAGGCAGATCACCGAACGGCTCGTGGCCGTGGCGACGAAGAAGAAGGTGACGTTTCAAGAGATGCCGGAGCAACACATTGAAAATGGGGTGCTTGCGACCGCCCAGGCCAGCCTCCAGGCTCTCAACCGCTGGCTCGTCGACATTCCCCTCGGGCAACGGGCCGTCCAGTCGGTGACCTACGACGTGATTCGGGCCGATGAGCAGTAACGCGAAGGCATCAAGGTTTACTGGAATGAAGTACTGCCAACCCGCATTTTGTGGATGGGCTTTGAACCGA
>CAYRPX010000124.1:0-8827 GCA_964426195.1 uncultured Salinivenus sp.
ATCGGCGGCACGCTGTACTGCGCCTCCGCCATCACCTCCATGAACTCGTCCGGCAAGAGGCCGGTGTCCATACTCATCGACTGGGCCATCTTAAGCGCCGTCCCGCGGAGCCGCGTGAACTCTTTCAAGAGGTCGCGGGCGTTCTGTGTGTTGAGTTCCCGTTTCCGTGCCTGTGGATCCTCCTCCCCGGTGGCCCGGTCCACAAGGTACTGGGCGTAGTTCTTTCCGACCTTCAGCCCCGTCTTGGCAAACAAGCCGCTCCGCTCCAGCTTGGAGGCGGGGAAATCGTCGGGGGAATCGTTGGTGCTCATCGAAGTGTCGAGATCCGTGGAGAAGTTCAGCAAAATGGGAACGGCCCGGCTGGAGGAAGTATTTCGTGTCGCGTATTTCGTATTGCGTAATTGCTCAGATGCGTAACACGCGATACGCATTACGCTCCTGGTCGAAGGCGACAGGGCCGAAAATCGGCATGACCCCTCTGGAAAACGGACCTACCTTCCGGAGAAAAACCGTCCCACCACCGGCAGCCGGCCCAGACCCAGCGAATCATGTTGCACGATGTGCCAGGCTAACTGTGCACCGCGTGACACGCCGTGGAAGGTGACCAGTTCGGCCATGAATGCAACGAGTTTGTCGACGAGGGCCGTGGTGGCTTCTTGGGCCTCCGTCTCGTCATGCATCCAGTGACGGATGACGGCGAACGTCACCTCTGTGAGAACCTCGTGCACCGGCCACAGGCCCGTAACGAGTTGATTGGGAGCAGGCACCAGATCGTCCTCCGTCAGAAGGCCGCGGAGCGTTTCCCGCACTTCGGCACGGAACGAGGATCGGTAGCGGACCCGGGTGTCGAAGGTGGTCTGTACGAAGGCGCGCTGCTCTCCGAGCGCGTCCAGCAGGATGTAGTAGAAGGACGCTAGGCGTTCCTCGAACGAGAAGTCCTCATAGCCGGTCGTCGCCTCCGTCAGCATCCGGTACTGATCGACGACGAGATCGTAAAAGGCAGGGCGGAGCTCATCGACCGTGTCGAAGTGACGCTCAAAGATCCTCTCTTCAACGCCCGCCTCGGCGCAGATCTCCGACACGGTGGGGGACGCGTCTGTCTCTTGGTCGAGCCGGATCGCGGTCTCGACGAACTGCTTCCGTTCGGCAAAGGCGTCGGGGTCAGGAATTGGGCTGGGGACGTTTGGGGCAAGGAATGCGCACTTCCACTTTACGTGCGAAAGGAGCTGGTTTTCCGATCCCGTCCACGAAGGGGCGGCGGAAAGGGCGGTGCAAGCGCTCAGACGGGCCACAGTTGTCTGCGTCCTTAACCCTCCACGGATCTGGCTCTACCCCCGAACGTCTCACTCGGGCACCCCTGTTTCGATGTTGGTACCGGGATGGTTGCTCCACTCGTGCCAGCCCCCGTCGTAGACCGAAATGTTGGGCCATCCCATCAGGTACGCATTCATAAAGGCCTCGCTGCCCCGCCACCCCGTCCCACAGTAGAAGGCAATGTGCCTGTCGGGCGTGATGCCTTTTTCGGCCCACTGCGCGGCGATCTCCGGAAATTCCCGCGTCGTGTAGTCGAAGTTGCGGTAGTTTTCCATGTGGTAGGCATCGCTCCCACAGTTGCCGAATACGGCGCCCGGAATGCGGCCCGTTTTGTCAATGTAGTGATAGCCGCTTCGCTCTCCGATGAATTCTGCCCAGCTGCGGACGCTCACGAGATCCCCGTCGTCTGTCTCCAGAAGAGCCCGTGCCTCCGTCAGGTCCAGCATGTACTCAGGACGCCCTGGCACCTCGGCGCCGAAGTCCTCCACAGGTTCGGGGTCAACGGGCTCAGTGGAAATCTCGTAGCCGGCCGATTCCCAAGTGTTGATCCCACCGTTGAGAATTTTTACGTCCTCGACGCCAGCGTAGAGCATGAGCGCCGCACATCGCATCGCCCCTAGATGTCCGGCACTTTGAGCAGGATAGTCTTGGTCGTAGGTCGGGTACGAGAACCGACCGTAAAGCACGACGGTGGTGTCCTGACGGATGCCAAGGCTTTCGAGGGCGGCCTTCAGTTCATCCGGCGGCCGCCGATTCCAGGTATCCGTAGACTCTAATTCATTCGTGTTGAGGGGGACGGCGCCGGGAATGTGCCCGTCGTGGTAGTCCTGCGGATAGTCGAAATGCGTGTGGCAGAGCACGTAGTTGTCGTCGGCCACGCCGTCGGGACACTTGCCGCTAATGAGGTCGCGAACCCACTCTGGATAGACGAGCTGCTGATAGCGCTCCAGGCGCCGCAGCGGCCGATTGGGATCGGGCGACCACTCCTTCGGAAAATCGCTGTAGACGCTAAGGCTCTCGAACCCCAGACGGTCCAGTTTGGCAGCCATCTCTTCTGCGTCTTCCGGCGTGTAGCCGTAGACGGTCACGGGGGTCTCCGCGGACAGATTTTTTTCGTCGAGCACCTCTACCCAATCCATGTACTGCGTCCACTGGAGGGGAAGGCTCTTGGCCCCGGGTACGTGCCCGCTGCGTGGTTCCCCTCGGAGGGGCCACCCGTTGTATGCAGCGATGGGGCGGACGTCGAGAATTTCGTGGGTTGGGTCGTTCACCTGCTCGGCGAGCGCCTGCGTGGAAACGGGTGCAATCGTTTGGGCCATGTGCAATGCGGAATCGGCGTGTCGAAAGAGAGCAAATGTTGGTTGGCGACCCGAACTTGGGGAAATGATTGACGAGACGCAAGCGTGTGCCGGGAAGGGGGAGAAGGGGAGCGCCAGAAGCGTGGGAATTTGGCAGCGGGGGAAGCCACGAATTACGCAATACACGAAACGCTAGAGGCCGCCGCGGGGGAGGAGGACGGCGAACCACAGAATGACGAGGGAGAGAAGCAACGTGAGCCGACCCAGCCAGCTTGACCACCACCGCATTCGTTCGGCCTTCGCGGAGGAGGGGGCTTCCTTCATGAGACGAATGGCTTTTGGGCCGAAGTGGAAGTCGTGGACGGCACTGATCACGAGAACGAGACCGACAAACGCGATCTTCCACCCGAGGGCCTGTCCCCAGGGGGTTCCCCAGAAGTCGGGCTCCAGCCAAGAAGACCAGGGGATGCCCTGGGCCCAGACGTTGAAGAGGCCCGTGACGATCAGCACGCCCAGTGCGCCCCACCCAATCCATCGGAAGCGGAGGGCGGAGGCGTAGAGCATCGGTTGGGCTACCTCCTGAAACTGCTCACGGCGCAGCAGGGGCACCAGCAGGAGGCCCAGCGCAGCCATGCCGCCAATCCAGATGGTGGCGGCTAGGATGTGAAGCCAGACGGAAAGAAGCTGTACGGTCTGAGGCATCTGAACTCCAAGGTATTACTTCAAATGCAGGTCCATGACCCGAGTTTTCTGGCCTCCATCCCCGCTCTCTCGGTCTGCCCCAAAACCAGAACAGACTCGACCAACGGGGCATCCTCCTTCCGACTCCTTAGGGCTCCGAACGGGATGCTTCGTTTGACTTGCGCTGGATCTGCTGGAGAAGGCGCTGGGCACGACGCGATCGGGGCTGGAGGCGAGCCAGCTCCTCGGCGTATGGACGTGCCTCCTGCCACTGGTTCTGCTGGACGTGCAGCACGGCCAGTGCGTAGAGAAAATCCGGAGCCTCGGGTCGGAGTTCGTGGGCCCGTTTGAGTGGCCCTTCGGCCCTTTCTCGCTGTCCGAGTTGCTGGAGGGCCAGGCCGTAGTTGTACTGCACCCGCGGACGGTCGGGAAGGAGCTCGGCGGCTGTTTCCAGGGAGGAGACAGCGGCGTCCGCCCCCTTGGACTCTGCAAGCAGGAGGCCGAGCATGTAGTGTGCCTCTCCTTGCTCGGGGCGGAGGGAGACGGCCCGGCGAAGGAGCGACTCGGCCTCCTTGTTTCGCCCTTCTTGGTTGTTCAATCGGGCAAGCTGCATGAGGGCCGGTACGAAGCTGGAGTCCTGTCGCAGGACCCGTTGGTAGGCGTCTCGGGCCTTCTGCGTCTGATCGCGCTGCTGGTAGGTCTGTCCCAGTTGGACCTGCGATTCAGGGCGTTCGCTCGTCACCCTCATGGCGTCCTCAAATTCGCCAAAGGCGTCTTCAAAGGCGTCCAGCCGTTTCGGAGGAATTTGCTCCTCCATCGAGGCCAGCGTTCGAGCCGCCTCGATTCGAACGGATCGGATCGAGTCTTGAAGCAGAGGGCCGAGACTTGAGACGCGCTCGGAGGGGGCCAGTTGTTCGAGCCCCCCGATGGCGGCCCGGCGCATGAGCGGGGAGGGCGCCTCGAGGCCATCGCGGAGGGTTCTGAAGACTTGTTCTCCAGAGTACCGGTTTAGAAGGGAAAGGGCCGTAGCCCGAACGATCGCGGGCCGGCCTGTGTCTTGGGCCGTGCGGATCAGGGGCGTCGCCGCGTCGGGTTCCCCCTCCCGAGCGGCGGCAAACACCTCTCCGTAGTGGATGGAGTCCGAGCCAAGGCTTCCGTACCACCGCTCGGTGGCCTGTGCCGCCCACTGGTCTGACTGATCGGTGTGGCAGCGGGTGCAGGCGTTGGGCGTGCCGAGTTCCACGCTCAGGTCGGGCCGGGGCACGCGAATGCTGTGGTCCCGCCGATCGTCGATTTGCATGTAGGTCTTCTCGGGCATGTGGCAATTTGCACATTTGGCGCCCGAGGACTCCTCCGGATGAAAGTGGTGATCGGAGGTATCGTAGGTCGACGAACTGTGGCACTGGGTGCAGAGGGCGTTTCCCTCCAGCCGGAGTTCCAAACTGTGAGGATCGTGGCAGTCGGCACACTGCACGCCTTGCTGGTACATCTTCGATTGGAGGAACGAGCCGTACACGTAGACCTCGTCGTCGATCTGGCCGTCCGGATGATAGAGTTCTTCCCGAAGGAGTTGGGGAACGTAGTGGTTGAGGAACGAGTCTCCGGGCCGGTACTCCGTGCTGATTTTTTGCCGGCGAGAGTGACAGCGGGCGCAGGTTTGAATCTCCGCCTCCGAATACGCAGTGTCCAGGTCCACTGTCAGGCCATAGTCCCCTTCGCTGTATTCGGAATCCTCGGTGCTGCCGTTGGTCCCAGGAGAGTCCTCGGAGTACTGCTTCGTCTCATCCGAGGCGTCGGCGGCGCCTTCGTGTTCGGAGCGGGCCCACTCGACGTGTCGTGACCCGGGACCGTGGCACGCCTCACAGCTTACGTCGATTTCCGACCATGTGGTGGCGTAGGTGTCGGATTCCGGGTCGTAGTTTTTCTGCAGATTGGTGGAGTGACAGCTCGCGCACGTGGTGTTCCAGGTGCGAAGGCGGCCCGTCCAATGAAGGGGATCGTCGGGCTCCAGCTGTTCGTCGGGGTAAAGGTGAAACCACTGTTTCTTCTCCGCATCCCACGAGAAATTGAGCGTTTGCAGTCTCCCCCCCGACGTTTCCACGAGGTACTGCTGAAGCGGCTCGACCCCGAACGTGTATCCGATCGGGTACGTCTGCATGGCTCCGTCCGGTCCCTTGGTACGAAGGTGGGAGGCACTGTCCGATCGGAAAAAGAGGGCCGATTCGCCAGCCCTCCGGATAGCGACACTGTCAAAGGAAGCGCGGAGTGTGCTGTCGGCCGCGGGCTGCATGGCCAGGTCGTGGTGCGAGCCGCTCCACCGACGCGTTTCCTGGCGGTGGCAGGTCTGGCAGGTTTCCCGGCCTACGTAGCTGAGGTCCGCCCCTGAGACGACTTCGGAGGGGGAATCGGCCTTGTGAGAGGAAGTGATGAGGACGAGGGAGACGATCAACCCGGCCAGGATTGCCAGCAGCGTACCCACCAGGAGGAGATGAGATCGAGACAGCGAGGAAATCA
Source organism: uncultured Salinivenus sp. (assembly GCA_964426195.1). Lineage (GTDB taxonomy): Bacteria > Bacteroidota > Rhodothermia > Rhodothermales > Salinibacteraceae > Salinibacter. The sequence goes on from CAYRPX010000124.1 coordinate 5,808, forward strand.
CGTTGGGGACGATGACGCTGGACCAAAACGTCGCTCGGAGACTCGCGGAGACGAAAATATTCGTCGATTGTCGAGTCGGGAGCACTCAGTACGCTGCAGTTACCCCGTAGTGAGAGCGGCGGCGTCCTCCGAGGCGCGTTCCAGGGGAGGCGTATCGCCGTACAGATAATCAAGCACGTCGTCCGCGTCGTAGTGCGGCTCCACAACGGACCCGAGCGGCAGGTTCATCAGGGCATCTCCTCCCGTAAGGAGGGGAAGCTCCGTGTACTCATCCCGATGCTGGGGCAGGCCAATGTTGGCCATCAGCGCGTTGCAGAGGCAGGCTCGATCCTCGGTCTCCTCCGGGTCGCCTCCTTTTCGGACGTAGTCGTCCACCGGTTCGGCCGGGCAGCGGCCCAGAAGGCGCCCCTTTGCGTCCACGTACGGCTCCCGCAGGTAGCCGAGGTCGCACATTCGAGGCCGTCGCTGGTAGCGTTCGTCGTCGGCGAGCGTGCCCGGCACGGTCAGCACTTTGAAGGGAAAGCCAGTCGAGGAGACGCGCCCGTCGGTGCGCACGGTAACCTCTCCCCTGTGGATCCCACGGATGATCTTGCGCGTCAGCTCCGGGGGATACCCCGACTCCTCGGTAAGCGAAAAGAGAGAGCCGACCTGGATGCCTTCTGCACCCACGTTGTGCGCATACTGGAGGCCCTCCGGGGAGCCGTAGCCCCCTGCGAGATAAAAGGGCGTGCCGAGTGCCCGAATGCTTTCGAGGTCGGGAACATCCCGTTCGTCGTAGATGGGAGTATCGTCCTCGTCGTACTGCTTGTTACGAGGCGGGGCGTTGTGCCCGCCGGCCACGGGGCCTTCGACCACCCAGCCGTCAATCCGGTCGTCGGGCAGCTTTGCGTCCATGATTCGGGCCAGCGCGTCCGACGAGATGATTGGAAAGAAAGCGGGTGGTTCCAGGGTCGGCGGATTGTCCAGCAGGTCGGACGGGTCAAGCCGATACGTGTACGTGTCCTGCACGCGGTCGGGGTCGTCGACCTGGGAGGTGTCCACGTCCAGGCGCAGCGCCGTCGGCTTCCCGGCCGCCAGCTTCGGAATTTGTTTGGCTTCGTCGAGAGGAATGCCGGCCCCAATGCATGCCACGTCCACCCCGGCCAGCATGGCTCCGTAGAGGCAAGGGAGCGAGTAGCGCTTGAGTTTGGCCATCAGATTGAGGCCCACGAGGCCGTCATGTCCCGCCTTCGCGAGCATTACCTCGGAAAAGGTAGCCGCGGCGAGGATGCGTTGCGACTGCACCGTTGGGTTGAACCGGTGGATTGGAAGCGGATCGTAGGGCTCCTCCTCGGCGCGCCCCTCCGGCTGGTAGAATTGATCGATCAGATGATCGACGATCTCCTCGTCGGGATACGAGCGGAGAACAAAGCGGCGGTCGTTCGGATCTCCGTCCTGCAGTTCCCGCACGACGACCGAGTCAATGGCCGTGCCGGAGACGACTCCCATTTCGCCGCGCTGTGCGACGTGACGGGCCAGCCGCCAGGTGGAGACGCCAATGCCCATGCCGCCCTGGATGATGGAGGGGAGTGAGGAAAAGTCAATGTCAGTACGAGGCATGTCGTTGCGGCGGGAAGCGTGATGCGGGAGGGTGGGGTGCTGTAAGCCGAAATCGGGACGGTCCAGAAGGCAGCAGAAGGGAAAAAACGGCTACGGAGCGGTCGAGGTCGTTTCGGTGAAACGGGCGGGAAGGAAAGGTTCGAGCCATTCGGAAACCGTGTCGGTCTGCACGAGACGCGCTATTTCCTGAGCGGTAATCGGGGTGAGTAGAATCCCGTGACGGTAGTGACCGGTGGCGTAGAGAATGCCTGGGGCACCGGACGGGCCCAGGAGGGGCGCGTTGTCCCGCGTGCCGGGCCGAAGCCCGACTCCGATGTCCTGCATTGGAAGTTCACGGATGCCCGGGACGAGTTCAATCCCCCCTTCGAGCAGCGTGTAAAGCCCCCCGCCTGTGACGTTCCGCTCGAAGCCTTTCTCCTCGCTCGTGGCCCCGACGAGGAGTCGACCATCGGCCTTGGGGACCAGATAGGCGTCCGGGCCGCGAACCACGTGTCGAAGGTCGAACGCCCGGGTGCTCTTCATCTCGATAATCTGCCCCTTCACGGGGCGCACCGGCGGCCGAATCGCCGCGTCCAGTCCCTCGATTTGGCGAGACCAGGCTCCCGCGGCCACGATCACCCGCTGGCCCTCGATGCGTTCCCCATCGGAGGTGACCACGGCAGGATGCTCGGAGTCGGGCTCCACGGCGTCGATGGAGGTCTCGGTGTGGATGGTGCTCCCGTGGCCCTGAATGCCGTCTGCGAGGGCCCGGACGAGCGCACGGTTATTCACCTGAGCGTCGTCCGTATATACGGCCCCGGCGACGTGCGGGGCGAGGAAGGGTTCCTGGTCCCGGGCCTCAGCTCCAGAGAGACGCTCCACGTCGGCCCCCACCTTTTGCTGGAAGCGGTAGACTCGTTCCATGGCCGCGGCGCTGTCCTCGTCGGGGGCGACCGTAAGGGTTCCTTCCGTCCGAAAGCCCAGGTCGATCCCGGTTTCCGCCTCCAGCGTCTCCACGAAATCGGGCCACCGGCGCAGGCTCTCCCGGTTGAGCCGATACAGCTCCGGCTCCTCGAACTGGAGTTCGGCGTCAGGTGTGAGCATTCCCCCAGCTTTCCAGGAGGCCGCTCGTCCGGGTGTTCCTCGGTCAAAGAGCGCGACGGGTGTGCCCTGACGGGCAAGGATCCAACCGATGCCCAGACCAATCGTCCCGGCGCCGACGATGAGAACGGGCGGCTCGCTGGTGGAGGAAGACGACATGAAAACAGCGGCGTCGAGTTGAAACGAAAACAGCGGCGAGAGGAAGGGAAATCTCGTATTGCGTGTTTCCCTCCCCGGACAATGCGAAGTGCACAGGCCGTGTCGTCACACGGTCTGAGCGTGTACCGGCTGCTTGTCGTCAGTGGTCCAGTACGCGTCGAACGCCATCGCGACGTTTCGGA
>CAYRPX010000125.1:0-8817 GCA_964426195.1 uncultured Salinivenus sp.
ACGACGCTCATCTACATCTTCCTCATTCTGGCGTACTTCGTGGGAAGCTCGTTCTGGGGACGGGGACGCGGAAAGGGCGCTAAGAAGTCGCGCCAGCGCCACGGGGGCATGCCGGTCATCATCTGGGGCGGCGGCAGTTCGCACGGGGGCGGCGGAGTCGGCGGCAGTGGATTCGGAGGGGGCGGAGGCTTCGGTGGGTTTGGTGGCGGAAGCTTCGGCGGGGGTGGAGCCGGCGGATCCTGGTAATGCGTGACGACGTGATACGTGACGACGTGAAGCGTGAGATCGCCTTCCCTGACGGGTCACAAATTACGCTTCATGTTTCACGCCTCGCGACCGCCCGCGGAAGGGAAAGCGCTCCATTCGGCTCGTTCGCATCCACCTGTTCCCCCATGAACAAAAGTCGCCTGGATCAACTTCGCAGCTTCTACGAGGAAGACCCGGAGGACCCATTCACGCGCTACGCCCTCGCGCAGGAACACCTGAAGCAGGACAATTCCTCGCGGGCCCTCACGCTGTTCGAGGAACTCGTGGAGACGGACCCCGACTACGTGGGGACGTACTACCACCTCGGCAAGCTCTACGAGCAACTCGATCGCACCGACGACGCCCTCGACACCTACGAGCAGGGCATCGAGGTGGCCCGCGAGCAGGAGGCGCAGAAGGCCCTCTCGGAGCTTCAGGACGCGAAGCTGAAGGCCGAAGGCATTGGATTCGAGTAATTGCCCCGATCGTGCGATGCGCACCGCCACTCTCCTCGTCGGCCTTCTGTTGACGGTGGCGGCCCTCCCGGAGGCCGGGTCCGCCCAGGAGGCTCCGTCCGACTCGACCTACACGGTCCAGTCCGGGGACACGCTGTACAGCATCGCCCAGCGGTTCGGCGTGTCGGTGGAAGCCCTGCAGCGGTGGAACGACCTGGAGGGCACGGCCCTGCAGGTGGGGCAAACGCTTCGGGTTCAGTCCCCGCGGGAGGCAACGCCCCCGGAAGAGTCCGATGAACCAGAGCCTTCCACTCCTCCCGACACGGCTCAGGCCGCCGTGCCGGACACCGCGGCCGCCGATGGGGGCGCGCCCTACGGCCACCACACGGCAGAGGCGGGTGACTCGTTCGTCAACCTTGCCCTCCGCCTCGGCACCACGGTCGATACGCTCTACGCCCTGAATGATCACACGACCGCCCTCTCCGCCGGACAATCCGTCCGCCTGCCACGCCGCTTCGCGCCGCCCACGCACGTGGTCGAGTCCGGCGAGACGTTGTACAGCATCGCCGGGGAATATGGCGTGAGCGCACGGGCCCTCCGGGCGACCAACGACCTCGACACCACGTCGATTCAGCCGGGGCAGCGGCTTCGACTCCCGGGCCGCACGGCGCCGGAGGTGCCGCCTCCCGGCGACTGGGCCGCACCGGACTCGACGGGGGGCGTGGCCGTCTACCCGGACACCTTCGCCGACCGCCTCACGGCGAGCGGAGCGCCGTACGACCCCGACGCGTTCGTCGTGAGCCACCCGTCGCTCCCCTACGGCGCCGTTGTGCTTCTGTCTCGGCCCGACGTAGACCAGCACACTTTCGCGCGCGTCGTCGACCGCGGACCGCTCGACGAGGGCGTCTTGCTAGACGTGTCGGCGGCGGTGGCCGAGCAACTAGGCATCAACACCGATGCGACGCCGACGGTGGCGCTTCGCCTTGTGTGGATTCAGCGTGATGAGTGACACGTAAACTCATCACGTATCACGCGTCACGTACCACTGTCCACAGCGTCGCCACCCTGTCTTCCTCTCCACCCTAAACTCCCATGCCCACCTCCTCCACCGGTTGGCGCGTGTACCATCGGGCCACCCGCTCGGCCACGTACGGCTTCCTGAGCGCCCTGCCGCTCTTTGCGCTCTATGAGACGATGATCGTGCTCGTGAACCTCGATGCTGCCCGGACGGTGCGGGTGGGCGCGGGCGTCTGGATCAAAGAGCTGCTGACGATGACCGGGGCGTCTGGCGGACTCGTCCTGGCGTTCCTCGTGGTGGGCGGAGGCGTGGCCGCGTACCTGCTGGATCGACACCGCTCCATTCCGCTGCGGTCGCGCTACTTCATCGGGCTCATCGGCGAGAGTGCCGTCTACGCGGTCGGGGTGGCCGCGGTCGTGTCGTCGCTCGTCGGCGCGCTCTTCGCCGCCGCTCCGCCGTCCGAGGGGTCGCTCTGGACGCAACTGGCCCTGTCCATCGGGGCCGGCCTCTACGAGGAACTGGTCTTTCGCGTGTTGCTCGTGGGAGGGCTGTTCCTTCTGTTCCGGACCCTGTTGGAGACCTCGACGCAGGCCTACCTCCTGGCCGCACTCCTCGGGGCTGCCCTCTTCAGCCTGGTGCACTACGTGGGTCCGCTCGGCGATCCGTTTGCCCTTCCGTCCTTCACGTTTCGGTTTCTCTTCGGCCTCGCCCTCAACGCCCTGTTTCTCGCGCGCGGCTTCGGCGTGGCAGCCTGGACCCACGCGCTCTACGACGTGCTGGTGGTGACGGGTATGCTCGGGTGAGAGACGACTTCTCGGAGAGGAACCGCCTCCTGATTTTCCGGCCAGTGGACTCGTGAGGCGTGATTCGTGAAACGTGACCCGCGAGTCATGCTCCCTTCCTTCGTGGACAACACCCTCACGCATCACGAGTCACGTATCACGAAAAATCTGACATCCCGACAGGACGAGGGACCGTGGCACGCCCCTTGTGCATATGAGAAGATGGAGTTGAATTTGTATCATCCGGTCTTATAACCACCATGAATACCTTTCGCACCACCGCACTCATGGCGGCCATGATCGTGCTCTTTGCCCTCATCGGGCAGGCGCTCGGGGGCACGGGCGGCATGATGATCGCCTTTCTGATTGCCGTGGGCATGAACGGCGTGAGCTACTGGTACAGCAGCTCCATCGTCCTCCGCATGTACGGCGCCGAAGAGGTGAGCCGCGCCGAGGCGCCGGAGCTCCACGACCTCGTCGACCGCCTGCGCCGACGGGCCGACCTGCCGATGCCCAAGGTCTGCGTTATTCCGCAGGACCAGCCCAACGCCTTCGCCACTGGCCGCAACCCCGAAAATGCCGTGGTGGCCGTCACGGAGGGTATCATGAACACACTTGAGCGCGACGAACTGGCAGGAGTCATTGCCCACGAGCTGGCCCACATCAAGAACCGCGACATGCTGACCTCGACCGTCGCGGCGACGCTGGCCGGCGCCATTACGATGCTGTCCCGGTTCGCCCTCTTCTTCGGCGGACGCGACAACAACTTCCTCGTGTCGCTTCTCATGATGATCCTCGCGCCGATGGCGGCCATGCTGATCCAGTCGGCCATCTCCCGCAGCCGCGAGTACGCCGCCGACCGTGAGGGCGCCGAGATCGCGCAGAATCCGCTCGGCCTCGCCAGCGCTTTGCGCAGCATGGAGCGGGCCGCGGAGCACCGTCCCATGCCGGCCAATCAGACGACCTCACACATGTTCATCGTGAATCCGTTCAGCGGGGGCCTCAGTGGCATGAAGCGACTCTTCTCTACACACCCCCCCACAGAAGAGCGCATCGCCCGCCTCGAGGAGATGGCCGGTCGTGCGTAACCTATGAACAACAACCGTCTTGCGCTACTCGGGGGCGGATTCGCCGCGTCTTTTCTCTTCGGAGGTGCTCCGCAAGTACACCTCCCGATACACCGACCGGCTCGACACCTGGACCTTCGCCACCGGCGACTCGACGCAGGTCCGGCGGGCCACTCAGCTGTTCGGCGTCCCTACGCAGCGGGCGACGACGAGGAAATCACGCACAATCTCACGACGGTCCTGATTGATTGGCCTGGACGGGCGTGTGCGCCGCCTCTGGCGGGGCAACGACTGGACGCCGGCGGACCTGCCAGGCAATTGCACAAGTGGTTGGATCCCCCCAACCACTTTGAATGCCCTCAAAAAGCCTCGGCGACTCCGCTCCTATTCGCGGACGGTCACCCCTGCACGATCCACGACGCGGAACGTTGGTCTTGAGTACATTTATGAATGAATGCTCATCTGATCATACATAAATGTCGAAGCACGGAAGGGTGCGAGGCCTCCTTGACTGCCGAGCACACCTCGGTTCTTTTATGCCCGATCACGTTCAACTCGACCTCCCAATCGTCCTCCCCGACGTCCCCGACACGAAGGACGCGTGCGTCGATCGCCTGACCCACAGTCTTCGCGAACAGGAGGGCATCGGGAAGGCCCATGTGATAACTGCGACGAACGGGGAGCCGGACCGGCTCTGTATCCACTACGACCCGGAGACAATCTCGCTGCCGCGCATCCGCCAGCGGGCGCGGAGTCTGGGGACCGAGTTGACCGACCAGTACGGCCATCTCTCCTGGTCCGTCCGCGGTATCTCGCACCCTCGTCGCGCCCGCACCATCGCCCGGCGGCTACGGCAGATCGAGGGGGTCGTGGAGGCGGAGGCGAGCGCCGCCGAGCAGATCCGCGTGGAGTACGACCGGTCGGCCACCGGCGAGGATGTAATCCGCGACGCCCTGCTGTCGATGAACGTGCAGCCGCGGGGCGGCGTGCTCGACGCCCGTGACTTGGTACCAGCGGAGACAACGGAGGCGGACGACCGCGACGAAGACCACGAACACGGAGGCATTTTCGGGCCGAAGACGGAGCTTATCTTTTCGGTCCTGGCCGGGATCTGTGCGGCGGCAGGATTTGGGCTTTCGTTCGTGGGAGCGGTGCCGGGAGGCGTCTCTCTGGGACTGTATGTCGGGGGCTACGTGTTCGGGGGCTACTACACTGTGCAGGAGGCGATCGACACGCTCCGGGCGGGTGGGTTCGAGGTCGATTTTCTGATGCTCGTGGCTGCGGTGGGAGCGGCGGTGCTCGGGAAGTGGCTGGAGGGGGCGTTCCTGCTGTTTCTCTTCTCGCTGGGACACTCGCTGGAGCACTACGCCATGCGCCGGGCACGCCGGGCGATCGAGTCGCTCGCGGACCTGGCCCCGGACACGGCCCTCGTCCGCCGCGACGGCGTGGAGCGGGAGGTTCCCGTGGAGGAGCTCGCAGTCGGCGACACCGTCCTCGTAAAGCCGAACGAGCGCGTTCCGGCCGACGGGGTTGTTACGGACGGTGAGAGCGCAGTCAACCAAGCGCCGGTGACGGGCGAAAGTGTGCCGGTGGACAAGGCCCCGGTGGACGACCCGGAAGTGGCCTTGGAAACGCCGGACGACCTCGGGCCCGCCCATCGGTTGTTCGCGGGCACGATCAACGGCAGCGGCGCGCTTGAGATGCGCGTGACGCGGCGGGCCGAGGAGACGACAATTTCGCAGGTCGTGCAGATGGTGACGGAGGCGGAGGCCGAGAAGTCCCCCACCGAGCGCTTCACCGACCAGTTCGAACGGTATTTTGTGCCCGCCGTTCTCGGGCTCGTGGTCCTGCTTCTCTTCGCCTGGGTGCCCCTGGGCGAACCGTTCGCCGACAGTTTCTACCGCGCGATGGCCGTACTCGTGGCCGCCAGCCCGTGCGCACTGGCCATCGCCACGCCGAGCGCCGTGCTGAGCGCCCTGGCCCGCGCCGGGCGCGACGGCGTCCTCGTAAAGGGCGGCGGGCCGCTCGAACAGCTCGGTCAGCTCGGCGCCGTGGCCTTCGACAAGACGGGCACGCTCACCGAAGGTGCCCCCCGCGTGACCGACGTGCAGCCCTATGACGGGACGCCGGAACCGAGATTGCTACGCGTAGCAGCGTCGGTCGAGCAGCGCAGCGACCATCCCCTCGCTGAGGCCATCGTCGCGTACGCAACGAAGCATCTCAATGGCCCGCTCCCCGGAAACGCTCACAACCTGGAGAGCATCACCGGGCGCGGCCTCAAGGCCGTCTTGGACGACCGTCCGGTGCACATTGGAAACACTTCCCTCTTCGGCGAGGTCGACGGCCCACCGCTTCCCGACGTGCTCCGTGACGAAGCAGAAGCACTGGAGACCAAAGGACGAACGACAATGATCGTCCGACACGGCGATGACTATCTCGGCGTGATCGGACTCGCGGACACCCCGCGCGAGGAGGCAGCGGGGGTCATCGGTCGACTCCGGCGGGCCGGCATCCGGCGGATGGTTATGATTTCGGGCGATAACCAGCGCGTGGTCGACGCGGTGGCAAAGGAGCTCGGCCTCGACGATGCGCACGGCGACCTCCTGCCCGACGACAAGGTGGACACCGTGCGGGCGCTCCGACAGGAGGAGGACGTGGCGATGGTGGGCGACGGCGTAAACGACGCCCCCGCCATGGCAAACGCGACCGTGGGCATTGCCATGGGGGCGGCGGGCTCGGACGCAGCGCTGGAGACGGCCGACGTGGCCCTGATGGCCGACGACCTCTCCCAACTCCCCGTTGCAATCGGCCTCGCCCGACAGACCCGCCGCATCATCACGCAGAACCTGTGGATCGCACTCGGCATGGTCGCGGTCCTCGTCCCCGCCACAATTGCGGGCCTCACCATTGGCCCAGCCGTGGTACTCCACGAGGGCTCCACGCTCCTGGTGGTGGGCAATGCGCTGCGGCTACTCCGGTACGAGTCGTAACCACCTCGGACGCATCGGAACTGGAGGAATGCCGTCGTATAGAGAGAGGCCGCATTGTCCCCCGAACTCGCTTCTGTGTGCCCATGGCCCCCAACCCCGCCGAGGACTCCTCCGACGCGCTCGACACGAGCTGTGGAGCCGAGGAGACCTTATCGGAGGCGCTTCCGTCCGAGGGCGTCACCGACGCGACCGTTCGTCTGCTCAAAGGCTTTGCCGACCAGACGCGACTGCGCATCCTGTGTCTCCTCCGCGACCGGGAGGTGTGCGTGCACGACATCGTGGAGGCCCTCGACATGAGCCAGTCGGCCGTCAGCCACCAGTTGCGGGTGCTCCGCGATGCGCGGCTCGTCTCGCACCGGCGCGAGGGGCGACACGTCTACTACCGCCTCGCCGACGGTCACGTGCGCGAGATGCTGGAGAATGCCCTGACGCACGGGGCCGAGCCGGCCTCCTGACGGCACCGGGGCCCTTCAGAAGAGTGAGCACGCTGCCGATCATCGACCTGCCCGGTCGGGACGATTTTTTATTGCTCGGATCGATTCTGACAATAGAACCTAGAACGGAATTGACGCTTGCTCCTCAGGTGTCTTCCTCCTGCCGTGGGTTCCAACGCTTCTCAATTCATTTTGAGAAGGCTCACGCGATTGGGACCCGTGGGGCTCGTTCTTCTCCTTCTCACTCTGGGAACCGGATCGACCGGGATGGCGGCCCTCGCGCAGAACCGCCCCGCGGAGGCCCCCCGTCTAGGCACCCCGGTCGTGCGAACGATTTCGCCCCAGGCCTACGACGGCAACGGGCAGGTGTGGGATATTGCTCAGGATGACCGGGGGCTCCTCTACATCGCCTCCAGCTACGGCCTCCAGCAGTACGACGGGGCCCGGTGGCGGTACCTCCCGACCGAGAATGAGACCACGCCCTGGGCCGTCGCCCGCGGCCCGAGAGGCAGGCTCCACGTAGGGGGCCGCAACGAGCTCGGCCCCTACCGCCCCGACTCGCTGGGCCGCCTCACTCACCGCTCGCTTCTCGGCCGCATATCGGCGGCGCGGCGCCCGGTTGGCAATGTGCGGGACGTGGTGGCGACAGAACGGGCGGTGCTCTTTCGGGGCGAGACCGGCGTGCTGCGTTGGCCCGGCTCCGAGGCCGCCGATTCGATGCGGGCGGTCACCGACACGGCTGCGATCGGCCTCCACCACTGCCGGGAGACCGCGTACGTGCAGCGGGCCGACGGGCACCTCGTCACTGTCGACGGGGCTGAGACGACGCCGATGGCGGGGACGGAGCCGTTGGCGGAGACGAGTGTTGTCGCCGTCATTCCGACCCCCGACGGGACCGGCTGCCAGGCCGTGACCGCGACGGCGGGCGCGTTCCGACTCACGAGCACGGGGCCGGCGCCCGTATCCGGAGCCGCCGACGCCCTGGATGGAGCCGTCGTGGATGCCGTTCGGGGTCCCGACGGGGCTCTTGCTGTTGCCACGGACCGGACGCTCCAGTTGGTCGGGCCGCGGGGCCGTACACATCAGCTCGGGCGGGACGACGGCCTGCCGGACGGCGACATCTCGGCTCTCTACATGAGCTCCCGACAGGCCCTCTGGGTGGCGACCGAGTCGGGGATTGCCCGGGTCGCCTGGCCCGATCCGGTCACCGTGCTGGACCAGCCGGACGCGCTTCGAGGAACGATTCGAGACGGGACCCGGCACAACGGATCTCTCATCTTCGCAACCGATCAGGGCACGTGGCAGCTCCACGAGGACCGGGCCGTTCCCATCGCCACGACGGCATCCACCGCCGCGTTGCTCTCGACGGAGGCCGGATTGCTCGTTGGGGCAAACGATGGTACGCACGTATGGCGCGACGGCACGACACGGACCCTTACGGAGGAGTACGGCTTCGACCTCCAGCCGGACGAGCGCGATTCGTCGGTCGTCTACGGGGCCTCCTACGACGGGGGCGTCCTTCGCCTCCGACGGGCCGAGGAGCAGTGGCGCGTCGCCGACCGGACGGACCGCCCCGATACTCCCCTCTACACGGTCGCGGTCGATCCGGCCGGCCGCCTCTGGCTGGGCAGCGGGCACCGCGGGATTTATCGCCTCGACGCGACGGGGACCGACCTCGACGCAGACCCCCTCACCCGCCTCGACACGACCGACGGCCTGCCGACCCCAAGCTTCAACTACACCGTGCAGCTGGGCGAGTCGGTACGGGCCATCACCGACGACGGCCTCTACCGGTTTGCCGACTCGGCCTTCGTGCCCGACCGCC
>CAYRPX010000126.1:0-8674 GCA_964426195.1 uncultured Salinivenus sp.
CCGGCGTACCAGAAGCGGAGCAGCTCATTCCAGCGTCCGGAAAACCCGATGGCAAAGAGCAGACTCAGCACGCCCGCAATGACGTAGCCGAGTCGCTTCAGCCGATCCCGCGTGAGAGGCCTTCCACCGATTTGGGGCGCTTCTCCCTCCTGCGCCCACTGCGAGGCCCAGAGGGGCGGAATGTTGCGAACGAGAATGTGAAAGTTGGTCCCAAAGTACAGGCCCGCGATCACAAACACGAGGAGGAAGAGGAGCACCTGCGTGCCCCGAATCATCCAGAACACGCTCGTGTAGCCGAGTTCCCCCAGCCAGAAATACTCGATCACGAGTTCCGGGGCAAACAACAAAATGGTGAGTGCGACCCCGACGATGCCGAGCAGAATCTGGAAAATGCGACTCGACCGTAGAAGCGACATGAGAAAACCGTGGGTGGTAAGGGGGAAACGATGAAATGGGCGACGTAATCGGCAACGGACGACCGTCCGCGACGACGGCGGAGTTATAACAAATGCACAGGGACGTGTGGGGTTCTACCCATCAGACGGATCCATCCGGTTTCTGCATTCCGAGAAAGCCGTCTCCCCCCCCTCTCGAAATCCGGTGCTGACGAAAACAGGTAACGGCGTGTCCCGGCCCGAATGGCAGGAAAAAATGCGCCGTGTCGTCCAGGCGCATCGCAAGGAGCTGCTCCTATCTTACCGTTTTCGATCACCAAAAGCAACGCGCCCAGACCGAACGGTTTCCGCCCCTGCTTCCTAATGGCATCCGCTCCTCTCGCGCCGGGCTCCAGAAAGGCAGGTCCCGACTCTACGCAACCGTTTGGCGGGACGTTGCAGCTGGACTGGAGGAGGACGATCTCTCCGAGGAGTCCCCGAGGGGAATCGTCACCTCAAATCGTGTCCCCGTGCCCGGCTCACTGTCCACCTCAATCGTCCCCTCCATCAATTCCACCAATTGCCCCACGAGCGTAAGGCCGAGCCCCAATCCTTCTTCGGTACGGTCAAATCCCTCAGAGGCCTGCCGGAAGGGCTCAAAGAGAAGATGCCGCGCCTCTTCGTTCATGCCAATGCCCGTGTCGGTAACAGCAATGACCACCCGCTCGTCACGCGTGCCCACCTGCACCACGATGTGGCCCTCCTCGGTAAATTTGAGCGCGTTGTCGACCAAAACCGTCACGATGCGCTCGACCGCTACCGGCTGCAGGTGGGCTTCGATTGGGGACCGCGAAGCCTCGAACCGCAGGTCGAGGCCTTGCTCTTCGGCCGCCGGGACGAAGGGTTCAACGGCGTCGGCCACGTGCTGGACCACCTCAATGCGCTCGAGTTCGAGGTGGGCCCGATCGGCCCGAAGCCGCGAGAGCTCCAGGAGCGTATTCAGCGTGCGCCGGAGGCGATTGCCGCTCCGCCGGATCAACTGGACCTGGTGCTGCTCGGTCCCGGAAAGCTCTTCTTCGAGCGACTCGGCGAAGCCGAGGATGGAGGTCAGGGGCGTTCGGAATTCGTGATTGAGGTTGCCAATGATCGTCGACTTGAGGCGGCTGGCCGCCTTCGCCTGCTCGCGGCTCTCTCGGAGGGCGTCTTCAGCCCGAATGCGCCAGTCGAGAATCAGGTAGAAGATGATGGCGAGGCTGAGCAGAGACACGAAGAAGAGGAGGCGCCCGATGCCGGGAGACGTCGTCGCCAGTAAGGCTCCGGTCGGAAGAAGGGTCGTCCATGTCAGATACCCCAACAACGGCTTGCGCCGACGCAGCCCGACTCCGAACCCGGCACTCGTTGCCGCGACGATGAACAGCACCCCCAATCCGTATGACGCACGAAATCCGTTGAGGACCGAAAGCCCGGTAAACCAGGCGACCGCCAGGTAGAGGAAGACGCGCCAGAGCGTAATGTATCGCCGTCGAATCAAAGGGCTTACATAACTTCCCAGGGCAATGCCCCCTGGGACCAGTGCGAACAGGACCCGTCCCCACCAGGGATCGAGGTGCGTCGGGTCACTCACCCGATAGACGACCCAGAACGCAAGAATGAGTACGGCGGCGAGCACCGAGAGCTGCCGACAGAGGCAACATCCTGGGCCTCCGACTCTTCGAGATCGGCGCCGGGGCGAACGGCAAAGACGTGCTCGACGCGGGAGAACGAGTCGGCAGGAGAGGAGGAATCAGCCATGTGAGAGAGGTAAAATCCAAGGGAGCCAATCGGCCCATCGATAGAAATCTTCCTCGGGACACTTCGTCCTCGGGGCACTTCGAAAGCCGACATGAACGTAATCGCGTCCACCACCAGATGGTCCACAATCCCGCTCAGGATACTCTCGTTCCAAGTCGTACCGCCGGTGCTGGCAGGGAGGGACAAGCTCCGAACGGGGCAATCACCCGTAGCTGCCCCATGGCAAAACATCGCTACGAACCAAGGCCGGAACTTGGAAGTTTGGTTTCAAAAGAAAAAATTACTCGGTGACTGCCCATGGTTGAACTGGACACCTCCTACCAGACGATCACGACGGTGATCTTCACAGCCCTCCTGGTTTCTGTTTTCTTCTTTCCCGACCTCGTGGCCGTCGTGATTATTGCTGCCACAGTGGCCGGTCTGGCCCTGAGGTGGTTCAGTCGCCAATTCGGGGGCCGGCAGGAAGGATGGCAAAAGGAACGAGAGAGCTGGGAAAAGGGAGAGCGATGGTGGTAGGTCTTCTCGCGCCGCTTTCATCTCGAGGATGGCGTTGTCCTTCGGGTCCCGTCGAGGACGTCCCTGGACATCGCGCTGTCTCCTACGGCACTCGCAGAATTGCCCGTTCCATTCCCCCACCGAAACGATCCTCCCACTCGATCCGAACGAGGACCTCATCGTTTCCTGTACTCCGCCCGGAGGCATACCGATAGGAAAACGACTGGTCGGGCCTCAGTTCCGGAAGGGGATGCGGCTCGGCACTCGCCCCACCCCGATGTGCCGTAATGGGTTCGTTGTTGAGGAAGACGTGCACGTTGCGGGCTGGCGCCGCTCCCTCATTCGTGAGCCGGAGTTGATGATTCGCTCCGTCTGGAAACAGTCCGACCGCTTCCACCCGTGCCGTACCCTCTTCTGTCTGATCCGGAGACGCCGCGGACCTCTGCCACGCTTCTCGCCACCACTTTACGGCTGCCGACCCGAGCGCAACCACGATCGGAACGAGCAAAACGACGAGGTACAATCGCTCAAGGAGGAGGTCGAACATTCCTGGATTCGTCTGTCGTTCAGATTGCAAACTGCTCTTCGGTTCCGCCCGCTCCTCCACCGGGCCAGCGAACCTCAGTCCTCCGCTTCGGGAAAGACTCGGAAACCCGGAGAACCGACGAAAACCCCGTCCGATGGCGGATATGTACAAAAATCTGCGCGATAAGTAAAAGCATTTTTCGACCGGAGGTCGCATCATGCCCATCCGGAAAGCCGAGGAACCCCATGGGCTGACGCTGGTCAATCCATCGGCGCCCTCCGCATGGAAAAGTTGTAGCCTGGAAGCAAGGCACCCCGCTTCCAAGTTGATGAAACGGTGACGATCCGCAACCTCCTGGGTTCCCAGCGTCGGCTCGACGCCAGGGGGCTCCCCCTCGAATGTTTGCAATGCTTACAGCGCTAAGTCCCCACAACGTCATGACCATCTTTCCCGTCGTTTCCACCCTCCTCCAGAGCCTAGTCGTTTTGTTGGGCGGATTCATCACCATTGCGTACTCGTTTTCTGCACTGCACCAGACGGTACGAAATCAGAGAGAGGTGGTGAACTGGAAGAACATTGTCCTGCGAATGACCTTCAGCCTATGTCTCGTGGGGCTCTACGGCGTGTTCGTCTACATCTTCGCCCTCGAAGAAATGTCCGACGACGGCTTCCGCACTCTGGTAGAACTGCTGGGAGGATAGACTTCTTCAGGCCGATCGGCATCGGCAGCCCGGGGCATTTCGGCCGACGGGGAAGATCCGAACGCACTCCGCTCCCCCATCAACGTCCCCCACAATTCCAGCGACGCATCAGAGGTCGTTCCGGACAAACACCTCGGCAAGGTCTTCTTGCTGGACCGGCTTACTCAGGAAGCCGTCCATCCCCGCCGCCCGGCAGCGTTCCCGATCCTCTTCAGTCACGGCGGCGGTCAGTGCAATGACGCGCGGCTGCTCCGCCGCGGGCCACTTGTCCCGAATCCGCCGCGTGGCCTCCAGCCCATCCATCTCGGGCATCTGCACGTCCATGAGGACGAGATCGTACATCTCGTCTCGAAGTGCATCAATCGCCTCGACTCCGTTGGCTACGACATCAGTCTCGTGGCCCATCTTCTCCAGAAGCTGCGTCGTCATCGTCTGATTCACCAAGTCGTCTTCGGCCACGAGCACGCGCTGGGAAGGCTGCTCGGCAACCGGATCTTCGTCTCCGACGGGTGCCTCGCTCTCGTCCCTCAGCGCCTGGATAATTGCCTCAAAGAGGCTCGACTGCTTAATCGGCTTGCCCAACCACGCCGCCGGGTCCTCCTCGTCCGGCGCTTCCTCCCGGCGAACTGAACTGAGCATGAGGACCGGAGGCGCTTCTCCATCGACGGTTTCAGAGACCTGGAAGAGCAGGGCACGTCCACCCGTCCCTGAATTTTGCCTGTCCACGACCATCACGTCATAGCGGCCAGGCTCCTCGTTGAGACGACCAATCACTTCGTTTCCACTGGAGGCTACTGTCACCTCCATGCCCCACCGCTCCATCAGCTGCACCAAGAGGTCCCGAGTCGTCTCGTGGTCTTCCACCACGAGGGCGTGTGTGCCCGCCAGCGATGGCTGCACAGTCCGGAGATCCAGGTCCTCCTCATCCGGGAGCGTCTCTTCCTCAGCCTCGATCGTGAAGTGAAACGTCGATCCCACCCCTTCTTCGCTTTCCACCCAGATCCGACCGCCCATCGCCTCGACGATGCGGTGGGAGATGGAGAGCCCAAGCCCCGTCCCGCCGTGCTCTCGGGTGGTCGAGGCATCCGCCTGACGAAAGGCCTCAAAAAGCTGTTCTTGTTTCTCTTCCGGGATCCCGAGGCCGGTGTCTCGAACGCGGAAATGAAGCTCGTAAGACGTCTCCGGAGAAGACGGAGCGTCGGCTACTTCTACCCGCACTACGACCTCCCCCTCCTCGGTAAACTTGACGGCGTTGGAAAGGAGGTTCAACAGCACCTGGCGGAGGCGCGTCTCGTCACTTCGAATGACGGGGGGCACCTCCGAGTCGATCAGATACGTCATGTCTACTCCCTTGTCGGCGGCCTTCGTGGCGAGGGCTTCCAACGCCTCCTCTACACAGCCCCACACCCGCACGGGCCGGTCTTCGAGCGAGACCTCTCCGGCCTCCAGCTTCGAGAAGTCCAGGATGTCGTTGATGATGGCGAGCAGGGTGTTGCCACTGCTCTGAATGGCGTCGACAAACTCGCTCTGCTCGGGGGAGAGCTTCGTGTCGGCCAGCAGGTCCGCGAATCCGATGACTCCGTTCATCGGAGTGCGAATCTCGTGACTCATGTTGGCGAGGAACTGGCTCTTGGCCTCGGCCGCTGCGATGGCTTCCTCACGGGCGTCCTCAAGCTGCCTGTTCGTTTTCCGGAGCTCTCGCGTCCGCTCTTCCACCTTCTCCTCAAGCCGCTCTTGCCGCCGCCTCAGCGCATAGACGCGATAGCGATAGGCCCCGTAGCCACTCAGCGCGACCACCAGCACGCAGAGCCCATAGAACCACCACGTCTCCCACCAGAACGGCGCGACCGTCACTGTGAACTGCGTCGGCTCTTTGCTCCAATCCCCTCCCCGGGTCTGAGCCGACACTTGAAACGTGTACCGACCCGGCGGCACGTTTGTGAAAAAGGCTTGACGGCGTTCTCCGGCCACCTGCCAGTCCTGCTGCAGTCCCTTGAGCCGATACCGAAATCCCACGCCTTCCGGATTGGAGAGCCGGATGCCCGCGTACTCGATGCTGAAGCTCCGCTGAGACGCCGCGAGGTGAAGGGGGCCTTCCGGGCGCCGGGCCACGAGACTGTCGCCGCTCGTCACGGCCTCAATATGGACCGGGGGGGGCGGCACGTCGGTCGAGATGGTCGCTGGATCGATCACTGCAGCCCCTTCCTGCGTGGGAAACCACAGCCGCCCATCCCGGGCCTTGAGCCCGGCGGGCTGCACCCCGCCGTTCGCCTCCCGGCTCCGGAGTCCTTCTTTCGTCGTGTACGAGATGGACTGGATCCGGTCACGCTCACCGCGAGCAAACGCCTCCAGATCGGTCTTCCGAACCCAGAAGATGCCTCGATTGCTGCTGATCCAGAACCGCCCCCGGTCGTCGTTCAGGATTTGGTGGGTGGCGTTGTCGTACAGCCCGTCGCGCTTTCGGTAGACGGTCACGGAGGCAACGAGGGCCGTGTCGGAGGGACTCAACTCGAGCCGGTTGAGGCCCTGGTCCTCCGTCGCGATCCAGAGTACATTCGGCGTGCCGGCGTCCGTCGTGTCCTGGTAGAGGTCACGGACGAGATCAGAGGAGAGTCCGTCTCGGGTCGTGACTGTATCGAAATCGCCGTCGTCGTAGCGGGCGATGCCGCCTCCATTGGTGCCCACCCAGATCGTGCCCTCGGGCGTCTCATGGATCGTCCGGACGTAGGAATGAGGCAGGTCGCTGTTCTGTGGTGTATGCTGGACCCAGTCACTGTCCGGGGACATGCAGGCGCTGTCGCACCGGTATAGGCCCTTGTTTTCCGAGCCGGCCCAGAGACGACCCTGACGGTCCTCGTATAGGGCGCGGACGCGGGCCCGGATCGGGCTTTCGGCATTGGGCCGGGCGCACTGTCCGTCTTCAAACTGGCATAACCGCCCTGCCGCCCCGCTCATCAAGAGCTGCCCGGAGCGGTCCTCGTGCAGCGCCCAGACGTTGTCGAACGAGCTGGCGTCCTTGACTGGACGGTAGTTCACCACGTCGCCGGACGGATCGATGCGGGAGACGCCCCCGCCCAGCGTGCCGAGCCACACGCTCCCGTCCCGACGCTGCTCGATGGGGTAGATGTTGCTGCCGGCCAGTCCTTCCGGCTCGCCGTACATCACGAACGGGGACGGGCGAAGACGAAACAATCCATTTCGGGATGTTGCAATCCAGGCGTTTCCCTCACGGTCGAAGAAGATGCGCTGGACGGCCCTCTCCGTCTCAAAGACAGGCACCGCTCCCCGGTACACCGTCGTCTCTGCATTGAGCCACACCTGCCCGTCTGGTCCCCTGTGTACCATCCCGTGCGCGTAGGCGGGCGGCAACACCTCCTTTTGGATCATGGGCACGAGACGGTCCCCGTCGCACCGAAAAATGCCCTGTTCTGCAACCACCAAACACGAATCCGCCACGTCCAGCTCCACGTGGAGAACGGACAGGGATCCATCGACCGTCTCTGTCACCGGAACGTCCACCAGTTGCCCGTTTTCCCAGCGATGAAGCCCCGCCGCCGTTCCAATCCAGACTCGGCCCGCCCGGTCTTCCGCGAGCGTCCAGATATACTGCGTGGCCAGCCCGTCGTCGGTCGTCAGGTGCTCAACGCGCCCGTCGGGGGTTCGACGATACAAGCCGCGATTGGTCGTGCCCGCCCAGACGGTCCCGTCGGACTCCACCAGCAGGCTCCTCACATTCCCCTGAATGGCCTCCGGGGCGATGCGTTGAAGCGCGTTCTCCCTGTATGTTGCGATCCCACTCTCGGCCGCCACCCAGAGGTGCCCGTTGGGGCCTTCATTGAGAAGATCCACGTCCGCCGCAACGGTCGTGAAGGTGCCGTCCTGAAACCGGACGAGGTGCCACGATTCGGTACGCATCCAGATCCCGTCCGGCCGCACGAGAAGTTCCAGAATTCGACTGCTCGGCAGCCCGTCGTGCTCCCCCGACCGGAAAACCTCGAACTCCGTCCCGTCGAACCGAACGAGGCCGTCAAAGGTCGCGAGCCATAGGTAGCCGTCCTCGGTCTGCGCGATGTCGTTGATCGAGTTGACTGGCAGTCCGTCCTCGACCGTCCACTGTGTCTGCACGTATCGGGACGGCTCCCTCCCAGAATCCTGCCCGTGGGCCGGCGTCCCGACGAGGCCTCCTGCACAGAGCCATACGCCCAGTACAATCAGGAGCAGGCGTCCCCCTCCATGGACGAACGCCGAAACGACCGGTGCACTGCGAGTGTGAATCATGCCGACGGTGAGACGGGATGAGGCCGAGGGGCGCGCGCAGCGAGCCTATCCGGTCGCCTGTGACGTCGAGCAGGCCGGTGTGCACGCACGTGACGTCGTTTAACTCCCCCAAACAGAGACTCTTTTCCTCTTTTCAGAAAGGTAAAGGTTAAAGGGAAATTTGCAAAGGCGTTGCCCTCAGTGCCTCACCTCTGACGACGAAGATCGGTGCGGTGAAATACGTTTGGGAATCTTCCTTTTCATTTTTAAGCTTTTTTTAGCGCGTTGGTCGGGCAGGAAAGAGCCTCCGGACGAGTTTTCCCATTCAAGGACATCTTGTTCTTCTTGGACCCGGCCCTTCGGCAACTGGTCTCCTTTGCAAACGTCGTTTCTAGGCTGATGGCTTCTTCTGAAGACCTGAATCTGGACTTCGAGCGTCCCGACGACACCTCCGACGCCTCCCCGATCTTTGGGACCGTCATGGTTTTGTGGTTTTTGGCGTTCGGGATTGGGGCGGGCTACTTTGCAGT
>CAYRPX010000127.1:0-8397 GCA_964426195.1 uncultured Salinivenus sp.
GTACTCGTTCTCCTCCACGCTCACCTTGTCGGTGCTGAGCGAGAGGAAGCCCGGATCGTCAAGAAACTCGCGGGCCACGGACCGCACCTTCGGCGGCATAGTGGCGCTGTACATGTACGAGACGCGGTCCTCCGGCACGTGCTCGACGATGTCCTTCATGTCCGGATAGAACCCCATCGAGAGCATCTCGTCGGCCTCGTCGAGCACCAGCATCCGGAGGGTGCTGGCGTCAAAGTTGTTCTTCTTGATGTGGTCGAGAATGCGCCCGGGGGTCCCGATGACGACCTGTGCCCCCTTGTTCAGGCCCTCGATCTGCGGCTGGTAGCCGACCCCGCCGTAGATGAGGACCGCCTCCATCCGGTTCGTGCGCGGGGTCGCAATCTTCATCTGCTCAAACTCCTCGTGGATCTGCCGCGCCAGTTCCCGGGTGGGCGTGAGGATGAGAACCTGCTGCTCCTTCTTGTCCGGATTCACCAGATCGAAGAGCGGAAGCAGAAAGGCCCCGGTCTTGCCCGATCCCGTCTGGGATTGCACGATCAAATCACGCCCCTCAAGGACGTAGGGGATGGCTTTCCGCTGGACGTCCATCAGCTTGGTCCAGCCGGCGGCGTGAACCGCCTGTTCCATGTGACCGGACAGCTCGTCGACGTGGACCCCGTCGAGAGGCGGGTCCGGCTCACGAAGCTCCGACCCGACCTCGTCGCGCCGCCGCTCTTTCTGGGCTTCGGAGGTCAGATCGATAACGTTTGTGTACGCACTCTCTGAGAGGTCAGGGGCCATGCGAAAAGCGACTCGGATTCAAGTACCATTCGGAACGAGGCGGGGCAAGATCAGCCAGGGGGCACGCCCCTTACAGAAGGCAAAGGACAGAACATAAACGGCCCCGCAGTCAAAGATAGTGTAGCTACTACGAAGCCCCCTTCCAATCGATCCTGTTATTCCTTAATAGACGACGAAAAGCGGACGGGAGCGCTACATAGAGAGTCCACCATTAACGTGCAGCACATGTCCCGTAATGTAGTTGGCCGCGGGAGAGGCCAGAAACAGCACGGAATCGGCAATCTCGTCGGGGTCGGCGAGCCGCTCGAGCGGGACGGCATCAAAGATGCCTTTGCGCGTCTCCTCGTCCAGTTCGTCGGTCATATCCGTCTGCACGTATCCGGGAGCCACGACGTTCACCGTAACGTTGCGACTGCCCAGCTCTTTGGCGAGGCTCTTTGAGAAGCCCACGAGACCCGCCTTGGAGGCAGCGTAGTTCGTTTGGCCCGCATTTCCGGTGGTTCCCACCACGGACGAAATGTTGACGATGGCGCCGCTCTGCTGGCGCATCATGGGCATGTACGCCGTTTTGCAAAAGTTGAAGGCCCCTTTCAGGTTGGTCTCGAGGACGGCGTCCCAGTCTTCTTCCCCCATGCGGAGCAGGAGCCCATCCCGAGTAATGCCGGCGTTGTTGACGAGCACGTCGAGCGCGTCCCAGCGGTCGAGCACGGCGTCGACGTGGGCCTGCGCCGCATCCAGATCGGCCACGTCGCCCTGCAACGACAAGACCTCAACGCCTTGCGCTTCAAGCTGATCGACGAGGGCCGCGGCGGCGTCGGTCGACGACCGGAAGGTAAATGCTACATTGGCGCCCGCGTCGGCAAACGCCTCCACGATCGCACGTCCGATCCCGCGCGTTCCGCCGGTGACGAGAACGGTGGAACCACGAAAGTCAGCTTGCATGATGATGGAGCACTGGCAATAGGACAAGTGCGGTGCGGGAAGCTTGCGGCCCCCGTTCGCCCGGAAGATTAGGAATCCGTGCCAGAAAGGCAAGGGGGCAGGGCGCTTGCCGTCAGAGATTTCGATCGAGCTTGTAGAGCGCTTGCCTCCGACCTGCGAATGTAGTCAGGAGAGCATAGCAGAAGGGAGCGTTCCGCCTCGTGAAGAAGCAGTGAGATGCGATTCCAGGGGAGGGGGACACAGCGATTAGTTCCCTTCCCACTGCCACGAAAACCGTTCTTTCATCCCTGCGCCCGACCTACGGACCATGAGCTCAATGCCTGATGCGTCCGCGAGGATGTCGGTGTCGTCGACCGTGCGGGAAAAGTAGAGCGAGTTTCGGCGATACAATAGAACATCTCCGCCAGCGACAAACGCCTCTCGAAGGGGCCCGTGGTCGGTTTGAACCGGACGATATGTGCTGTCCTGTACGTGGAGCAGGGTGCGGGCGCCCGGGCCCGTGATAATTCCCGTTTCCCCTCTTCGTTCTACGAACCAGTAGACATCAATGTGGATGGTCTCTGCAGACTCCTGGCGCCGCTTCTCGATCAGGCCGCGAGCACGATCCTTCTGGAGCGACAGCACGCCCATTTCTGGCTGGAGGGAGGCGAGAGAGAGTTCAAGGCTCCAGAAGGTAGCGTAGGTCTGGGAGTCGAAAGAGCGTCCGGCACCGACGGATTGGTACCTGCAGGACCACTTTTGAATGAGCGACTCGAAGTCTCGCTCTAGCTGATACTCGATCTTGTCTTCCCCCTCGGTGATGGTGAGGGCGCCCAGGGAATCGGGATGGTGGCTGATTGTTCGCTCGGTCGGCAAAAAGCGTTCGGCTATCCGGCCTTCGTTGGCGGAATAGGTGCTTCCTCCACTGCAGCCAACCAAAAAGAGGGGCAGCAGGAGCAGCCCAAAGATCCGGAGCGACGACGGATTGGGCGGGCGATGGGCTCGATGCATAGGACAAGGGGCGCGGTAATCAGAACACGAAGCACCAATACGCAAGAATCCGAAACGTATCAGTGATAGCACTCGCCCGCCCGAAGCGCGTTCCGTGTCCAATCGTTTTCGAGAACCCGACCGTCCTATTCCCCGATCACAGCCTCGATTTCGTCCGGCGTTCCCGCACCGACGGCCTCCACGTTCTTCTCAAGGGTCCGACGGACGAGGCCCTGCAGCACCTGTCCCGTGCCAACCTCCAAGAAGCGGCTAGCCCCGTTCTCGTGCATGCGGCGGAGCGTTGGGGCCCACCGGACTGGGGAGAGGAGCTGCTCCGTGAGCCGCTGCCGGATCTCGTCGGGATCCGTTGTCGGCTCGGCGGTTACGTTCGGATACACTGGACAGCGGGGGGGCTGGATGGTCACTGTGTTGAGCACCTTGGCGAGTCCCTCGCGGGCGTACTCCATGAGAGGCGAATGGAACGCGCCGCTTACAGGAAGCGGCATGCTGCGCCCGTCGATGGCTCCGGTGGCTCGCTCTACGGCCTCCACGTCGCCGGAAATGACAATTTGCCCCGGAGCATTGTAGTTGGCGGGCTGTACAACCCCATCGCCCTCGGCGGAGATTTCTTCGCAGACTGTTTCGATCTCAGCAATGTCGGCTCCCAGAACGGCCGCCATGGTCCCCGGGCGCTGGTTCCCAGCTTCACTCATTAACTCGCCGCGGCGGCGAACGACGCGAAGCCCGTCCTCGAACGAAAGCGCCCCTGCAGCCGCCAAGGCACTGTATTCCCCCAGACTGTGCCCCGCCACCATGTCCGGCTCGGCCCCCCCGGTTTCGAGCGCCGCCGTGGCCGCCAGGCTGTGCGTGTAGAGGGCTGGCTGCGTCACCTCCGTCTGCTTCAGCGCATCTTCCGGATCGCCGATGCTCGACCCGAGCCCAAACATGAGCGTGAGCAGGTCGACATCGAGTAGATCGTTGGCGGTCTCGAACCGAGCCCGGGCTTCCTCGTGCTGCTCGTAGAGCTCATAGCCCATACCGACCGACTGCGAGCCCTGTCCCGGAAAAAGAAATGCAGTGGCCATCGTAGAGGCGAAGACAAATTCGAAGGGAGAAAATGAAGGTCGAGGATCCCGGTAACGTTGAGGATTGAGAGTGGACGGGAAAGTGAGCACTCCCCCAGTTTCGGGATTCGGACTACGAAATCCCCCAACGCACTACGCGGTCCCGTTGCTTCCGTCGTAGGCCCAGGTGAGGTGTCCGGCCCCCCAGGTAAAGCCGCCCCCGAAGGCCGTAACGATGAGGTCGTCGCCGCGCTCCAGTTCCTCCTCCCAGTCGAACAGGCAGAGGGGAATCGTCGCGGCCGTCGTGTTGCCGTAGCGATCGATGTTCAGCATCACCTGGTCGGACGAAAGCCCCATGCGCTTGGCCGTCGCATCGATGATGCGCTGATTGGCCTGGTGGGGCACAAGGTAATCGACATCGTCGGCATCTAGGTCGTTGCGCTCCATGACCTCCTCGCACACGTCCGCCATGCGCGTGACGGCAAATTTGAAGACCTGTCGGCCTTCCTGGTGGAGGTAGTGCATGTGGGCGTCAACGGTCTCATGCGTCGGCGGGTTGAGGCTACCGCCTCCCCGCATGCACAGCAGGTCCTCGTGCTCGCCGTCGACGTGGTGCACCGCATCGTGGAGGCCCGCCTCCTCGTCGGCCTCCAGCACCACCGCCCCCGCCGCGTCCCCAAAGAGAATACAGGTCGTGCGGTCCGTGTAGTCCACGATTGAACTCATCTTGTCGGCTCCGATGACGAGGACCGTCTCGGCCTGTCCCGTCTCGATAAACTGCGCGCCCGTGGTGAGGCCATAAATAAAGCCGCTACAGGCCGCTGAGAGATCGAAGCCCCACGCATTCGACGCCCCAAGGTTGTCTTGCACGAGGCACGCCGTCGCCGGAAAGAGCATGTCGGGGGTCACTGTGGCAACGACGATGAGGTCGATCTCCTCCGGACCAATCCCGCGCTTGTCAAGGGCCTCCTGGGCGGCCTCCGTGGCCATGAAGGCCGTGGCCTTGCCGTCGTCGCCCAGAATGCGACGCTCTTGGATGCCAGTCCGGGTGCGAATCCACTCGTCGTTCGTCTCCACCATCTCCTCCAGGTCGCTGTTTGTGAGCCTCCTCTCGGGGAGATAGTGGCCGACGGCGGTGATGGCGGCCTGACGAGACGACGGGTGGGGAGCAGAAGACATAAATCGGGGGAACGATGCGAAGGTACGAGGACACGCGCCCGATACGCTACTCAGAACGCCCCCCCAAAAGCATCCTCAAGGGCATGGACGACGTCTTCGGCGGCGAGCGTCGCAGCCGCGTGGATCATCTTCGCAATCACGTTCGGCGAGGAGCGACCGTGCCCGATGAGCACGTTTCCGTTGACGCCAAGCAAGGGCGCGCCCCCCTGCGATTCGGGATCGAAGCCTTTGCGCACCTCGCCGAGGACGCTTGCTACGAGCTCGCGTTCATCGGCGGTGAGGCCCTGGCGGTCCATCTCCTGCTCCGTCATTTCCGAGAGGACCGTGGTCATGCTCTCGCCAAACTTGAGGAGGACGTTTCCGACGAAGCCGTCGCAGATGATGATGTCGGAGGCGTAGAAGAGAAGGTCGCTGCCCTCGATATTGCCTGCAAAGTTGACATCCTCGGCGTTCTGGAGGAGGTCGTAGGCTTCTTTGACCTGTTCGTTGCCCTTCCCCGGCTCCTCGCCAATGTTAAGGAGCCCGACAGAAGGATCGTCGTTCTTCAGAATCTGGCGGGCGTAGACGGTGCCCATGCGGGCAAACTGGAGGAGGTGAGCCGGCTTGCAGTCAACGTTGCTGCCGATGTCGAGAACGACCGAGGAGCCCTTCAGGGTGGGAAAGAATCCAGTGATCGAGGGACGTTCCACCCCGGGAATCCGTTGGAGAATGAACATCGACGCGGCCATGATGGCGCCCGTGTTGCCAGCACTCACAAATGCATCGGCCTTGCCGTCGTGGTGGGCAGCCAGACCGCGATGAATCGAGGAGTCGGTCTTCTGCTTTACGGCAATGGATGGGGTCTCGCCCATCCCAATGATCTCGGAGGCGTCAAGAATGTGAAGGGCCTCCCTCGGGGCCTCCGGATGGGTGTCGAGCACGTCGTGGATCCGATCTTCGGGTCCGACGAGGAGAATCCCCATCTTCTCCTCGGCGTCTCCGAGGGCTTGAAGGGCCCCTTCAACGACCGTTTCCGGGGCCTTGTCGCCTCCCATTGCGTCCACTGCGATACGCGATTCTGCCATACGAACCGTCGGAGTCTCTGCCAAAGCGTATGTGCCGGAGGAAAGACGGGGCGCTGCCGCTCCGGAGGGCAAGGATGTATCTAACCTTCAACCTCAAGCCCGCGGCGGCGGTCCGTCGAAAACATAGGCGTACACAAAGACAATCGCCGAGCCCGCTTCCTTTGTGGGAACGAAGACCCGACAAAGAAATGCTCCCAGCCCGGTTCGGCGACTTAGCGCCGGAGGCACACCGGATCGGGAGCGTGGCGCGGATCTACCGCAGAAGATCAAGAGTGATCTACCTAGGCCACCAGTTCATCGGACGGTTCGATCACCTGTCGGCCGCGGTAGTGTCCGCAGTGCTTACAGGCCCGGTGCATGACCTTCGGATTGCCACAGTTGTTACACTCCATGAGCTGGGGCGGCTCTAACTCGTTGTAATACGTCGAACGACGCTTACGGGTGCGAGATTTCGAGTGTCGTCGTTTCGGAACAGCCATAGCTCAGTCTTTCAGGAAAATGAAACAGGTCGTGTATGTCAATTGCGACGAGGCACACGCCAAGACGTGCAAAGGAGCGGCCCTCCTAAGATGGGGGGATCCATGGTCGTGTTCAGAGGCACAACTTCATTTCGCTCAGAATTTACAGCCGAGCAACGATCCCCTGTCCGGAAATCAAACCGTTACTCTCCGTCTTTCAGCTTCTCCAGGTCACTCCAGCGCGGATCGATGGTCTCCTCGTCGGCCTCCTCGTCGGGAGTTCCAAACTCGCGAGTGATTGGTTCGTCCTCGGCCCCAGGGGCAATCTGACGCTGTGGAATTGCAAGCAGGAGTGTATCCCGAACGATGTCTGTGAGGTCAATCTCCCGATCGGATGGGTCAAGGGGACGGACCTCTTCAAATTCTTCCCCTTCTTGCCCCACCATCGAGGGCGGGCCAAAGAGCACGTTGTATTCCCCCTCGATGTCCTGCTCGTAGGGTTGGAGGGTACGATCACATGTCAGTTCGACGGTGGTCGTCGCGTGCAGCTTCACGAGAATGCGATCGCGGTGATGCTGCAAGACGACGTCGACCTGGATGTCCTCGAACGTGGACGGATCGAGGTTGACCTGGTCGGCGGACGGGGCCAACTCAAGGTGATGGATTCCCGTCGAAAGCGAGGTGATGTCGATCGTCAGCATGACTTCAGGCACTACCCCAGAAACCAAATGGAAACGCTCTACTACAATCCAAATTCTGGGAAAGGGGTTCCTAGGCCGCGAGGTCGGCGCTCCGACCTCCGTCAAGATTGAAGGAATCCCTTTGGGGCCGAAACCCAGGTTCTCCTTCACACGTGCCACAATGACTGAGATAAATATCTAGACACGAGGAGGTAGAGAGGCGGAGCGTCTCTATTATCGTCGTTCTCTCTGCACCTCGGGCGGAATGCAGGCCCTTTCCCGGCGTTTGGGTGGCCTAATTTTTTGTGGGCTTCTGCCTCGACGCGTGCGCCCATCCGTCCCGCCTTCCTTGAGACCCGCGCCAATCGACGGACTTTACCGATGGACACGCAAAGTTTCAAGACATACAACGCCAAGCCGAGCGAAGTCGAGCGCGACTGGTATGTCGTGGACGCCACGAACCAGATCGTGGGTCGTCTCGCGTCCCGGATTGCCCGCGTGCTTCGCGGCAAGCATAAGCCAACCTTTACCCCGCACGTAGATACGGGCGATCACGTCATTGTGGTGAACGCTGAGAAGGCCCGATTTACAGGCAAAAAAGAGCAGCAGAAGTCGTATCACGACTACAGCGGCTACCCGGGCGGCGACAAGTCCCAAACCCCCGAGGAGGTCCGAGAAGACAAGCCCGCCTACATCATCGAGCAGGCCGTTCAGGGTATGCTTCCCACCGGCCCGCTCGGACGGGACATGTTCAAAAAACTCCAGGTCTACGCTGGACCGGATCATCCGCACGAGGCTCAGCAGCCCGAACCGCTCGACACTGCATAATACGTTCGCGCGGTCAAACGCCCCGGTCTTCGCTCGTTTCCGTACTTTTCCGAAATCCCGATTTCTCCTATGCCCAAGATGACTCAGTACCAGGCCATTGGGCGCCGCAAAACCTCCACGGCCCGTATATACCTGCGACCCGGTGACGGCTCCAGTTTCGTCATCAACGGGCGCGATGCCGAAGACTACTTTCCGGTGGCGTGGCGTCGGCGTACGCTCGATCAGCCGTTCGACGTGACCGACACAATCGGTCAGTTCAACGTAAAGGTGAACGCCTCCGGCGGTGGCCTCACTGGCCAGGCCGAGGCCATTCGGCTCGGCATCGCCCGGGCGCTCGTCGAATACGACGAGGAACTGCGCGGCCCGCTGCGCGACGCTGGCTACCTGACCCGCGACGACCGCATGGTCGAGCGCAAGAAGTACGGCCAGCCCG
>CAYRPX010000128.1:0-8395 GCA_964426195.1 uncultured Salinivenus sp.
ATGGGCCTTCTGCTGGCGGCCCCCGCTGCGATCGTCCTCATTGGGCTCGCCGGGGCGCTCTTCAACACTCGGCAGCGTCTCGTACTCACGGACAACCGGGCGGCTCTTCTACACGGATCGCTGGGTGGCCTCGCACTGATCATCGGTCTCTTCTTGATTGCGCCCACCGGACAGGCCTTCTTCCCCGATACGGATCCGAGCCGCGTGCAGATCAACGCCGAGGCTCCCATCGGCACCAACGTCGAAACGTCGAACCGCATCGCCCAGACCATCGAGGACCGCATCCTGACCCTCCTCGACGAAAATCCAAACTCGGAGGCGAACGTCGAAAATCTCCTCGTGAACGTAGGCGTGGGGGGCGACCAGCAATTCGGCGGAGGGGCCGACTCGCCCGAACAGTCCAAGGTGTCCCTCAACATGGTCGACTACGCGGAACGACCCGAATCCTCCACGCGGACCCTCGAAAAGCTCCGGGCGCAGCTGCAGGGCATTCCCGGAACCGACATCGACTTCACGAAGGACGAGCAGGGCCCGCCCACGGGACCGCCCGTCAACATCGAAATCTCGGGCCCGGAGTTCGACCAGATTACGAACATCTCCGCGGAGATCAAACGCCGGCTCCGAGACGCTGCCCAGAGCGGACGTCTGCCCGGCCTCGTTGACGTGACCGACAACTTGAACCGGGGCCGTCCCGAGGTTCAGGTCGACGTGGACCGCGAAAAAGCCGCCCAGTACGGCCTCTCCACCGGTCAAATTGCCCGGACTGTTCGTTCCGCCATTCAGGGCACCGAGGCCGACACCTACCGGAGCGGCGACGACGAGTACGACATCACCGTGCGCCTCCAGGAAGCGGATCGCACGAGCATCGAAAGCCTCGAAAACCTCACAGTGTCGAGCCTCGTGGGCCAGCAAATTCCCCTCACGTCGGTGGCCGATATTGAGGAAGGCACCGGCTACGGATCCATCACTCGCATCGACGAGAGCCGTGTGGTCACTGTGTCCGGCGACGCGGCCCCTGGGTACAACGGCCCGGAGGTTCTCAACCGCGTGCAGGAAGAACTCTCCGAGTTCCGGGAAAGCCTCCCGCCAGGCTACAGCATGGAGTACACGGGGGGCAACGAAGAGCAGCAAGAATCCTTTGGCTTTCTCGGCACAGCCCTGGCCATCGGTGCGTCCCTCATTTTGCTTATTATGATCGTCGAGTTCAACTCGATCAGCGCGCCGTTCATCATCATGGCGGCTGTGGGGCTGAGTCTCATCGGCGTGCTGCTGGGCCTCATCCTCACCCGTACTCCCTTCAACCTTTTCACCTTCATCGGCATCATCGCCCTGGCCGGCATCGTGGTAAACAACAACATCGTGCTCGTCGACTACATCATGCAGTTGCGCGGCCGTGGGCGTGACAAGCAGGAGGCCATCATTGAGGGAGGCGCCACACGCTTGCGCCCCGTCCTGCTGACGGCCCTGACGACCATCCTCGGACTCGTGCCGCTGACGTTCGGTATCAATGTCGACTTTGTGGGCCTACTGGCGGACTTCGCACCGAACTTTCAGTTCGGAAGCGAAAACACACAGTTCTGGGGACCGATGGGCACGGCCATCATCTCGGGGCTCACCTTCGCGACGTTTCTCACCCTCGTCATTGTCCCGGTGATGTACTCGGCGTTCGACTCGGTCAGTCTGCGAATCATCCAGGCGTTCGGGGGCAGCAAAGACGATGGATCTATCGTCAGCGACACGGTGGTTACCGAGAGCCTGCTCGACGACGGCGTGCCGGGCGACGGTGCCCCTGCCGCCCCGGAGAAGCCCCCACCGGCGGAGCCGGAGCACCCGGCGGATGCGTAGCGGTCCGGAACAGGAAATCCGACTGCGGAGTCTGTACCGTCCCGAAGAAACCGAATGGGGCCGTCTGCATTTATTGTTGGTCCTGCGATAACAGAGCCGCGTGTCTCGTGCGCCCATCCAATGCTGGGTGGGACTCTTAGGACCGGCGGCGGCCGACCGGATTTCCCAAGTTCCGTCTCCGAATGGGCCTACTTGTCCTTTACGTTGCGCTGGCGATTGGCGTCTCCTTCCTCTGCTCCATCATGGAGGCCGTCCTGTTGAGCGTGACGCCCTCGTATGTGGCGGCCCTGGAACGCGAAGGAAGTGCGGTAGGCGAGCGCCTCCACCAATTTAAGGAGAACGTCGATCGTCCGCTGGCGGCCATTCTCAGTCTAAACACGATCGCCCACACAGTGGGCGCGGCAGGAGTCGGCGCACAGGCCGCCGCCGTCTTTGGGAAAGCCTATACGGGCGTCGTCGCAGGCGTCCTCACCCTCCTCATTCTGGTCCTTTCCGAGATCATCCCCAAGACGCTGGGGGCCGTGTACTGGAGAACTCTCACTCCGGCGATCGTCCGCCTCCTTACGGCGACGATCATCGCAATGTGGCCCCTCGTGAAGCTGTCGCAGGGACTCACGCACCTGCTCTCCCAGGGTGGGGACGAGGCCGCTTTCAGCCGGGAGGAATTTACTGCCATGGCGGAGCTGGGCGAGGAAGAGGGCGTCTTTGAGGAGAAAGAGTCTCGCATCCTGCGCAATCTCTTCCGCTTCAACTCACTGCGGGTGAAGGACGTGATGACCCCCCGCACGGTCATCTTCGACCTGCCGGAAGACACGACCATTGGCGAGGTGGTGGAGAAGCACGACGAATTTCGTTTCTCCCGCATTCCGGTATACGACAAGGACCCCGACGACATCACCGGCTACGTACTCAAGGACGAGATGCTGCTGCGGGCCGCCCAGGAGGAATTTGACGTCACCCTGGAGGAACTCTCCCGCGACATTCTGGTGGTTCACGAGACGCTCCCCCTGCCCGACCTGCTGGAACGGCTACTCGACCGCCTGGAACACATCGCGCTCGTCGTGGACGAGTACGGCGGGGTGGCCGGGGTCGTGACGATGGAGGATGTCGTGGAGACGCTTCTGGGGCTGGAGATCGTAGACGAGGCCGACTCGGTGGAAGACATGCAGGCCCTGGCCCGCAAGCAGTGGTTCCGGCGTGCCCGGGAGTTGGGCATGGTCTCGGAGGAAGCCCTCGAAACGCCGAGTGCCCCCGACAGCGACGACTTGCAAGAAACGGTCCTGCAACGAGAGACGACCGACGAAGAAGAATCGACCGTTGCGGCTGAAATGTCCGGGATGTCGCGACGATCCTCCTCGGAATCATCCTCGACGGACGAATAGTCCCTCGATTCTTCACTGTCTCGTGTTGCCACCGTCCGCGGTCTGTCACCCGCCGTCGCACCAACAACCATAGCACGTGGGCTGCAACTCCGGGGCTCTACTCGCCGGTCCCAAGCACCTCGCTTGCCAGGTTCGTGCCCTCCACGCGGGCTTCGATCTTGCGGAAGGCCTTCCGGGAATATCCGTCGATGCCCTCGTCTGGGTAAAGGAAACTGAGCGCCGACGCGGAGATGACGCTCTGCTTCACGGGCACGCCCGCGTATTCTTGGGCGCGCTCCAGATACTCCACCGCGTAGGTCTCGTAGCGAAAGGGCCCTTCAGTGAGCCGCGGTAGTTCGCGCGTGTGCCCCGCCTCAAAAGGAATCTCGACGCCGCCCGGTTCGAGATTGGGCGCGCCCTCCAGGGGGTAGGTCAAAAAGCTGGGTTTGGCCTGCTCGCCGTCGGTAATGTCGGTAATGACGGGGGATCCGGTGCCCTCGAAAGCATCGATCGTGGCCCGAAGCGCACGATCGCACACCCGATCGAGGGCCTCTTGACTGAGGTCCCCCTTCCGGTAGGCGACGAAACTCTCGATAAGTTCTTCTGGGCGTGGAATGCTTCCTATTGGTTCGGTCGGAAGGGACATGGCCAGAGAGATTGAATCGGGGTAGTGGAGAGCAACGACGAGGTCCGATCGAACCCGGACGCCATTCACGCTCCCCGTACGAAAATACGAAAACGATCCCTTCAACCAGGCGGAGAGTCTGGGCCTATTTCTCAACCGGGTGGCGTGTCTCCCCTTCCCCGTAGACCACAAACTTCTGCGTGGTGAGGGCGTCGAGTCCCATCGGGCCGTAGGCGTGCAGTTTCGTCGTGGAGATGCCGATCTCGGCCCCGAGCCCGAGTTCGCCCCCGTCCGAGAAGCGAGAGGACGCATTCACCAGCACCACCGACGCGTCGACTGATCGCACGAACTGACGGGCCGTCGGAAGCGTGTCGGTCACGATGACCTCGGTGTGGTTGGAGCCGTACTCGGTGATGTGGTCCAAAGCGTCATCGTCGCTGCCCACCACGCGCACCGCGAGTGTGAGGTCGAGGTACTCGGCCGCATAATCGTCTTCGCTCGCTGCCGTCACGCCAGGAAGAAGTTGTCGGGTCCGCTCGTCGCCGCGAAGCTCCACGTCCGCCTCGGCCATCAGCTCTTCGGCACGGGGTAGAAAGTCCCGAGCCACGTCCTCGTGCACGAGCATCGTCTCCAGCGCGTTGCAGACGCTGGGGCGGGAGACCTTGCCGTCGAGGAGCAGGTCCTCGGCGATCTCCAGGTTGGCGTCCGCGTCCACGTAGAGGTGGCACACGCCCTTGTAGTGCTTAATGACGGGGATGCGGCTTGTCTCGTCGACGAAGCGAATGAGCCCCTCGCCGCCGCGCGGAATAATAAGGTCGATGTGCTGGTTGAGCGTCAACATCTCCTCCACCGCTGCGCGGTCGGTGGTGGGGATGAGCGTCACGGCGGCGGGATTTACGTCCTCCGCCTCCAGGCCTTCGCGCAGGGCCGCGGCCACGGCCCGATTGGAGCGAAACGCGTTGGAACCGCCCCGCAGCAGCACCGCATTTCCCGCCTTAAAGCAGAGTCCCGCCGCATCGGCCGTCACGTTGGGGCGCGCCTCGTAGATCATCCCGATCACCCCCAGCGGAATGCGCATCTGGCCTACCTCAATGCCGCTGGGCCGCTTGGTGGTGCCGCTCATCTCGCCCACGGGGTCGGCGAAAGAGGCCACGTCCCGCAGCGCGTCGGACATCTTCTCGATGCGTTTGGGGTTGAGAACGAGCCGGTCGATCAGCGCTTCGGAGAGGCCCTCCTCGCGGGCGGCACTGACGTCCTCTCCGTTGGCGGCCAGGATGGCCTCCTGCTCCGCCTTCAGCGCGTCGGCCATGCGGTGCAGCACACGGTTCTTACGGTCGGTGGAGAGGGTGCTGAGCTCGCGAGCGGCCTCGTTGCACTCGGCGGCGAGGGACTCGACGGATACAGACTCGGTGGCAGTCTCGGGCATGGGGAGTGGAGAAGTAAGTGGTTGCTCTTGACGAATCACATGCTATACCCAAAGCGGGTCGGCTTGCTCCGACGAATTCAGGGGATCGGTTGTTGTGGATCGTGGCAGGGATCGGCGTCTGCTTTCGATACGACGAACAATCGGGACGAGGGATTCTCGAACCGTTCCCCGACGTCAATGGGATGAATGAAGCTAAGTAGACCCGGGAAACTACGTTTGTAGGAAGCTCAAGCTGTCATTTCGAGCGGAGCGCTGGAAGCGAATGCGAGGGCCGGAGGTCATGCTGCTTGCAGCACGAGTCCTCCTGGGGTGCGAAGCGGAGTCGAGAACTCTTATCGAGGACCGGTATTGGCCGTTTTTTCGACGCTCCCGCTTGCCTCGGGAAGATTCCCAGAGGATGACCCTGCGGGCCCCTTCGACTCCCTCTTCCCTTCGCTCGTCGGTCGCTCAGAATGACTGCCTTCAACATACTTTTTCGGGTCTACTTAGTGTCGACCGCCAACGATTACGGCCTCGTCAGGACCAAATCGTCGCGGTGGATGACATAGTCGGCCGGGGCCTCGTCGAGCACATCGGCGATGGCATGACTCTGCCGACCTCGGATCCGATCCAGATCCTCGGCGCCGTACTGGGTAATGCCTTTGGCGATACGGGTCAAACCCTGCCCCTCCCCGTTCGTCCGAACGATTGACACGGCATCTCCCCGCGCAAAACTCCCCTCGACCATGACGATCCCGGAGGGAAGCAGCGAAGCGCCTTGGTGCTGAAGCGCCTCTGCGGCCCCGGCATCCACCCGGATAGAGCCCGCCGTGGGAAGGGCATGGAGCATCCAGTGCTTGCGGGCCGACAGTGGACGTTCGGTGCGCCGGAAGAGCGTCCCCGGCATCTCGCCCCGCCCGAGTGCATCGAGATGATCGGCCTTCGTCCCGTTTACGAGCACCGTGTCGATGCCGCGGTCGGTGGCCTTCTCTGCCGCCTCCACCTTTGTCCGCATCCCTCCTGTCGCCACTGCTCGGTGCGAGGGCCCCACCATGTCGTAGATCTCGTCGGTGATAGCCTCCACCACTGACAGCCGCTCAGCGCTCGGGTCCTCGTGGGGATCGGCGTCGTAGAGGCCATCTACGTCGGAGCAAATGACCAGCAGATCAGCCTCGGCCAGCACGGCCACGTACGCGGCCAGATTGTCGTTGTCGCCTACCTTCAACTCCTCGGTGGCCACCGTGTCGTTTTCGTTGACGATGGGAAGCGTGCCGCGGTCGAGCAGTTCCGCAATCGTGTTCTTGGCGTTGACAAAGCGGGAGCGCCGCTGCAGATCGTCGTACGTCAGAAGCACCTGTGCACAGGACACGTCGAACAGGCGGCGCCAGTGGGACATCAACAGGGGCTGCCCGAGGGCGGCGAGGGCCTGCCGCTCGGGGATAGAAAGGCCGGTCCCGGGACCACTCCGTCCTTGTTCAGCAAGGCCCGCCGCGACGGCGCCGGAGGAGACCAGGATCACCTCTTTCCCCTGGCGGCGGCTCTCAATGATGAACCGCGCAATGGGGAGCAGGTGTGTGGTGCTGCAGCCACGGTCGTCGGGGGCCACCAGGGCGCTGCCCACCTTGACCACAGCGCGGGTCCAGTCCGGGAGGGAGGACAATGCCATAACCCAATAGGGCGACAGATTCTGAAGTACCGCGGTGAACGTTTATAATGTACAGACGCCGACAGAAAAATGGAGCGCTACACTCATCTTCACGAAGGGATCGAACGGGGAATCATACCCCGTCGTCGTGTAGACAGGACGCCATCCGAGAGAACAACTTCTTCACATTTTCTCCAAAGACATACCACAATATTCTTCGGCAAATCTCGTTTTGAATTGGTGGATTCGTGAGTGCTGTCTTCATTCTCATCCCTTTCTCAAACTCCCTCTCCCACCGACTTCCATGGGCATCACTGCGTCGAATTTGACGAAGATGTACGGCGATCAGATCGCCGTGGACGACGTGAGTTTTGAAATGGGTACCGGCGAGGTGCTCGGCTTTCTCGGGCCCAATGGGGCTGGCAAAACGACGGCGATGCGGATCCTGACGTGCTACTTGGAGCCGACCGCCGGCACCGCCACGGTTGAAGGCCACGACATCCACGAGGCGCCGGAGGCCGTCCGGCAGCAGATTGGGTACCTTCCCGAGAACACGCCGCTCTACACCGACATGCCGGTGATCGATTATCTCCAGCACTCGGCAAAGCTCCAGTCGGTGCCCGAGGCCGAAATCGTCGGCCGGATTCAAGAGATGATGGATGTCTGCGGCCTGGGGCCGGAGCGTCACAAGCGGATCGGCGAACTCTCCAAGGGCTTTCAGCAGCGTGTAGGGCTCGCCCAGGCCCTCCTCCACGACCCGCCCGTCCTCATTCTCGACGAGCCGACGACCGGCCTCGACCCCAACCAGATCGTCGAGATCCGCGAACTGATCAAGGAGATCGGCGAGAAAAAGACGGTTATGCTCAGCTCTCACATTTTGAAGGAAGTGGAGATGACGTGTGACCGCATCCTCATCATCGATCAGGGCCGAATCGTGGCCGACGGGCCCACCGAGGAGTTGCGCCAGCAGTTCATGGGCAGCACCCGGCTGCGGGTGTCCCTTGACGCGCCAGGCGACGCCGACGTGGACGGTGCGCTCTCGGAGGTCGATGGTGTGGCCTCGGTCCAGCGCACCAACGGGACCTACGAGCTGTCCGCCACGAGCGACGCCGACCCTGCAGCCAACGTCTTTCAGCTCTGTGCCGACCGGGGCTGGGTACTGACTGAACTCACGCCCATCGAGTCGAGCCTCGAGGACGTCTTCCGCGAGCTCACGGAGACGCCGGACGCCCCTGCGGGGGTCGAAACGTCCGCCGCCCCGCCGGAAGAGGAGCAGGCCGAAGCGTAATGTGTATCGCAAGCCGCGTGACACTCATGACTCGTGACACATGACTCGTAACGCGTAAGGAGGCTCGGTGCCCTCGCTCATACTCCTCATCCCGCTTCTCTCGTTCGTCTGAGCCACCATTCGTCTGCGACCATGCACGCCGTCTGGACGATTTGCAAGCGCGAAGTCAATGCGTTCTTCGATTCCCTCACCGCTTACGTGCTCCTCGTCATCTTTCTCGGCCTGA
>CAYRPX010000129.1:0-8370 GCA_964426195.1 uncultured Salinivenus sp.
GGCCAGCGTGTCCGTGATTGAGTGGGACCAGGATCGGGCGCGCGTGCTGGCCACTCGGCAGGAGGGCGAATTTTTGGACAGCGGCACGACCATTCCACTCGACACACTTTATCTGACTGATGCCATGCGGGCCGGCGAGACGGAGATGATTCCCGACCTCACAGCCGAGCCCCAGTCCGGAACCGCAGCCAAGATCCGAGACCTCGGTATTCGGTCCGTCCTGTCCGTCCCGATGGTGGTTGAGGACGACCTCATCGGCCTCCTGCAAATCGGGCGGACCCACCCCGAGGCGTTCGAGCAGGGAGATCGGCGTGCCGGCGAGGAGCTGGCCGACCACCTCGCCGTGGCGCTCCGCCAGGCCCGTCTGCAAGAACGGGTAGAGGAGCGTACCACCAAGCTCGAACGGGCGAATGAACGCCTCGCCCGCCAGACCCATCGACTGCGGACCCTCCGCGATATCGATCAGGCGATCCTGGCCGCGGAGTCGCCGGAAGAGATTGCGGCAGAAGCCATTCAGCGCGTCCGCGAAATTCTTCCGTATGAGAGCGCGACGGTGACGGTCACCGACTGGGACGCAGACACGGCCCACGTACTGGCGGCTCAGGACAACGTCCTACACGCCCCCACGAAACTGCCGCTCGATGATGTCTTTCTCAGCGAGAATCTGCGGGCCGGGAAAACCGAGGTCATCTCCGACGAGGCGTACGAGCCCGTCCCAGAGGCAGAGGAGCGGATTCGAGCGATGGACCTCCGGTCTATCCTCTGTGTCCCGATGATGGTGGAGGAAGAGGTGGTTGGGGTCGTGCATGTGGGGAGGACCGAGCCTGACGCCTTCACGGACGAAGACTGGCGGGTTGGACAGGAGCTGGCCGATCACATGGCCATCGCTCTCCGGCAGAGCCAACTGCTGGAAGAGGTGCAACGCCGGCGCGAACGGCTCGAAGAGCGGGTGCAGGAGCGGACTGCCGAGCTGGAGTCGTTTACGTACTCGGTGTCGCACGACCTGCGCACGCCCCTCCGCGCCATCGATGGCTACACGCGCATTCTCCGCGAAGAGCACGCCGATGGGCTGGACGAGGAAGGACAGCGCCTCCTGGAGGTCGTCTATGACAGCGCGCAGACGATGGGCGACCTCATCGACGATCTGCTCACCCTCTCCCGCCTCGGCCGCCGCGAGATGAACCGCGTGCCGATCGACATGGAGGCCTTGGCCCAGGAGGCATACGACGAGCTGAGTCGGACGCGGGAGACGGCAGACGGGGCCTTTGAAGTGGGAATGCTCCCCGATGCTATTGGGGACCGCTCGATGATCCGTCACGTGTTGACCAATCTCTTCTCCAATGCCCTCAAGTTTACCCGAAAGGAAGCACAGCCCCGGATCGAACTGCGGGCTGAGGAGCGCGATGGAGAAGTGGTCTACGTCGTGCGCGACAACGGCGTCGGCTTCGACGAGGAGCAGGCGGACGAGCTGTTTGGCGTCTTCCAGCGGTCCCACGAGGAAGAAGAGTTTGAGGGCACTGGGGTGGGACTGGCCATCGTCGAACGCATCCTCCGCCGTCATAACGGGCGGGCGTGGGCCGAGGGTGAGGAGGGAGAGGGGGCTTCGTTCTTCTTTACGCTTCCGCAGTCCGAGGACGACCGGGACGCGCCGGATCTTCGTCGACGGTCGGCCGATCCTGCGTCCTGAATTCCGTTTCGTTCGCTCCTCCAATGTTCGAGGTTCTCGTCTTTTCGATCGGTCCCCTCGCGGCCCTGCTCGGGAGTGCCGCCTATACGCTCGTGGCGGCGTATCGCCTGGGAGACTGGCGGCCGGTGCTGTTCGTGGGCGTGCTCCTCCTGATGGCCATCCATCAGGGAAACGAACTGCTCGTGATTGTGGAGTCGGGCACCGCGGCTGCACTGTCGGGCTTTGGGGAATATCCCGAGACGACCGCCAATCTGCTCGCGAGCCTCGCCACAGTGCTGCTGTTGCGATTCGTGACGCGGGAGCGGGAGCTGGCAAAAGAGTTACGGGACATGACGGGAGAGCTTGAGAAGCGGGTGCAGGAGCGAACCGCCGAGCTGGAGTCGTTCGCTTACTCGGTGTCGCACGACCTGCGCACCCCCCTGCGCGCCATCGACGGCTACACACAGCTTCTAAAGCAAAACCACGCCGATCAGCTCGACGATGAGGGCCGCCGCCTTTTGAGGGTCGTCTGTGAGAGCACCCAGAAGATGGGGGCCCTCATCGACGATTTGCTCACCCTCTCCCGCCTCGGGCGCCAGGAGATGGAGACGGGCCTCCTGAAGATGCAACGGATCGCCCGCGACGCCTACGAAGAGGTGTGTCGGACCCGTCCGGGGACCGACGACGTGACTGTTGATCTCCAGACGCTCCCCGACGCGGTGGGCGACCCGTCCATGATTCGCCATGTGATGACCAATCTACTTGCGAACGCCGTCAAGTTTAGCCGAGAGGAAGAGGCGCCCCGCATCGAAGTAGGGGGCGAGGGGAAGGGAGACGAAGCGGTGTTCTACGTGCGCGACAACGGTGTCGGGTTTGACATGGAGTTTGCCGACAAGCTCTTCGGCGTCTTCGAGCGGCTCCACGACGAAGACAATTTCGAAGGAACCGGGGTGGGATTGGCCATCGTCGAACGCATCATTCAGCGCCACGACGGCCGTGTGTGGGCCGAAGGTGCGGAGGGGGAGGGGGCGACGTTCTACTTTTCGTTACCGCAGTACCACGATGATGAATAGTACAACCGCCATTCAGCCCGTCGATCTTCTTTTGATTGAAGACCAGCCGTCCGACGCCGAGCTTGCGCTTCGTGCGCTCCGGGGCCTGGACCTCGGCACGCGCATGCGCCAGCTCGAAAACGGCGCCGAGGCGCTCGATTATATCTTTGGGCGCAACGCCTACGCCGATCGCAGCGTAGAGGAAGCGCCGGGCCTCGTGTTGCTGGATCTGAAACTGCCGAAGGTAAGCGGCCACGAGGTCCTGCGCGCCCTCAAGTCCGACAAGCGCACCGAGCACATTCCCGTCGTCGTCCTCTCTTCGTCCGGCGAGACCAGCGACGTGGAGCAATGCTACGCCCTCGGGGCCAACAGCTACGTGGTAAAGCCGGTCGATTTCGAACAATTCACCAAAACAGTGCAGCGCATCGGTACCTACTGGCTTGAGACGAATGAAGCGCTTTGAGACGTGGAGCGTGATGCATGAGGAGTGATGCGGGACGCGGACGGACCGGGAAAGGAATCACGAATCACGTTTCGCGCATCACGTACCATACGTATCGCTCCCGCCACACCGAAAGGGGTGCTCTTCTCCCTTCGCCGACGTCATCGTCCCTCATGCCGACCGACGACTCCCTCCACATTCTGATGCTCGAGGACGTGCCCACCGACGCCGACCTCATCCAGCGGGAGTTGGACCGGGAGGGCTTTGACTTTGAGGCGCGCCGGGTGACCACCGAAGACGCCTTCGTGCAGGCCCTCGACGCCTTCGACCCCGACATCATCCTGGCCGACTATTCGCTGCCCAGCTTCGACGGCATGGCGGCTCTGGAGGTGGCCCAGGAGGAGCGGCCCCACGTGCCGGTCGTGTTCGTGTCCGGGGCCATCGGGGAGGAACGGGCCATCGAGACGCTCAAGCAAGGGGCGACCGATTACGTCCTCAAGGATCAGCTCTCACGACTGGGGCCGGCCGTGCGGCGGGCCCTGCGCGAGGCAGAGGAGCGCCGAGCCCGTCGCGAGGCGGAAGCAGCCCTCCGTCAAGCCCACGACGAGCTGGAGCAGAAAGTGGCGGAGCGCACCGCCGAGCTGCGAGACACCAACACGGCCCTCAAGGAAGAGATCGAGGAGCGCAAGCGTGCGGAACGGGCCCTCCGGAAGAGTCGGGAGCGCCTGACCCGCATCATCGACTCGGCGATCGATGCCATCATTAGCATCGACGCCGAACTACAGGTGCATCTGTTCAATGAGGCCGCGGAGAGGATCTTTCGGTGTGCGGCCGACGCCATGGAGGGCGATTCGCTGGCTTCGTACCTCTCCGATCCGTTTGAGGCTCTCGTCCGTCGCCACGTCGAAGCGCATCGGGAAGCGCAGGTTGAGGATGGGGACTCGTTCGAGACGGACGGCCGGTACCTGTCGGCGCCGGAGGGCCTGAAGGCCCGACGGGCCACCGGAGAGACGTTTCCCGTGGAGGCAACGCTCTGCCCCATCCAGCTTCCAGCCGAGGACCGGTATTTGATCATTCTCCGCGACATCGACGAGCTGAAGCGGGCCGAGGAAGAAGTGGCCCAGTTGGAGTCCGAACGATCGTACCTGCAGGAGGAACTGAAAACCGAATACAACTTCGATGAGATCGTCGGCGTCTCGCCGCCGATGCAGGAGGTGTTCGACGCCATCGACCAGGTGGCCGAGACGGAGACGACCGTCCTCATCACCGGCGAGACGGGCACCGGCAAGGAATTGGTGGCACGGGCGCTCCACAACCGCAGTGACCGGGCCGATCAGGTGTTCGTCAGGGTCAACTGCGCGGCCCTCTCCACCGACCTCATCGAAAGCGAACTGTTCGGGCACGAGAAAGGCGCCTTTACGGGCGCAACCGAGCAGCGCGAGGGACGCTTCGAGCTGGCAGACGGGGGGACGATCCTCCTCGATGAGATCGGCGAGCTTCCGATGGAGACCCAGGCAAAGCTCCTCCGTGTCCTCCAGCACCAGGAGTTTGAGCGCGTGGGCGGCAGCGAAACGATCGAAGTTGACACGCGCATCCTCGCGGCCACGAATCGGGACCTGGAAGCAGAGGTGGACGCGGGTCAGTTTCGGTCAGACCTCTACTACCGACTCAACATCTTTCCCATCGAACTGCCTCCGCTCCGCGATCGGAAAGAGGACATTCCGCTGCTGGCGGAGCACTTCTGCGAGATGTACGCCTCCCGGACGGGCAAGGAGATCGAGGGCCTCAGTGCGAATGCGAGAGCGGCCCTGGAGGGCTACGACTGGCCCGGTAACGTGCGTGAGATGGCCAACATCATCGAGCGGGCGGTCATCCTCACGCGCGACCGCCGCATCCGGGCCGAGCACTTGTCGATCACAGACGATGCGGAGGCCCAGGGGGCGGGCTCGTTCGAGACGCTGGCGGAGGCGCAGCGGCGGCACATTGAACGGGCCCTGAAAAAAACAGACGGAGTGGTGGGCGGGCCCGAGGGGGCCGCACAGCTCCTGGACGTGAAGCGGACGACGCTCCTCTCCCGTATGGACCGACTGAGCATCGAGCCGGAGGAATACCGGGTGTAACGTCTGCTCGAATCGCCAAACTCCGTAGAGGAGAAGGAAGACGCCTTGCAGATAGTATCGCTCAAGAACCTCTACGGAATGGATCACCATGGAGCAGACACCGCCTACGAAGGGAGCGGCATCCGGCTCGTCGAATCGACGTCCCTCCGTCGCCATTCTCGGGGCGGGATTCGCAGGGATTGAGGCGGCCCAGGGACTGAAAGGGGCGCCGGTCGACGTGATGCTGGTGGATCGCAACAACTACCACAAGTTTCAGCCGCTTCTCTACCAGATTGCCACAGCCGGTCTCACCTCGGGCAACGTGACGATGCCGGTGCGGGACCTCCTACGCGGCCAAGACAACGCACAGTTTCGGCGGGCCAACGTCGTGGAGGTCAATTCGGAGGGGAAACGGATCTACGCGGAAGGCGGTGCCTCCATGGCCTACGACTACCTGATTCTCGCCGTCGGGGCCGTCACCAATTACGTGGACATCGAGGGCGTGCGCGAGTACGCTTTTCCTCTGAAAGACATTCCCGACGCCCTCAACCTGCGCAACCACGTCCTCGAGCGGTTCGAGGAGGCGGACTGCAACACAGCCCTCCGCGGCTCCTGCGCGCTCGATACAGTCGTCGTGGGTGGCGGCCCGACAGGTGTGGAAACGGCTGCCATGCTGACCGAGCTCTTTCAAGAGACAATGTGCCGCGACTTCGAC
Organism: uncultured Salinivenus sp.; assembly: GCA_964426195.1. GTDB lineage: Bacteria > Bacteroidota > Rhodothermia > Rhodothermales > Salinibacteraceae > Salinibacter. Next base: position 5,975 of record CAYRPX010000129.1, read on the forward strand.
TGGGTGCGGCCGGACACGGCTCAGGTACATCTGCTCGATCGCGGGGCGGAACTGATGACGGCCTACTCGCCCTCACTCCGGGACTACGCGCGGGAGTCGCTCGAAGAACGGGGCGTGAACGTGGAACTGGAGACCTCTGTGACGGCCGTCACCAAGCGGGGGGTGGAGACCGACAAGGGATTTTTGGAGGCCGGAACGACCGTGTGGGCGGCCGGGGTGCGAGCCCACCCGCTCGCCGAAACGATCGCCGCGGCGCTCGACGTGGATCTTGGCCCGGCGGGGCGCCTTCCAGTCACGGACGCGCTCCATGTAAAGGGGCACCCCTCCGTGTTTGCGGTTGGGGACGTGGCGGCGGCCCGTGATGCGGACGGGGCCCTCTATCCGCAGCTCGCGCCGGTGGCCATCCAGCAGGGCCAGCACGCTGCCGAGCAAATTCAACGACAGCTTCGAGGGGCTGAGCCGCAGCCATTTCAGTATCGGGACCTGGGCAAGATGGCGACGCTCGGGCGCAACGCCGGCATCGCGGAGCTTGCGGGCGGAATTCAGCTCAAAGGCGTCTTCGCCTGGCTCATCTGGGCGGCCGTTCACGTGTCGAAGCTTCCGGGCCTCCGCAACCGTTTCATTGCCTTCCTGAACTGGCTCTATAACTACCTCACCTACGACCGAAAGGCCCGCATGATCGTAGATACGATCCCCCTCAACCGTGAGGCCGGGCCCGAGGTGCGGCGGCACTTCCGGCGCCTCCAGGTGATGGAGACGGACGGAATCTCCCACGAGTTTGAGAATGAAGCGGAGGAGGCACGGTGAACGGTGGCATGTAGCTGTAACGTCCGGTTCCCCCGGAGAACCGAGTGGGGCGATTAGACTGCAACATGGCCCCCGGCCCCTCTGATGCGCTTCGGTCTGACTCTGCTCCTCACGCTGTCCCTGGCAGTTCCGGTTCGCGGCCAATCGGCGTCCGACGAGACGGCGTCCGCTGAATCTGTTGCCCGGGTGAGCGAAAGGGCGCAGGCGCTGGCCCAGGAGGTGCGCCGGTCCGTCGTCCAGGTGAAGGTCCGGCGGGTGCAGGGCCTCCAACGTTCGGCGAGCGGGAAGGCGCAGGTGTCCAAGGTATCGGGGAGCGGCTCCGGCTTTTTCGTGGGTTCGAAGGGGTACATCGTCACGAACGCTCACGTTGTGTCAAAAGCCACCGAGGTGTGGGTGCAACGGGCATCGCCTCCCCCTCCGTCCCCCGGTGAGAAGTCCATCTTACGACCCCGCGGCACGCTTCTGAAAGCGGAGATCGTCGGGGTGGACACGGAGACCGACGTGGCCGTGCTCAAAGTCTCCGGGACGGACTACCCGGCACTCTCCTTTGGCAATTCCGACCAGCTCCAGCGGGGGCAAATGGTGTTTGCCTTCGGAAGTCCGAGGGGGCTAGAAAACTCCATGACGATGGGTATCGTCAGTGCCACCGCGCGGCAGTTGCGCTCGGGGGATCCGATGATCTACGTGCAGACCGACGCCCCCATCAATTCGGGAAGTAGCGGTGGACCGCTGGTCAATCAGGACGGCGAGGTCGTGGGCATCAATACATTCAACGTCTCGAAGTCCGGCGACAGCGCCGGACTCGGCTTCGCCGGACCCAGCAACATCGTGGAGGCGGTCTACCGGCAGATTCGGGCGCACGGACACGTGCAGCGGGGCGTCATCGGGGTCAACGCCCAGACGATTACCCCGGAGTTGGCCCGGGAACTCAATCTCGGTCAGGGCTACCGGGTCGTCCTTGCGGACGTGTTTCCGGGAAGTCCCGCCGAGCGAGCGGGGCTGCGGCCGGGCGACATTGCGACCCACCTGAACGGCGAGCGAATGCACAACGGCCGCGAGCTCGATGTGAACCTGTATCCTAAGGTGGGAGACGTGGTCGAACTGGGCATCGTGCGGGGGGACTCGACGTTCGAACAGCGTGTTCAGGTGGTGCAGCGACGGAGTCCCTCCACACGATTCGCCGAGATGGCCGACCCGGAAGAGCATCTCGTGGAGAAGCTCGGCATTCTGGGCCTGCCCCTCACAGACAAAGTGGCCCAGCATATCTCGAATCGCCGGCTCCCCTCCGGCGTGGTCGTGGCGGCGAGCAACCGCCCGCCTGCGCCCTGGGGCGATCAGCTGCGGCCGGGCGATGTGATCTACACCATCGACGACGAGCGCGTCACGAGCCCCAAGGGCCTTCGTTCTCTGCTCCGCAAGAAAGAAGACGGCACGCGCGTTCTGGCCCACGTCCTCCGCGACGGGCACATGCACTACCAAGTTCTTTCCGTACAGTGACCTTCCCCAATTCATCTTCAAGAGTTCTTCGGGGGGTGTAAAAGGTCCGTCACTCTGAGAACGGCTTGTGCTATTGTGCGATATATGTGCAG
>CAYRPX010000130.1:0-8336 GCA_964426195.1 uncultured Salinivenus sp.
ACGCCACCTGGCACACGACCGACACGCTCCAGGAAGCCCGGGAGGCGTGTGGCGGTCTGGGGTATCGGGCCGACAACCGGATCGGACGGCTCCGCAACGACACCGACATCTTCACCACCTTTGAGGGCGACAACACCGTGCTCCTGCTCCAGGTGGCCAAAGGACTGCTCTCGGACTTTAAGCGCGAATTTCGGGACATGAACCTACTGGGCATGGCACGCTTCGTGGCCGACGAGATGGCCACCCGTGTCACCGAACTCAATCCGGTAGTTACTCGAAAAACCGATTCGGAGCATCTCCGGGGCCTCGACTTTCAGCGCGGGGCCTTCGAGTATCGGGCCGACCACATGCTCCTGTCCGTGGGACAGCGTCTGGAGCGTCGCATTGAGGAGGAAGAGATGGAGCCGTTCGACGCGTTCGTGGACGTGCAGGACCACCTCGTCCAATGTGCCCGGGCCGAGGCCGAGCGCGTGATCCTGGACCGGTTCGCGGAGGCCATACAGGACGTGGAGGACCCAGATCTACGAGAGGCACTCACGGCGCTCCGGTCCCTTTTTGCCCTGTCTCGACTGGAAAACGATCTGGACTGGTTTCTCGAAGCGGGCTACGTGACGGGCACCAAGGCCAAAGCGATTCGGGGCGAAGTAAACGACCTGTGTGATGAGGTGCGACCCCACGCGGAAGCCCTCGTGGATGCCTTCGGAATTCCGGATTCATTGCTTTCGGCCCCCATTGCGACCGACCGACAGAGCCCAGACACAGCCGATCTTGGGCGCAATCCTGTGTAGACGTCGCGAAGCCCCAGAATGGAGACTCATCCGGCGTGAATCCCCCGACAATTTGTCTGGGGTATGCTTTAGAGAGTTGAGGGAAACAATTTCCCCTGATACGTTATTTCCGTTGGTCGTCAATGCTCCGATGTACGACGAGTCTCCTTCATGATCTGCTCGCCTATGGTCCAGTCTTACAAAGGGCTATTTGTTCTGTCGCTCCGGAGGCTCGTCCGGCTCGTCCAGCAGTTCTCGCGGTGGATCGTGTCGAGGGGACGTGAGGCCCACGAGGAGAGTCATTCTCGAGGAATGGGGATTCGCCCACAATCTCGAATCCTCGAAGACCCCCCAGGGGAACGCACCTCCGTTCTACCCCTTCAGGCACGATGGCTTGCCCGTGTCCTCGTCGCTTCTCGGCCGCTGGGACCGTAGATATTCCCTTTGTCTTTCGCTTTTTGGATACCCTCCGGGCTCGCCGTGGCGAGGCTCGATGTTCCTCCCTCCAGCGCCACCCTCGTGGATTTTCGAGGCAGTCCGGCGAACGAATCCACCGATTCGGTTCTGCTACTTGAATTGAATATGTACGTCCTATGCAGGGAAATGGTTTTAAAGTTGGACTTACGATCTTCTTCGTCGGCCTGTGTGGGTTTTATCTCTTCCCCTCGGTCCAGAACTTGTACGTCAACTACAAGATGAGCAACATGGACGACGAGGAGCGGATCGAGTATCAGGAGGAAAACAGGCAGTGGCTCAATCAGCTCGATCAGAATTCCCTCAGCCTCGGCCTCGATCTTCAGGGAGGAATGCACGTGACGCTAGAGGTCGAAGTCGGAAATCTGCTCGATCAGCTGGCCACCAACAAGGATGAGGCCTTTCGACAGGCCCTTCAGACGGCGGAACGCCGTGCGGCTCAGGAGAACATCTCCGTAGTGGATGCCCTTGTGGAAGCATTTGAAGCGGAGAATCCGGACGGTCGTCTTTCCCGGTACTTCCGGAGCGAGCAGGATGACATCACACGCCGGTCCTCGAACAGCGACGTGCAGCAATATTTGGACGAGCAGGCAAACAGTGCCGTTCAAAATGGCATTCAGGTTGTCCGGAACCGGGTAAATCAGTACGGAGTGACGGAGCCTTCCATCCAGCGGCAGGGAGACGAACGGATTGTGGTGGAGCTGCCCGGGGTGAACGAGCGCGAGCGGGTTCGGGATCTACTGGAGAGTGCTTCGCAGCTCAGCTTTCATCTCATGGCCAATCCCCAGCAGCTCAACGAGTCCGTCCAGCGCATTATCGAGTACTACGAGCCGACCGCCGAGGACTCGGCCCGGATTGCTGAGGCCAATGCAGCGGACACTATGGAGGCGAGTGCCCAGGAGGCGAGTGCTGATACGTCTGAGGCAGGGGAAGGCACTGAGCTTGCGACGACCCCCGGCCAAGAAGGGATCCCGGAAGAGGGCACGGCCCTCACGGAACCGGGAGAAGGGGAGACTGGCCCGCAAAACCCGCTTCTGGCGGTCATGCAGCCGATGCCCTATCAGGACCAGCCCGTCATGGGACGGGTCTTCGCGTCAGATACGGCGAGGGTCAACGAGCTTCTCTCGAAACCGGAGGTCAAGAAAATGTTGCCGCCCGGCGTGAAACTGATGTGGACCGCCAATCCGAGGGTGACGACGCAGGACGGACGGGAGGGCTTTCACCTCCTGGCCGTTCAGGCGGAGCCGGAGCTCGCCGGGGAAGTTGTGACCCAGGCGTCCGTTCAGTTTGACCGTCAGACGAACGAGCCGAAAGTCTCGATCACGATGAATTCCGAGGGGGCGCGGGTCTGGGACCGGGTCACCGCGGCCAATGTGGGGAATCAGGTTTCCATTGTCCTCGATGGAATTGTGTACTCCAACGCCACCATCCAGAGTCGAATTTCGGGCGGTCGCACAGAGATCACAGGACTCGATTCGCGGCAGGAGGCGCAGGACATTGTCACCGTCCTGCAGTCCGGACGGCTTCGCACGGACCTGAATATTATTTCGGAACGGACCGTTGGCCCCAGCCTCGGTGAAGAGTCAACGAGGGCCGGTTTTATTTCCGTTTTGTCGGGCTTTCTGCTCGTCGTGCTCTTCATGATCATGTACTACCGCACGGCGGGGGTCGTCGCCAACGTGGCCCTACTTCTAAATCTTATCCTCATCCTTGGCATCCTGGCGGGATTTGGGGCGACGCTTACGCTACCGGGCATTGCCGGCATTGTGCTCACGATTGGAATGGCAGTGGACGCGAACGTGCTGATCTATGATCGAGTGCGCGAGGAGCAGGCGACTGGCAAAACCCTGCGAGCGGCCATCAATGCGGGCTATGAGCATTCCCTCAGTGCGATTCTCGACGCGAACATCACGACCTTCTTCGTCGGGGTTATTCTCTTCTCCTTCGGGGTCGGGCCCATCAAGGGCTTCGCCGTGACCCTCATGGCCGGAATTCTATCGTCCCTCTTCACGGCGATCATTGTGACCCGTATTCTCTTCGACTACATGGTCGAGGAGCGTCGGATGCGGGTGAGTTACGGTTAAGCACGTAATTGCTACCTTCAGCTGCCAGGCAGTCTTCACTCAGGGATTTCAACGATCGACGGACCGTTATGCGTCTTTTTGAAAACGCCGATTACGACCTGATCCCCAATCGCCGGATAGGGTACATCATTTCCGGGACGTTGCTCACTATTAGCATTATCTCGCTGCTGTGGAGGGGGCTCGCTCTCGGAATTGACTTTCGAGGCGGAATGGAGTTTGTCGTGGGCAACACGACGGATATCCAGACAGTGGACATCCGGTCTGCGCTCGCGGAGAGCCTTGAAGAAGAACCGGAAGTGAAACGGTTTGGCGGAACCGGTCACCTTATTCGGATTTCTGCGTCCGACGATATCACGACGATGGAGAATCGGGTGCTGAATGCACTCCAAGGACAATTTCCGGAGCACGACATCGGAATCGAAAGCACGAACGTAGTGGGACCGCGCTTCGCCGAGGATTTGAAGCGAGGCGCCATTTATGCGGTGCTGGGGGCATTGCTGGTCATTTTCCTGTATATCATGGTGCGGTTCGAGTGGAGGTATAGTCTCGGTGCCGTGGCGGCTCTGGTGCATGACGTGACAATTACGCTCGGTCTCTTTTCGGTGTTGGCCGGCGTTGTGCCGTTTTCCGTTCAGATCGATCAATCCATCATTGCTGCCTTTCTCACCATCGTCGGGTACTCGTTGAACGACACGGTCGTTGTGTTTGACCGGGTGCGCGAGTACGTGAATCTGTTCAAGACAGAGCCCTTCGACGAGATCGTCAATCGATCGATTAATGCGACCCTGAGCCGGACCGTGGTCACGTCCGTCACGACGTTCATCGTGGTCTCGATTCTCTTCGTCTTTGGAGGAGAAGTCCTCCGGGGCTTCTCGTTTGCTCTGATTATCGGCGTAATTATCGGGACCTACTCGTCCGTTTTTGTTGCCTCCCCTACGATTGTAGAGCTGAATCGCCGCCTCGAGCAGAGCGTCGCCTAACTCACTACCTCTTTCCATTATCTTTGAGGGAGGCTCCCTCCACATCGGGCGTCGTTGGACTCATCGGTGAGAAAGCTATGGCCGTTCGGGGGAAAGAGCGACGTCGGTGGATTGCGGACGGCTTTGCGGCGTCATCCATTTTCTTTTTGAACCGACGACCTGTGTTATGCCAGTTTCTATTGTCATTGGGAGCCAGTGGGGGGATGAAGGCAAAGGTAAGATCGTCGATCTGCTCAGCCCCGAGGTCGACGTAGTGGCCCGCTACCAGGGCGGGGCCAATGCCGGCCATACGATCGTCTGGGACAACGAGGAAGGGGAAACGGACGAGTTTGTCCTGCACCTCGTGCCCAGTGGGATTTTCCATGAGGGCGTAACCTGTGTCATTGGAAACGGAGTCGTGCTGGATCCGAAGGCGGTGCTGGAGGAAATCGAAAAGATTGAGTCGCTGGGAATCGACGTGGAGGGACGACTTAAGATTTCCCACAATGCCCACCTCATCATGCCGTACCACAAGGCGATTGAGGCGGCACAGGAAGAAGAGCGGGCCTCTGCCTCGGACGACGATGAAATTGGAACGACGGGGCGCGGCATTGGGCCGGCGTATACCGACAAGTTTGCTCGAACGGGCATTCGCGTGGTCGATCTTCTCGACGAAGACGTGTTGCGTCGAAAGCTGCGCCGATCCATCGAGGAGAAGAACGCGATTCTTCAGGACATCTACGACGTCGAGGCGCTGGACGTAGACCGCATCGTCGAGGAGTACGTCGAGTTCGATCAGAAAATCGACGACTATGTCACCGACACCTCCACGTATCTTTGCAACGCCCTCGACGATGGAGCTCGGGTACTGGCCGAGGGGGCGCAGGGATCGCTGCTCGACGTGGACTTTGGCAGTTATCCGTACGTTACGTCCAGTCATCCCACAGCGGGAGGGTGCTGCACGGGGTTGGGCGTATCGCCCACCGAGATCGATCGCGTCCTGGGGATTGCAAAGGCCTACTGTACGCGGGTCGGCAATGGGCCCTTTCCCACGGAGTTGAAGAATGAGGCAGGAGAACGGTTGCGCCAAAAGGGCAACGAGTTTGGGGCGACCACAGGGCGACCTCGTCGCTGCGGATGGCTCGACTTGGTTGCGCTCCGCTACACGAGCATGATCAACGGCTTCAATGAACTGGCTCTGACCAAGCTCGACATCCTTTCGGGCATGGATACGCTAAAGGTGTGCACGCAGTATCGGTACGATGGCAAAACGACCTGGCGCTTTCCGAGCGAGCCCCAAAACCTAAGTAAGGTGGAGCCCCTTTATGAGACCCTTCCCGGCTGGGACGCAGACATTTCCGGCGTGCGGCGCGTCGGGGCTCTTCCGGTGGAGGCTCGGGACTATATTGAATTCATCGGGGACTACCTTGACGTTGAGATTGGCCTTGTCTCGAATGGGCCTCGTCGCAGTCAAATCATCACGGACGTGGCGCCTGCGGCCGCGATGTAAATCCTTCTGGCCGGCGGTGTCATTGTCTCCTCCGGTTTTCTCTCGACGGTTCTCATCTATGAAAGGGAAAGGCTTTGAAGGCCGCTGGGCAAAGTAGGAAGATGCCCTTCGGCCAATTGTGAAGTCCGTCCTCGGAAACTGTTTGCAGGGAGGCCGCACATGCAACCCCCGGCAGTGCTATGGATGCCTATCGGTGGTCGGTTCGGCTTAAGCTCGGGCTTATTGTGTTCGCGGTGGTCATTGCCGTGGCCTCGCTCTGGTACACCCAGCGGCTCGTCGATCGGCTTCAGAAGCGAGAGCAGGCTATCATTCAACTTTGGGCCGAAGCGTTAGAACAGGTCGTGAAGGCCCAACAGGCTGCCAATCCCCATCAGGACGAGTTTCGCCGACTCGATACCTATCTCCGGTCGGTAGAAGGAAATTCGACGTCGGATACGCTCTCTGCCGAACAAATCGCTGCCTTTCGGGATGCCATCGATTGGGCGGAGACGATGCCGCCGACCCGAGAATTCAACTTCATTCTCAACGAAATCCTGGAGCCCAATCTGTTTGGGGTTCCGGCCATCATTACCGACTCGACCCGCCGCCGGCCTCTGTCCTGGCAGAATGTAGGCGTACCGGACACGATTTGGGCCCTGCCGGCCGAGGATTCGAGTGAGGCAATGGAGCGGCTCCGGGAAAAGCTGCGCGGGATGAAATCCGCCTTCGACCCCATTCCGATTCGAATTGACGTGCCCGATGATGTCAAGGGGACGGGGTCTTCCGGTGCCGGCAGTCAGCTCAGGCAGTACGTGTTCTACGACGAGTCAGCCCTCATCACCGAGCTTCGCGTCTTCCCGTGGGTACAGTTGGTGTTCGTCGGTCTGTTTGTCATGGTGGGCTACCTCGGCTTCTCGTATATCCGCCGCAGCGAGCAGAGTAGCCTGTGGATGGGGATGGCGCGGGAGGCCGCACATCAACTTGGCACGCCCCTCTCCAGCTTGATGGGATGGACTGAGATGCTGCGCTCATCCGACCTGGATGCGGAGCAGAAGCAACGTGCGTTGTCGGAGATTGAGAACGACGTGGAGCGTCTGCAGCGCGTGGCGGATCGATTCTCGGACATTGGGTCCCAGCCAAAGCTTGATCACTGTGACCTTGTTCCGGTTGTGGAACAGACGACCTCCTACCTTCGCCGCCGCATTCCGCAACAGGGGCAGTCGATTGAGCTAACGGTCGACATGCCCGGCCGCCTGGAGGCCGAGGCAAACGAGGAGCTCTTTGCCTGGGTGCTGGAAAACCTTCTCAAAAACGCGCTCGACGCGATTGAGGACGAGCAGGGCACCATCACGGTTACGGGCTGGAAGGAGGAGGGGCAGGTTTTCATTGAAGTTCGAGACACAGGACAGGGGATCGAGCGTCGGCAGTGGAAGAACATCTTCCGGCCCGGATATAGCACAAAGCAACGTGGCTGGGGACTGGGGTTGAGCTTGGCCCGTCGGGTGGTGGAGGCCTATCATGGAGGAAGCCTCGAACTCGTGTCGTCGACCGCCGGGGAGGGGACGACCTTCCGCATTCAGATTCCCTCGGTGGAGGCGACTGCGTAATCTTACGGTCGGAGCCGGGTACGGAGGGAGTCAGCAGGAAGAGAGGGTGAGACGGCGACGAAAATGTCGTCCCGATCGCGCCAGAGAAGTCCCTCTCCTGAGTTCTCCTCGTCGGCGGCCGCTCGGCGGGGGTCTTCTGCGAGGGCGGTGCGGAGGTCTGTACTCAGCGTTACTTTATCTTCGAGCTGATCGACGAGGGCATAGCTGTACGCAAAGGTGGCGATGGTGTCCGTGTCGGACGTGTACAGGTAGACCGGAACGTCTACATCCCCGTCTGTGCGGACTCGGCCCACGCCTCGCAGCTCCGCGCCCTTGAACGAGGGCACGGTTACCCGGCGGTTCCAAGTGGAGTCCACGAACGTTTCCGCGACGGGGGAACGGCTCGTTTTCACGTCGGGGACGACAGAGTCGGCGTATTGGGCGGAAAAGGCGACGAGGCTTTGGCTCGACGAGGAGGGAGAGGACGAGGCCGAAGGCTGGAAGAAATACCAGAGGCCTGTGCCACCTGCCAAGACCATCACACCGATCAGGAGGATAGAGAGGAGTGAGTGGGACGTCGGCCCTGCGGGTAGTTGTTCGGATAAGAGGCTTGACCCCTGTGTGTGGGCAGAGTCGTCCTCGGTGGTCTCTATTGTTTGAAGGGTGGACTGCAGGCGGATCCGAAGCGACGTAGGGATCGTTGAGAAGCGGTTGGCCAGCAGGTCGTCCAGTGCTTCTCGGAGAAATTCGTCGGAGAGGGTCTCCTCGACGAGCCCGAACTTCCCTTTGGAAAGAAGGGTCTCGAATGTGGCCCGAAGACGTGCGCGGGCCTCGGAAGGAGTGGTGTCGAGGGCATCCCGTAGGCGGGGCGCATGACCGTCGTCCGGGAATTCCTCCAGTCCTTCCAGCGCGAGAAGGAATCGATCCCGGGGAGGGCAGGCGGCGAGAGCGAGGGGGAGAGTCTCCTCGACGATTTG
>CAYRPX010000131.1:0-8326 GCA_964426195.1 uncultured Salinivenus sp.
AGGTCTACGGCCTCCGTGCCCCGATCACTTCTCTCGGCCGCGCGCTCCGGCAGGCCGGCTGGGGACAGGCTGGCTGTGGACCCCGGGAAGGCACCTCTCCGCCGCCTGAGCGCCGGCCTCCGCCTCAACCTGCACCGGGGGCCCGCCGTGGAGGAGCGAACGGACGCTCCTCCCCTTCAGGGTCCGATAAGCGGTAGTCTCTTCGGGAGACGCGGCTCCCTGCCCCGGTGATGTTCTCGGCTGAGCACGAGCTCCTGCGGCTGTACCATGGTACAGTCAAGCTTGGTACGATCAATCTTAGACAGCCAGGAGCGGACCATTTCGGATCGGAAGTTCGAAGGTACCGTGCGACAGAACACGGCATTTTCAATTCCGATTTTATGAGCAACGACCGCAGTCCCAGAGACGAGTCGAGATTCGAGCCAGTTGAGAAGTTTCTTCAAAACGAGGCCCTCTCGCGGTTTTCCGCAGGAATAGTGCCCACGCATCTTTTTGACTGGCAATCCCTGGCCGAAGAGCTGGAGGGTACGTCGAACCTCTCCGAACAGCAAAGTGAGGATTACCGTCGCAGGCGCATCATGAGCGGCTCATGGAAAAAATCCTCGACAGGAGAGAGCGGCCGCTACCAGCGTCGCCGCGAGAAGATGGTTGCCGCGCTGTGGAAGCAGCTCTCCCGGTTCTACGAACGAGACGGATACGAGGCGCTCTGGGCCCTGGCCGATTCTTTGGAGAAGAGAGAAGAGGTGGAGGTCCAAAAAATCGACAATGAGCGGCAGCGACGCGAATACCTAAATCTCCTCAAGGGAATACTGCTCAAGCAAAAACCCGATGACGAAGAAACCGACCTCGTTGAGGTAAGCCGCCAGAACCCAATTTCGACCGAGCAGGCCCAGTGGGTCCGGTCCGACGGGCGGCCAGGGAACGTAGGAATTGCCATTGAGGAGCTCGCCTTCGAGGAGAAGGCATTTTCAAAGGGAACGGTGCCTCACCCGTGGGTCATCGGCCAGGAGAAAACCTGGAGAGAAGCGCACAACAAACTCCTCAGAAGCATCAGCCAGCGGAAAGAGCGAATTCTTGAGCGAGGCGATCTTCTCCAATTGATTCGTCTCCGTCTTCAACTCCTAAAACAGAAGCTTTGGCTCATTGACACGGGGGCAGATCACGAAGCGCCGCCCGAACCGTACCGCGTCCCCGAGGAGGTTCGTGGGAAGCAAAAGGCCATACAGTACTGCCTCATGGCCCTGTCCGTGATGGCCGAAATCGAGGAACCTGAAGACCCGAAAAACTGGCCCTCGAATTCGGAGTTGGCCGGCATGTTAAAAGAGAAGTACGACTTCACTCGTTTGCCCCTTAAACCAGATTCTGCCGTCAGCCGCGCTGCGTCGTTTCTCAACGGGCGCAGCGAAGGATACCAGAACTTCAGACCGGACTTTTACTACCGGTTGAAAATTGAGGCTGACTTCCTGCAGTACGTGGCCGACGAGTTGGAGGTGTCCCTTCCCCCGGGACCGAGCACCGAGACGGAACAGGAAAACGGTAGCAGGTGAAGCAGACCCTTCACTTGAGAGAAAGACCTATCTCAGAGAAAAGGCCTATTTCTCAGAGATTGTCCGTCTCTGAGCATCACAGCCTGCAGCGCGCCCGAAAAAGCCCCCCATTGAGTGGAGATGACTGCGCTGCGGGCCTGACATTCGACGCTTCTCGCGCCTCGAGGCCGAGACGGCCCGGTTCCCCAATTGCGCCCGCAGCGCGGTGGGGGCCGGGCCTTTTCTATGTGTCCCGAGCCCGTCGCGAGAGCACTCGCTATATGCACACAAAACCGTTTTAGAGAATGACTGACTTTACCACTGTACAGTCCGAGAACGAGACCACGCAGTCGACGGGAGGCGAGGACCTCCCCGATTGTCTTTTGAAGGCAGAGGAAAAAATCAAGCGCTGGCAGGAGACGAGGCTCGAAGCTGGTCGCGCGATGCGCCGGATCGGAGAGGAGGGCCTCTACCGAGAGCGCGGCTACGACACGATCGAGGAGTATGCAGAAAGCCACTTCGGGATCAGCGAGTCGCGTTGGCACCAGCTGGTGCGCTATGCTGAGACATACGATGCCTTGAAAATGCGCCTCGGAGATGATTGTACCCTTCCGGACAATGAGTCGCAGAGCCGTCCCCTCCAGAAACACCGCGGCGAGCCAGATCTACTGGCCTGCATCTGGAAGAAGGTGGTCGATCGGCACGGCGAGAGCCTTGCGCGGAGCAAGATCCGGGCAGTGGTCGAGGAGTTGACCGCCAGCGCGTCTGCTGAAGGGGTGGTCAGCGGAGACGGGGCTCCTCCGACGGTACGCGTGGCTCGCCCTGAGATGTTTACTCCTCGCTCTGAGGAAAGCCCCCTCGATGATCTCGATCCGCTAGTGAAGACGCTTGGCGGCAGTGGCTCCTCCGAGAAGGACAGCCGGTCTGAGAACGGCAGTGCCGAGAGAGGTGAGGATTCTTCTGAAGAAAAGAAGACCGATACGGACAGGGTGGAGACCGAGAGTGAGGAGCAGGAAAACGCGGAGACGGAAGGCCCCCTCGATCAGCTCCGCCAGGAGCACCCCTCGCTGCTGGAGGACCTCAACGACGGGGTAGCGCGCGGCCTTCACTCGATCGCGGGCCTGATGGACGGAGGAGAGCCGGGCCGAGAGGAGCTTGTAGCGGCCCGAGAGAGCTTCGAGAGCCTCTCCCACCGAGAGCCGCCCGAGGAGAGTGAGACGGAACTTCCCGGCTGCATTACCGGCGATCTGGATACTGTGAGCGACCGGGAGATCCTGATCGCAGTCCCGACGGAGATGGTTACCCCACAGATGGCCCGGAAGGCCGTGCCGGTGGGCGTGCCGCAGATGCAGTCCGTCGTGGGGATTCCCCTCTCCCACTTCGGCGGGCGCCCGCCGATGGATGAGATCCTCGCCTACCACGAGGAGCACGGCCGGTCTTTTGGCTTCACTGAGACAAATGTGAGCGTCGACTGGGCCGTCTACACGATAAATCCCCTCAGCGGCTGTTTACATACGTGCAGTTACTGCTACGCCCGGTACCAGGCGGAGACGCTGAATCGGTACAAGCAGGGGTTTCAGCCGACCTTCTTCCCGGGTCGCCTCCTGGCCTTCTCGGAGATGGAGCCTCCCGAAGAGACCGATCATCCCCGCGATAAGAATGTCTTCGTGGGGTCGATGTCAGATGTCTTCGGGAAGTGGGTCCCGGAGTGGATGATCCAGTCGATCCTGGATCGGGCCGAGGCAAACGACGGCTTTGACTATCTCTTCCTGACGAAATTCCCCCAGAAACTGAGCCAGTTCGACTTCCCCGATAACGCGTGGGTCGGGACCACCGTCGACAAGAAGCACCGCGTAGCTCTCGCCGAGCGCCACTTCCAGGAGGTGAGCGCGAAGGTCAAATGGCTCTCGTGTGAGCCCCTCCTTGAGAACGTGGCTCCGAAGTTTGATGCGCTGTCGATGTTTGACTGCGTCGTGATCGGGGCCCAGCAGGCGATGGGCAACGCCGTCGAGGAAAAGCAGCCGGACTTCGATTGGGTGGTTGATCTTTACCGGAAAGCCCGGGAAGCCGGCTGCACCGTGTACTTCAAGGAAAACCTCGACGTTTTCCCGAAGGAGCTGCCTGTGAGCCGGTGAGACTGCCTGTCTGCGAGCGTGCCGCCGGGATCGGGAGGGGAAGCCTTGCTCCCTCCTCCCCGGCGGAATGCAGGGCCATACGACCCTCAGAGGCAGATACGCGCGCTTCTACAACGACATTCAAAACCACGACAGCGTATGCCAGGCCGCTACCAGCCTTTTGAGAGCCTCCTATCAGCGACGTCACGTTCGCCGACGTTACGTGCAGGGCCCTACTTCCAGCGCGAACGTCGGTGGGGCCTTGTGGCCCTAAAAGACGCAGCGAGCGGAGAAGCGCTTGCCTACGCCCGAAAGTCCGCCGCGGGCGAAAACGATTCTCCAGATGGAGATGGGGAGCCGTAGGGCGGGGCACATGGGGCCGCTGCGGGCCTGACAACCCTCCACGACGGTTCGTGAAGAATCCCGGAGGGAATCCCCTACCAGAGGTATACCCGCCCAGATGCCCGCGAGAGCGCCTCTGGATGAGGAGAAAGGACGGGGAAGATATTTGAAAGCCCGTTATTGCTAGGCAAGACCTACAACACACCACCGCCGCACCACCAACCGCCCAGCCGACCATTCGCATCTGTTTTGAGCGGCGGGGCAGGGACCCTCGGCAGGTGGGGGGTCTGCTACTGGCATAACGGAAACTCAACCGCCCTAGACGGCACTCAAGGGCGATTTCTCGTTCGACATCGAGCTGCAAAAGGCCGAATCCGATAGTATCGATCTTCCTGTACGGCCCGGGAGCCTCCCGGGCCTGCGGTCCACGGCACCGAGCACCACCTATCAAAAAAACGGCGAGGGATCCGGAGTCCCCACATGATGGAGAATAGCACCGATATCCAAACGGAAGTCCGCGCCCTCTCAGAGGCCGAGGCCGGAGATCCTTTACAATAGTTGATCGGCAGTCATCAGCTACCAGCCCGACTTCAATCGCTTTTTTCACCACGCAGGATTAGGACGAATGCACTGTGAGCATAGCGCGAGATGGTAAGCGGAAAGCAGCTGACCGAGCGTCTACCGATACGCGCCATCAAGGAGATAATCCTCGGGGGAGAGAAGACCAAGCGACCCTACGAACCAGACACACTAGACACAGCAGCCGAGAGCCAGGCCCCTCCGTCGCCGAGCGGCGTCGAATGCGCGAGAAGATCGATGGGATGGGGCCAGTAGAGCTGCTCGAGTTCGTTTGGAATGCCGCGCCATCAGGCATCGATCCCCACACGTACGTGCAGCTCGTCGTCGCGTGCATCCGTCATGGCACCAGGATGAGCACGGTCGAGGCTATCGAGAGCCATGTCCCGAATACTGCTCTCGCCAAGCTCCCGCCTCTGACCAGGGTTCCTTCCGTCGATGCCGTACTTACGGTCGAGCAGCACAAGACTCGAAATGGCATCAACGACTGGATCAGCCATGGCACTGAGGTCATCCTCGGCCCTGTAGCTGAGCGTCTATCTAGCTTCATGGCCAATGAGCTGAGCCCACGCAAGGTAGCCAACGCGGTACAACACCTACTCGAAACTGGAGACACCTCCCGGATAGAGTTCTTACTTTCGGAGCACGGTGCTACGTCAACACCCAAGCCCGAGGCCACCCACCGACCCACCGCCCACCGGGCGGACAGGTCCCCCGCGGCCAGCGAAGCCGACGCGGCGCCCCGCAATGATCCTATTGCTTTGCCTAAGCTCGAACTTTTCTCCTCCCCACCGTTTTCCCGCCTCAGCGCTTACAACGGCAGATTCGAGCCCGATCTGGCATGCTCAGACGGAGATACGGAATGTGGAAATCTGGGCCATGAGCTGGGTTATGAGAGCCGGGATCGTCGCACGTTGGCCGACGTTCCGGTGGCCCGCCAGGAGGAGCTTCTCCGCCGTGAGCCGCTGGGTTGGGTCCCGGATAAGCCGGTGCCGACGTCAACGTACGCGGACATTATTACGTGGCGCCCGATCCTGGAGGACTCCGCCCCACTGATGTCGATCCACCAGTTGATCCTGACGTCCACGAAGCGCGACGACAACGCCGCAACGGAACGGACCTGCGCCGGGATGCCTGCTGCCTGCGAGCTGATTTGTGGGGCGTTTGGATACAAACCTCAGCGAGCCTGGGACGTCGGCCTCAACGCCGGGATCTTCCTGGAGCTCTACCAGAGTCGGGTAGACTCCGATCTTACCTGGAGCGGCTGGCACGGCGAGAAGGGACGCGCTCGGGTGATCCTCAACCACTCTACTCCTCACGAAATCATGAACAGCTACCTTGAGTTCACCATGAGCCCTAGATCGGAGACCGACCGCACGTTCCTCGTCAGTGGCAAGAAGGCCAATACGCGCGACGCCCTCCGCCCGGAGCGGAAGAAGCGAGAGCGGACAGTCAACACGAATGAGCCGAGGGTCGATCCGCCGGAGACGACACTGAAGATGAAAGAGTATCTGAATAACATCCCCTCGAATATCTTCACCAACGGGCGTTACGGTATCTTCGGCGGCGATGCGTTCGAGAAGCTTGCCGAGAAGGCGCGGGAGATTCCCGATGAGGAGCGTCGCCGGCTGGAGCTGCGCAAGATCTATCAGATGCGCGCCTTCCCGAAACCCCTCTATGCGGGCTGTGACCGTTCTCCCCGGCTCCGGGCGGATCGTTACAACCAGCTGATGAACCTCAAAACCAAGCTGCGGAAGAGCCTCTACGACCCGACCAAGGACCGGGAGCTCGATCTATCGAAGGCTCACCTCGCGAGCTACGTCCCCACTGTCCGTCAGGAAGGGATCGCCACGCCGGAGCTGGACCGTTGCCTCCAGGGGAATCTCGAAGACGACACCGATCTACTGGAGCAGGGAGACCTGTGGCTGGATATCGCAACCACGCTCGACACCACCATCTTCACTGACCTCCAAGCCCTCCGAGACGCCGTGAAGCGGCTCTACAGCATCGTCTACGGAATGGAGCGGGGACGAATGCTGCACGAGATCGCATCGGAATACGACGACGCCACGGGCTTCTATCCGGAAACGCACGAGCCGCTGGAGCCCCTTCTGTCCCATCCCCTCGTTGCCGAGCTCCTGGAGACCCGGGAGAAGCTGCGGGAGATCACAAATGAGAAAGGCGGTCTCCACGACGCCAACGGCAACTTCATCCCACTCTCGGCCTGGAACAAGACGAAGGCCCGAGAGGACCGATGGAGAGGTGTCATGGCGTACGTGAACGCCAGCTACGAGACCGAGATCGTCGGCGCTGCCTTCGAGGAGGCGATCAAAGAAAAAGAGCGGGACGCCCGGACGCGGTTCAAGATTTGGCTTTATCAAGCAGACGGTTTCACCATTCGGGTCAGCTCGAAGGCATCGGTCGACGCCCAGGTGAAGAGGCTCAAACAGGTGGTCGCTGACAAGGCCGAGGAGCTGGGCGTGCCGACGAAGCTGGAGGTCGACTGGCCGGAGAAAGACTAACAAACAGATCCGGCCTAAGACGCGCCCCGGGGCGAGCTGGTCAAACCCCGATGAGCGGCGCTTACGGCCGTTGGGCGGCCAATTTGACGCTTCACCCGGGTCGGGTTGGGTGGGCAACCTGCCCCGGGTAGAGGTACATCCTGCCCTGGGTGAGGAAGATCCCAGCCCGGGTGAGGATGACTGCCACATGATAAGCACAGAGATCACCAAACCACGAACCAGAGCAGATCAGCCAATGAAGAGCCGACCTTACCTAGAAGATGTAACCGTTACCGTAGACGGACAAGATGTAACCGTGACGACAACGTCGAACTACACCGCCCACACTGCGGAAACTGCAGACGGCCGCGCCGGGGGGATCGTCAAAAATGGGCGTCTCAAGAAGACGCGGCTGCACACGGCGGCTGCACACGGACGACGGCACAAAGTATCTATACCACAACAAGGCCAGCAGCCGAACGCCCATGACGGATGAGGAGCTGGAGGAAGCCCGGCGGCTCCGGGACGTGATCAACGAGGCCATCCAGCAAGTCGAGGAAGAGCTCGCCCGGCTAAAAGAGATTCACCGCGACATGGAACGTGCTCGGAAGCAGATGGAGCAGGAGAAGAAAGAAGAGCGCGTGCTTTCGCCTATCAAAACTATTCGCTTCGGGGACGTCCGTGAGAAAGGCAGTGGGGAGACGAGTGTGATCGGGCAGTCCTTCGAGGCGGTTCACACCTCCGTCGAGAAGTTCAGCGGTGCTGTGAAGAACATCTTCGATTTTGGGACGGTCATTCTCTTTGACCGATACGAATCTGCTTTCTTTGAGCTGGAGGATCCGAGCGACGCGGCCGAGGAGGTGGCGGAGGCTGTGGTGCAGGAAAGCGACGCTGCAGCTGGGATTCGCATGGACGCAACGAGCCGA
Organism: uncultured Salinivenus sp.; assembly: GCA_964426195.1. Taxonomy (GTDB): domain Bacteria; phylum Bacteroidota; class Rhodothermia; order Rhodothermales; family Salinibacteraceae; genus Salinibacter. The sequence goes on from CAYRPX010000131.1 coordinate 7,986, forward strand.
CAACGCCCCAAGAGAGACTTCCTCTCACCCGAACCGGGCCATTGACCGCGGAGGCTACTGTCCCGCGCCGTAGAACCGCTCGACCCACTCGGCGTTACTTTCGCTTGGCCGCTTTCGACACCGCTGTTTCTTGTTGAAACAGTCTGGGCAAAACTCGTGGCACGACTCGTCGGGTATGAACATTTGTTCGCACTCCCTACACTCACGTGCCGCTGAGGAGTCTTTGAAGAGATCGCCCTGGCGCGAGATGGGTATAGGCTTAGGTCGTTTTGCAAGATCGAAGCAAAGCCCCAGCCGGAGATCTTGGTTAGGACCTTTTGGATTCAAGGTCATGAAACGAT
>CAYRPX010000132.1:0-8325 GCA_964426195.1 uncultured Salinivenus sp.
TCGTGCGCTCCTTCGGCTACCGCCTGGGCGAGCGCGACATCCGCATCAACGCCATTTCGCAGAGCCCGACAAAGACCACTGCGGGCTCCGGGATCGAGGGCTTTGACGCCATGTATGAATTTGCCGAGCGAGCTGCTCCCCTCGGCAACGCCTCCGCCGACGAGTGTGCCGACTATGCCGTGACGCTACTGAGTGACCTCACGCGCATGGTGACCATGCAGACGCTCTACCACGACGGCGGCTTCTCGAGCATGGGCATTTCCGACGAGATCGTGAAGGCCATGAAGGACTCGTTTGCGGATGAGGATGAAAGTTGAAGGTGGGAAAGTTAGAAAGTTGAAGGTGGAAAGGTTGGGAAATTTAAAATTGAAAATTGGATCACTCGTCTGGGCGTCAAGTCAGGCAAAAAGTGGTTCGGGGATACTATGATCATGGTTTGGTTGGGTCGAGGAAATTATGGTTCAGGGGGATCCCAACCTTGGGGCGCTACCTACAATTTTCGACCTGAGAATCTTCAATCTTCTACCCTTCAACCTTCCAACCTCAAAACCTTTGACCTTACACACGAACGAACAGTGACCAAGCTCTTCCTCACCGATATCGACGGGTGTCTGGCTGAGCCATACCAGCCGTTCGATCTCAAGGGCCTGGCCACGCTTCGTCGTCAGGCGAAGGCGACGGAGGAGGCGGTCCCGGTGCTGTCCATCTGCTCAGGCCGGTCCTATCCCTACGTCGAGGCCATGACACAGGCCTTGAGTCTCACCACTCCCGTGCTCTTCGAGGCGGGGGGCGGACGGTTCGATCCGGTGGCGGCCCAGACGACTTGGAGCCCGCGGTTGACCGACGAGATGGAGGCGAAGCTCGATGCCGTGCAGCGCTGGTTCCGGACGGAGTGCATTCCGGGCACCAGCGTATCCCTCGATCACGCCAAACGCACGCAGGCCGGCGTCGTCTCGCCGGAGCCCGACGAAATACAGGCACTCCGCCCGCGGACTGAGCAGTTTGTCGCCGAGGAAACGCCAGGCCTGCACGTTTTTTCAACGGACATCTCGGTCGATGTCGTCCCGCCCGGCATTACGAAGCGGGACGGCGTGGAATGGCTCGCGGAGCACCTCGGCCTCACCCTGAGCGAAATCGCCTACATCGGCGACGCCGATTCGGACCTCGACGCCCTCGACGCCGTGGGCGTGTCGTTCGCGCCCCCCAACGCCACTCAGGCGGTTCGAAAGCAGGTCGACCACGTTACCGAAGGGGCCGTTCTCGAGGGCACGATCGAGGCCTATCGGTATTGTCGGACCCAGAACGAAGGGTGAACAAACGCAGTGCGTACCGAGTCCGCATCCATCGACGCGTTCACCATTGACGAGTTCACAGCGGAAAATGAACAAAAACGAGAGCAGGCGTCTCTTTTCCGAACCCATCAGCCGAACTGCCATGCGCACGACAGGATGGTTGCTTCTCCTTTTGGGACTGGTCGGCGGTCTGCTGCCTGCCTTCGCCCAGCTCACCGCCTCATCCGATACGGTTCTCGTCTCCCCGCCCACCGCCCCTCAGAGCGATGCTGTCTCTGAGGAGGAGTCGCTTTTCTACGTCGCTGAACGATCGTTGCCCCTCCACAACCTTTCGAACTTAAATGCTCCGGTGGGGCGGCTTTCGCTCCGCACTCCCGTAACGCGCCTCGAATGTACCGAGAAGTGGTGTCGGGTTCGCACCGACGAAGGCCGGGTCGGGTACGTGTCGGCCGGGGCTCTTTCCAACGTGTGGATCCGGGTGTCGAAGGAAAAGCGACGCGTTTACGTGTACCGGGGCACCGAGCTCGTCAACACGTTTGAGGCAGACATGGCCTACAACTCCTTTGCCGATAAGAAGCGGAATGGAGGGGAAGAACGGCCGGATCACTGGCGCACGCCCGAAGGAACGTTCTACGTCGTCCATAAAAATCCCGAGAGTGAATTTTACAAGGCCCTCGTGCTCAACTATCCTAAGGTGGAGGACGCGCGCCGGGGACTGGAAACGGGATTGATCTCCCAGGCGCAGTACCAAGCGATCAAGCAGGCCCAGGAAGAGTTTCGAATGCCGCCCATGAATACGGACCTCGGCGGTTGGATCGAGATTCACGGTGATGGCACGGGGGTCGCCACCGCCTGGACGCAGGGATGCGTGGCGGTGCGGGACCGGGCCATGGACCGGCTCTGGAAGCAGGTACGCGTCGGAACCCCCGTCCTCGTTGAGTGAACGTCCGGTTAACGGTAGGACCGATCCCTGGATGCGTGCGGCCCGCCGGGAACGCCTCCGCTTTGGGGGGCTACATCGTAGTGTGTTTTCACCCCTTTCACCCACCACAGACTTGCACTTATGTTTTCGACACGCTGGACTGTCACACTTCTCATTGGATTCTTTTTCATGGTTGGATGTGGTGGGGGGGGTAGTCCCGACGCCCCCCCGGACGGCTGGGAGGCCTCCGAGACGCGCTGGTGGGAAGGAGAGGTAGATACATCGGCAGTCTTTCTCAACCTCGACAGCCTTTCCACCATGGGCGTCCTCGAGGAGGCGCCGACACTGGAACAGGGCGGCACGGTCTCCCGAGAGCAGTTCACCCGGGCGATCAAGCAGAGTCTCGTGCGGCTCTACCGCAACAACCCGATGATTGTCGATTCGCTCTTCAACGAGCATGCGGTGCCTCAGCTTGAGGACGTGAATCTCAGCGGTGACATCGTTGGAGAGAAGGGGCAACTCAAAGACAAGATCTTGAATAAGAACCAGAAGGTCGCCTACAAGGCGATCACGGAGCACTTCCGCGAGCCTCAGCGTCAGACTTCCCCAGACATTGTGTGGCCTGACAGCCTGCGGTCCGAGGAGTACGCCGGGATCGTGACGGTGCAGGCGCACTTGACCGTCGAGGGGGAAGGCGAAAACGTTGTTTCCCGCCCCGATGCCGTGATGGTGGTGTCCGGCACGCATCCGACGCTCGACAGGATTGCACTTAAGGCGACGACGCAGGCGACCTGGGAGCCCGCCTACCTTCGGAAGGACGGCGAGTGGACCCCCGTCGATAGCTGGGTCCGCTTCGACGTGCCGTTCCAGATGCGGTAGTCGCCCCGACGGGCGTATTGGGGCCCTCTTCTGGCCAGGACTTGTCCATTCCGGAGAGGCGACAGGACTCCGGCTCACGGGGGGGCGGGCTAAAGTGGTAGAGGCCTCAGAGAATTAGGCCACGAGGACTCCGGCGAGCGTGGCCGTCGTCCAGGAGGCAAGGGCGCCCCCGAGCACGGCCCGCAGCCCGAGGGCCGCAATCTCGCTCTTGCGGGACGGTGCAATGCCGCCAATGCCGCCAATCTGGATGGCGATGGAGGAGAAGTTCGCAAATCCGCACAGGGCGTACGTGCCGATGATGATTGACCGGTCGGTCATTGCGCCCTGAAGGTCGCGCAGCGAGGCGTAGGCCACGAACTCATTGACGGCCACCTTTTCGCCGAGCAGCGTCCCGAACTGGAGAATGTCGGCGGCCTCTACTCCCATCGCCCACGCGAGAGGGGCGAAGAGGAACCCAAAGACTGCCTCCAGCGACAGCGCGTCGAAGCGGCCGCCGGACGCCTGCGCCACCAGCTCGTTCACGTTGTAGAGCTCTGTGCCGTAGACCACCGGGGCGCCCACCCACTCGAAGCCGGCGTTGATGGCCCCGATGAGGGCCAGGAAGGCGAGCAACATGGCGCCCACGTTGAGGGCCAACCGGAGGCCGTCGGACGCCCCGCTGGCGGCCGCCTCGATCACGTTGTCGACTTCCTCCGTGTCCTGGATTTCGGCGCCGCCGCTGGTCTTCGGGGTTCCGGTCTCCGGCACCAGAATTTTGGCCATGACGATGGCCGCGGGCGCGCTCATGACGGAGGCCGACAGCAGGTGCTTCGCAAAGAGCTGTCGGGACTCCGGTGAGTCGCCGCCCAGAAACCCGATGTAGGCGGCCAGTACTCCCCCTGCGATTGTGGCCATGCCGCCCGTCATGAGCGTCATGATCTCGCTCCGGGTCATGTTCTCCACGTACGGCTTCACCGCCAGCGGCGCCTCGGTCTGCCCGATAAACACGTTCGCCGCGGCGGCCAGCGATTCGGCCCCCGAGATGTGTAGCGTCTTCTGCATCACCCAGCCCATCCCGTTTACCAGGGGCTGCACAATCCTCAGGTGGTAGAGCACGCCCATGAGCGAGGCGAAAAATACGATGGTGGGCAGCACCTGAAAGGCAAAGTTGTTGCCCTCGTCAGGGTTGCCCAGGTCGCCAAAGATGAACTCTGACCCCTCGTACGTGAACGACAGGAGCGTGTCGAAAAACGTGGCGAGGGTGTCGAACACCATCTCGCCCGGTCCCGTCTTCAGTACGAGCAGGGCAAACACGAGCTGCAGCCCGATGCCCATGCCCACGAGTCGCCAGTTGATGGCCCGGCGATTTGTAGAGAACAGCACAGCGATGCCGACGAAGACCCCGATTCCGATCAGGCCGCGAAGCAGAGCAATGGAAAGCGACATGTAGAGGGGACCTGTGCGCTACTTGATGGGGGGCGTAAGATAGAAACTCAGACCGGAATGGCAAGGAGACGGGAGAGCGAGTAGAGAGGTCGCATCGTCAGCACATGGATGAGCGAAGGACAGCTGACCTCCACCTCGTGGATTCCGCCTTTCGGATGGAGCCAGGAGAGGGCGGGGACAGGGGCAAGGCAACATCCCGTCTCGTGGAGAGACGGAAGCAGCGGTAACACCCCAGATGCGATTGCCAGGGAGCGGAGAAGCATGGGCCGCAGTTCTCCCATGGCCGTGTTTCCTGTGCGTTTGGGCCGGTCTGTCCCCCCGCTGCACAGCCCCGGAGGCCTCGGTCTCGAAGGAGCGACGGAATGGCTCGCTCCGTGAAGCGAGTTACCGTCCGGAGGACGACTGCGTCGTATCCGCAGGGGTCCACGTGTTGTTTCCACGGTTTACGTCCGGCAGAAACTGGTTCGGATCGAGGGCCACTCGCTGCAACGATTCGTTCGTCACCCGAAGAGTGTTTGCGTCCTGCGTGTAGAAGGCCTCGGCGGGCACGCGGCGCTGTTCGGTCGAGCCGTCGTCGTAGGTCAGATGGACGGTCATCGGCATCATCAGTTCGTCGCGCTGTTCCACGGTGATCCGCGTCGTGTCGCCCGTCGCGACGGTAGCAATGGCGTGATCCATCGTGTCCGTTTCGTAGAACCAGCTGCGCCAGAACCAGTCCAGGTCCTCGCCGGTCACGTCCTCAATGGTGCGGAAGAAGTCGGCGGGCTTGGGGTGCTTGTAGGCCCAGCGGTCGAAGTAGGCCTTGAAGGCAGCGTCAAACTGCTCGGGATCCATCACGTACTCGCGCAGCAGCATGAGGCCGTACGCGGGTTTGACGTAGGCGAGGTAGCCAAGAGCGTCGTCCCGTATGCGGTCGGCGTACGTCATGACCGGCTGGTCGCCCAGAGGGGAGTCCATTTGCTTTGTGACGTATTTTGACAAGCCGCTCATCACCTTCTCCGGCGGCACGCGGCCCTGCCCGTAGTAATCGAGCCGCGAGTACTGATTGATAAAGGTGTTGATTCCCTCATCCATCCAGACCCAGCGTCGTTCGTCGGATCCCACGACCATCGGAAACCAGATGTGCCCAAACTCGTGGTCGGTGACGCCGAAGAGGTCGCGGCCTCGCGAGTTGACGTCGCAGAACACGATCTGCGGATACTCCATGCCGGCCACTCGTCCGGCCACGTTGATCGCGTTGGGGTAGGGGTACGGCGCGACAAAGTCGGAGTAGAATTCGACGGAGTGCTGCACAAACTCGGTGGATTGCTCCCATCCGGGGTTCTTTGGAGTGCTGCCGATGCCCTCCATCGGGTAGAAGGACTGCGCGAGCACCGAGCGGTCGCCGGCCTCGGCCGTGGCGGCATCCCAGAGAAAGGCCTGCGAGGTGGCCCACGCAAAATCGCGCACCCGGTCCGCCGTATAGCGCCAGGTGAGCGGGCCGTTGCCAGAGGGCCGCGTGGAGGCGGTGCCCACCTCCGTGCTGTCGATGATCATCACGGTCTCTCGGCTGTTGCGCGCCTCGGCCAGCCGATCCTGCTGGGTATCGGTCAGCACCTCCTCGGGATTTTGGAGGCGGCCCGTGGCAGCCACGATCATGTCACGCGGCACGGTGATGTTGACGTTGAAGGTCCCGTATTCCAGGTAATACTCACCCTGGCCCAGGTAGGGCATCGGGTTCCAGCCGTGCACGTCGTCGTACACATACATGCGGGGGTACCACTGTGCAAACTGATAGACCGCCCCGCCCTCAACCTTGAGACGCCCGTGGCGGTCGGCGCCGTACTTCGGGAGGGTGTACGAGAAGTCAAACGACAGCTGTAGGGTGCCTCCGTTGGCGGCGAGGGGCTCGTCGAGCGAGACCCGCATCCGGGTGCCGTCCACCAGCGTATCGGGCGTCGTCGTCTCGTCGCCCCGCCGGATGCGGAGGTTTGACAGTTCGTACCCCGCGTCCTCGAAAAAGCCGCTGAACCGGGCGTCGCTGGGCACGGCGGCGGCCCCGCGGCTGCCGGGCTTGAAGTAGTTCTGCTCCAGCTGCATCCACAGGCGCTCCAGGTCCTGCGGACCGTTGTTGGTGTAAGTGATCGTCTCGGTGCCGGTGACGCGGTTGTTGGTCGTGTCGAGCTCGACGTCAATCTCGTAGTCGGCCGACTGCTGCCAGTACCCGAGGCCGGGCCGGCCGTCGGCACTCCGGTATGCGTTCGGATCGGGAAAGTCGACCGGCTCAAACGATTCGAGGTTGTGATCGGGGACCTGCTGCGGCGTGGACTGGGCCACAACGGAGGCGGTCCCCGGCAGGAGCACGACCAGGGCGAGGGCAAGGACGCCGAGAAAGGGGCGCGTGCGGAGGCTCATGGTGAGATGGGCTCAATGAGAACATGGCGGGACACCACGATGATAATTGCCATCCCCCTAAATTGGTGCGAAGAGTGGATTAAAGGGGAATTAGAGTCGCCTGTCGCGCGGACTGGACGGCATGCTGCACCTTTCCCTCCCAGCGGAATCTGTTCCAATCCGTAGGACTCCACCAGAACCGGGGCCGAGGCCGCAGATTCAGAAAAGTCCCCGCTCTGCATGGCCCGCCGGAACGCCTACGGCCCCGATCCGATCGCCCGGCGGGCCAGTTTGCGGAGGGCCGCGCTGACCTTCTGGACCTCGTCGTCGCGCCCAGTGATGTCGTGGCGCTCGGCCAGGTACTGCGGATCGTTGTACGCGAGGCGCACTTGGCCGGTCGAGTCCGCCCACACGAGCATCTTCTGCGGGAGGTCGATCGCGGTCGTCGGGCTCGCCTGCATGAGCGGCGTGCCCAGCGTTGGGTTGCCAAAGATGAGGAGGCGCGTCGGGCGGAGAGACGTATTCGCCGTCTCGGCGTTGGCGGCGTGGTCGACGCGGGCCATGATCGAAATCGGACCGGCGGCTGTCAGGGCCTGCTCCAGCCGGGCCACCGTCGAGTCCACCGAGTGGGCACTCGTCATGACGACCAGTCCGGCCCCCGCACTGTCAGCAGGCACCAACGGCAGTGAGGCGGCGTCTCCGGATGCCGACTCCTCCGAGTCCGGTGCGGCACAGCCCGCGAGCAAGAGGAAAAGTAGACCGGTGAGGCGAGTGAACGTCTGCATCATCGCGGAGAGCGTTGTGGATTGGTGTCCTCGCGTGGGGCCGTTGCTGAATTGTCGGGAGACAACGATACGGACCGAAGAAGCTAGGCAATTCTATAGCAACATATCGACTTGTGCAGAGCAATACAAAAGCACGTCTCAGCCGCGAATCTGCGACTCGGCTACGATCTGGAAGGTCCCGCAGTGCCCAATTCGTCTGCCGTGTCCCTTCCCACGGCGCCCCTTTATATTGTCTAGGAAAACAAATAGTTTAGCCAAGGCAAAAAAGTGAATTGGTTGTCGCGCTGTCCCCTCCTCCCATTGGCCATGATGCGTGTTCTCCACTGTGCACTGCTCGCCATCTCGGTCATCGTCGCCGGCCCCAGCCCCGGACACGCCCAGTCGGGGCCGCCCGCCGTGGAAGCAGGCGTAACGTACACCGGCGAGGCAGTCGGCGTGGCCGCGGGCGGGCTTGACCGGGACATCGTGTACCTCGGCAACGTCGACGTGACCGCGACCCTCCGGGCCGACTCGCTCGTCGGCTGGCCGGGGGCCACGCTTCACCTCTACGGGCTTGGCAACCAGGGCGGAACGCCGAGCGCACGGGTCGGCGACGCGCAGGTGACGAGCAACATTGAGGCCCCGCTCTCGTGGCGGCTCTACGAGGCGT
>CAYRPX010000133.1:0-8312 GCA_964426195.1 uncultured Salinivenus sp.
GAAAGATGGCTACGTCGTTGGATACTAAGGAAAGGGACGGAGGGGGTGGAAGGAGGGAGACTGAAAACGCTTCTCCCGCCCTCATCTACACTTCCCTGCCTCCCTCTTCCCGCTACTGCCCCCATCCAGTAGAGACGGTCCCACTGACGCTCAGGGTTATCCGTCGGCGGGGGGCGTCTCCCCGATGGGGGGCCCGTCAGTCGGGACAGAGACGTGCTCAGTGGCGTCGATCCGGCGGAGCAGTTGCCAGCGCGCCCCGGCGCCGACCGCCAGAAGCAGGAAAATCACGGCGTACGAGATGGTGGTCAGCTCCTGTACATCCTCTTGCGACACGAAGGGCACACGCGCTTTCAACAGCCACTCGGCCAGCACATTTCCCTCCACCAGCAACAGCGTTCCGAGGGCCGCAAGCAGCACGCCCCGGATGAAGAGGCCCCACCAGAGGTATCCGCGCAGCACAGGAGCGCCGTGTTTCGTGTCGTGAACGCGGCCGAGGAGTCGATCGAGCATGGGGGACAAACGGTGCGAAGCCTCCCAATTGCAGCCTCTTTGGGGGGAACGCAGGGCAATTACATGGTAAGATTCTGATCGAGCATCCCGGAGGCGCTGTTGCTTCTGAGGGGTGGAACGAGTCCAGGATGCAAGGGCACGGGGACGTGGGCCTTCAGTCGTTTCGTCCGGCAGCACGGCACGAGCAGACCGCCATCGTCAAGATGCGATTGCCGGGGGGAGAACGCGACGAAAAACGGAGAACATCATAGTCGCATACGGATGTCGCTTCCGGAAGATGCGGAGCCCACGAGAGCTGCTGTTAGGGGCACGGGTTAGGCACCGTCGCATCCCTTCGCACCCGAGCCCCCCGACTCCTCAACGTTCGCGGACATCACGGTGGGTCGTGATGGCCGAGGCCCACTGCTCCGGGGCGTCCATCAACACCCGGAGGGACGACCCGTCTGCGAGAGAGAGCACGAGGTGTCGGTCGGTGGCCTCGACGTCGTTGATGCGGTCCAGGGGGACCGACCGGTGGTAGCGTCCCCAGAGAAACCACCCCGTCAGTGTCAGCCGATCAGCGTAGAGCTGCGCCCGGGACCAGAGGAGCCACCGGTCCTCCAGTTCGAAGGGAGCGGTGCGGAGGGGAATGTCGGACGGGAGAGGTGACACGGGAGCGGGGGGCAATGGCAAACAGAAACCGAGACGCGCCCTCATCGCATCACTGTAAGCCGTCGCGTGCGAACGTGGGATCCGGCCCGCAAGCGCAGGAAGTACACGCCGCTTGCGAGCTCCGTCGTCCCGAGTTGCAGGGTCTGCGATTCGCCCGGGGTCGGGGTGCCCTCGTACACCGTAGCCACCCGTTGGCCGAGCGCGTTGTACAACGTGAGGGTCGTCCCCTGGGTCTCCTTCACCGCAAAGGAGAGGGTTGCCACTCCGCGAACCGGATTCGGGGCCGGTGCGCTTAGCAGCACCGGGTCTGTCATCTCAATTCGGACCGTGATCGGATCGCTCAGAGTAGCGGTCCCGTTGATGTCCACCTGGCGCAGCCGAAACCGATGCGTGCCGACCGGTAGGTCTGCTGCCCGGTAGCGATAGGTACTCGATTCGGTCGACGTGCCGCCCTCAGCCTTCGACTCGACATAGCCGAGCTCGGACCAGTTCGCCCCCTCCGAAGCCCTGTGCTGCACCTCAAATCCGGCACTGTTCGTCTCCGAGGCAGTCGTCCAGGTAAGTTCGACGGCATTCGACGCGGCCAACCGGCCCTCGAAGCTCGCCAGCTCGACGGGCAGCGGACTGTTTTCACTTCCAAGCGTCCATCGGCTGAACGACTCGAGGCCGTCGAGTGTGACGGTGTTGGCGTCCACGTTTCGGTCGTCCTGCCCCTCTTCCAACCAGGTGGAGCCCTCGTCTTCGGACTTAAAAACCGCCAGGTTCGACTCGGAGAGGCCATTGAGCTCCGTATCGTGGTACGTGAACGTGAGCGTGGCGCTGAGGCCGCCGTTGTTTTTCGAGGGGACAATCTCGTAGTAGCGCTCGATCGACTGGTTGCCGTTTCCGGTCTGGGTGGAGTGTCCCCGAATGATGGTCGTAGCCCCCAGATCCGCGGAGGCGCTGAGCTGAACCCCGAGCCCTGCCGGATCGGCCTGGGTGGGACTATTCAAAGTGCGGGTGGCCCGGAGCCGGCCCCCGGCAAAGCGACCCTGGGCGGTCTCCCGAATCGAGACCGACGCCCCGGTCGCCCCGAGGTCCAGGAGGCTTCCCTCCAGGTTCACGGTGCCGCCCTCAGTGACTTCAACGGTGGCTCCGTTTCGAAGCTCGATGGCCTGGCCAAAGGCCGGTCCGATGACCAGGGAAAGCGCGAACAAAGCTGCGGCGGAAAAAACGGTACGAGAAGACATGGGAACCAGGCGGCTGTGAAAGCAACGGGCGAGGGGGGACGGGCTGCTTCTACGCCCGCCGGCGCCAGAGCACGCCGGCCCCAAACAGCCCGCCCAGCAGTAGGCCAAGCAAGAGTCCCGAGCCCGGCAGGCCCGCCAAGACTGGCCCGCTCGACCGGGCCTCCAGCCGTGCGAGGCGCTCCTCAAGCGTTTTCTGACGGGCCCGGATCGTTTTGTTTTTCTGCTTCAGGGCCGAGATTTGGGCCTGCTGTGCCTGGAGACGCTTTGCCACGGCCCCGTTGCGGCCCAGCCCCACGGCCACGGTCACCGTGTCGACTCCCGCCGAGGATTTGGACTCCCACGCCTGCCCGGCGATCGGGCCGTGCTCGGCGCGGCGGTAGTTGCCCGGCGCCACCGCCCGGGCCGTGCCGTCGTTTTTGCCGGAGGCCACGACCAGGTCTCCCGGTTCCACTGCTCCACGGACTCGGGCCGGCACTTGGCCGATGAATGCGACCTTTACGCGCCGGTCGTCGTCCGCTTCTGTCGAGGGGGTTCCATTCCCTAACATGATGGGAGCGGTCGACACAATCATCACCCGATCGGCGCCGTCGGTCTCAAGAGATGCCTCGCCGCTTCGGACGCCGACTAGGTCCGCAGCCTCTGGTTTAGAGCTTCCCTCAGCAATTGGAAGTTCCTCGGCGTAGTCCGATCCAGTGGACTCATACAAGACCCCTCCGAATGCATCCCCCTCAATTTTCCCGGCAGGATCCCCGTCTCCTTGGAAGAAGCCGATGTAGTTTACATCACTGTCGGGAGCGGCATCTTCACCCGCCTTGATCGCAAGGCCGTCGCCTAAGTCTCCAACGGTATTCTCAATGAGGGCAACGTAGTTCTGAGGGTCATCGTCGGCCGCCCCGAACTCTCGTTGGAAGTGCATGGCGGGTCCCCCACCCACGTCGTTATTCACAACGCCGTCGATACTGAAATTGCCACTTTCGTCCAGCCTTAGCGCATCGGAAGGATCTCCGGAGGAGCCGTCTCCCACGACGAACAGGGTATTGTCGTCGGAAGTGTTGGCGTTGTTATATTTTCCGACGGAGAGGGACGCATCGGTTTCGGCCTGGGTGTGACGGCCCAATGCGGTGGAAGCAACTCCCCCGCTGCTGGTGTTGGAACCGAGTGCGACCGCACTTGAGCCGCCTGCGTCGGCGCCCTGCCCGATGGCCACGGCCTGTGTCCCCGTGGCGTTGACGTTCTTGCCCAGAGCAACGGTCTCGACGTTCGTGGCACTTGCGTTGAGGCCAGCCGCGAAGGACTTCTGGCCGCTCGCCGTCACGTTTTCGCCAAACGCCGCGGAGTGTTCACCCACGTTGCTGTTATCCCACTGAGAACCACCGACCTCCCCGGCGCGAAAGGCCGCCTTGCCCGGATACCACATCATCCGGGTGCCGGCGCCGGTTGCCGGGATGGAGCCCGTCCCGAGCGCCCCGTTCACGAGGAGACCGGCATCTTTGTCGAGCACCAGCGCGTCGGAGCGGGAACTGGAGCCGGTTCCATTCCCGGCGACGAAGAGGCTATTGTCCTCGGAGGTGTTGGCGCTGTTGTACTCGCCAATTGAGAGGGACTTGTCGGTGGCGGCGGTCGTATTATAGCCCATCGCCGTGGCCTCAAGGCCACTGGCAGTTGTGAAATGGCCAAAGGCCGTTGCCCCAGCAGCAGTAGCTTCCGTATCGTTGCCTAGAGCCACTGCCCCCCCACTGGCGACAGTACCACTGCCCCCGTCTGCTAGCGTCCCTACTCCAATAGCGACATCACCGTCTCCTTTGGCTGTGGTGCCCAAGCCCATGGCTACCGAGAAGGAGCCAATATTTGAGTCATCCCAATCGCTGCCTGTCACCTCCCCAGCGCGAAAGGCGGCTTTGTTCGGGTACCACATCATTCGCGTGCCGGCCCCGGAGGTGGGGATCGAGCCGGAACCGAAGGTCCCCGTCGCAAGGACTCCATCCTCGTTGTCGAGCTCGGAGGCGCCGTTGCTGTTGGTGGGCACGCCGTCCAGGTCCTCGGACCCGTCCAGGGTGGTCCCATCGGGCAGGACGAAGCCGCCCGTCGCTTCGAGGTTGCCGTCCTGGTCGAGGATTAGCGCGTCGGAGCGACTGTCGCAGCTGCCACTGGAGATCGGGCCGTTTCCAACGACCAGTAAGGTTCCATCTGCGGTGAGATTATTGGCCTTGTTGCACCGACCGAGCGAGATGGACTCGGTTGTGTACGCGGCGGTGCGAAACCCGATGGCCGTGGCGTGCGCGCCAACGGCTTTTGCGAAGGAGCCCATGGCGGTCGATTCCTCGCCAGTTGCCTCCGTCGACGCGCCCATGGCCGTGGCACTGCTCCCTGTCGCTTTCGAGAAGAGCCCCATGGCTGTGGCCGCAAAATCACTCGCAACCGTTTGACTCCCGAGCGCCGTGGCGCTCTCACCACTCGCTTTTGTGTCCTGTCCAAACGCGACTGAGCGCAGTCCGACGTTCGAGGCATTCCACTGATCGGTCGCGGTGGACACGCCGACCTCTCCGGCCCGAAAGGCAGCTTTGTTCGGGTACCACATCATTCGCGTGCCGGCCCCGGAGGTGGGGATCGAGCCGGAGCCGGTGGTCCCCGTCGCAAGGAATCCATTATCGTTGTCGAGCGCGGAGGCGCCGTTGCTGTTCGTGGGTATTCCCTCCAGGTCGTCGCCCCCCTCCAGCGTGGTTCCATCGGGCAGGACAAAGCTGCCAGCCACCTCCAGGTTGCCGCTCTGGTCCAGCACCAGCGCGTCGGAATTGCTGTCGCAGGAGCCGCTTTTCACGCTCCCCTTCCCGACCACGAAGAGAGGACCTGTGGTGAAGTCGTCGTCATCTCTCCCGCGGTTTTTGTCGTTGCACACCCCAATCGAGAGGGACGATTCCGTGGCGGCGGTCGTGAGTTTGCCCATGGCCGTGGCGGACGGCACGCTGGCGGTTGTTCTCAAGCCCATCGCGGTGCTGTAAAAGCCGCTGGCAGTCGTCCCGCTGCCCATTGCCGTGGAGAGGCCGCCGCTGGCCTTCGTGTCTCGACCAAACGCCACGGAATAAGTCCCTACATTTGAGGGGTTCCACTGGGTCCCGTCCTTGTTGACCCCGACCCGCCCGGCGCGGAAGGCGGCCTCCTTGGGCCACCACATCATCCGGACACCTTCACCGGTGGCGGGAATCGGACCGGACTCAATTGCGCCCGGCAGAAGCAGTTGGCCTTCGGCGAAGGCCTGTAGGATGACGCTGTTCTCATTGTTCTTTACCGTCGCGGTGGGCGTCTGCGCCGGGGCGGGAGACGTCAAGACTGCGGCTCCCACGAGTACAACGAGTGCGAGGGTGGACTGAAGGGGGGTAGACATGGTGCTTCGCGTATGACTTGACAAAGGTACTGTTGGTATGAATCAGACGGGGCCGAGCGTCGGCAACGGTCCGTCCGTGTTAGGGAAGCCGGTACTTTTGCACGATTCGGTCCGGGGTGAGAACGAAGAGGGAGCGTGCGTTCTCGGTCATGAAAAAGCCTCTGCGGAGGCTCCCTGTGACCAACCCACCCCCATCTTCCTGCGCGACAGTGCCGGCGAGGGTCTGCTCGGCGACATCCACGACGTACAGGCCCTTTTCCGTGCGAGTCAGCAGGTAGTCCCCCTCTTGCTCGTAGGTAATGAGCTCCGAATTGAACGTGACGGGCTTGGCGGCCGAGGAGAGGTCCGACAGGGAGTGAAAGCCGACTCCCTCGGTCCGAAGGTCGACTAGGGTATTGCCGGCTTTCGTACTCCAAACGGGCTGTCCGGAGACGGCTGGCATCCTGGAGATCGCCCTGCTGCCGTCGTCAATGTCGTACGCCGTGACGGACGTGTCGGTGGCCACGTATGCCCGCCCCTCGCTCGTCACCAGGTTCCAGGCACTTGGCGGGACGCCCCCCAACGGCCCGATCCGGATCAGCGCCGCGTCGGAGAAGTCGTAGGGTGTCTTCTGATTCCACGCAATCGTGCCGTCCTCGACATTCCAGCCCACGAGGTACTGCCGGGGATCGGAGCCGAGGGCGCCGCCCCCGAGGTGGACGGCCCGGCCCAGGAGGCGTCCGTCCGCCAAGGTGAGGTCCTGCAGTCCGCCTCTTATCTCCTTGACCTGATCGGACTCCCAGACCTTCGTCCCCTCGGTTCGATCGTACTTCTTGACGCTGTAGTGCGGGGCCCCTACGATCTGCGTCTCGGCCACCTGGGGCACGTACACGGCTGCTTCGTCAATGGCGGCACCGCCCGTCAGGGAGAACTCGTACCGTTCCTCTTTATATTCCACCGCCACGCGGCCCACGACATCGGCCTTCCAGCCCGTCTGGGCTTCGAAAACCTCGGTGCCGTCGGTGAGATTGAAGACTTCGACTTCGTTGTCGTCGTGCTGGAGCAACAGCCGATCCTTCTGTACGAGGGCTCGGGAGACGCCGCTGGCATCGTGATCGGTCCGCCACTTCACGCGTCCATTCTCGGGATTGAGGCGGAGAAGTTCTTGCCCGCCGGTCACTTTGCCGATCAGGCTCGAATTGGCCATAACGGCCACCAGGTCCCCGGACGACAGCCACTCGGCGTGGATGATGCTGCTTCCCGAAACGTCGTCGACGGTCCACTGGGTCTGTCCGGTGTCCAGGTCCACGAGGCGAAGTTCCCCGACCGTCTTGAGCAAGATCTGGTTGCGGTTCGGGACCTCTACGACGAGGTCGGTGACGAATCGCTCGCGGGTAATTGTCTCGTTTAGCGCCTCCGTGGCGAGCCCGGCCGTCACGCCTGCGGCCTGCGCGACCTGTTGGGCGACACGCACGCCCGCCCCCCGGTATTTTTCGAGGCTCCACCGGTAGTCGGTCCGCTCCCAGCGCACGCTCTGGGATTCGAGATCCAGTGCACGGATGATGTCGTCACTGGCCGAATAGTCGAAGATGAGGGCAACGCCGGGGTCGGAGAGGATCAGGTAGTCGAGCTCGTTGGCGCTCATGCTGCCGATGGTCCCGCCACTCCTACTGACGGCCGTACTGAGCATGCTTCCCAGTCCCCCGCCGTCCTCGCCGTAGATGACAGTTCCGTCGGCGTCGTACACCGTGGTGTTCTTGTTCTTGCCAATGAGGAGTTGCTCTCGTTGCGGCTCCACGTTGATCGTACGCGCGTTCTCGCCCGCCTCCACCTGCCACTCCTTCTGGAGCGTGGTTTCGAGGGAGGAGCCGCACCCGGCCATGAGCCCGGCCAGGCCAACGAGGAGGACCGCCGAAAGAAGCGAGTTTACAGATCGCAAGGACGAGCGGGTCGAATCTGCTGCATCGGGAAGAAATCGCATGAGGATGTCAGGTAGTTGGTTGGAGGCATACGTGAAGCCGACAGAGCTCAGCGTTGGATTAGCGAACGACCGTCAGCGGCCCGGCCCGCTGCCCGGGTGCCAATTTGGTCGAAAAGGGATCCGCTATGAGAGAAGAGGGAGGAAGGACCGCCCGCACGAAAAGGGCCCACGACGCCGGGCGGCCCTCCTCCGAGAGAAGCTCACCGGGTGCAGGCTAGCGCACGACCGTGACCTTCTGAGTCCGGGTCTGGCCCCCGGCCTGCAGCCGCAGGAAGTAAACGCCGCTCGACAGGTCCGAGGCGGAGAGGTCTACCGTCTTCGACTCCTCGGCCGCTGGCGTGCCCCGATAGAGGGTGGCCACCCGCTGGCCGAGCACGTTGTAGAGGCGGATCGTCGTCTCCTGCGCCTCCTTCACGGCGAAGGAGAGGGTGGCCCGGTTCTGCACCGGGTTCGGGGCCGGGGCCGTCAGGCGCACTGGCTGCT
Organism: uncultured Salinivenus sp.; assembly: GCA_964426195.1. Classification (GTDB taxonomy): domain Bacteria; phylum Bacteroidota; class Rhodothermia; order Rhodothermales; family Salinibacteraceae; genus Salinibacter. Next base: position 8,216 of record CAYRPX010000133.1, read on the forward strand.
GCATCTGCAGATCGACCGTCACGACGTCGGAGAGGTGCGCCGTGCCATCGATGTCGACCTGGCGCAGGCGGAAGCGGTGCGTGCCCGGCGAGAGGTC
>CAYRPX010000134.1:0-8194 GCA_964426195.1 uncultured Salinivenus sp.
CCAGCTCAAAGCGGAGCATCACGTGCAGGTGGTAGGTCACCTCGTCGGCCTCCACACGGATGAGGGACGGCTCGACGCGGTTGATGGCGCGGTAGAAGGGATCCAGGGCCGCGTCGCCGAGGGCGTCGGGGAAGGCGTCGCGGAGTTGCGGCAGGTAGTGGCGCCAGAACGGGCGGCTGCGCCCCACATGGTTTTCCCAGAGGCGCGCCTGCGATTCGTGGATGCTGAGCGAGGTCCCGTCCCCGAGCGGGGTGCGATCGAGCGCTGGGTCAATGCCCTGCTCGTAGAGGCCGTGTCCGGCCTCGTGGATTGTGGAGAAGAGGGCCGAGGCGACGTTCTCCTCGTCGTAGCGCGTGGTGAGGCGCACGTCGTTCGGCGAAAAGGCGGTGGTAAACGGATGGGCCGATACGTCCTGCCGCCCGCGGTCGAAGTCGTAGCCGAAGTCTGCAATCACGGATCGCCCGAAGGTCCGTTGGTCGGACTGCGGGTAGTTGCCGCGCAGAAGAGAGTCGTCGACCTGCGGGGCGTCGTCGATGGCGTCGACGAGGGGGACGAGGTCGTCACGTACGGTGTCGAACAGCGACGCAACCTCGGCGGTGGTCCGGCCCGGCTCGTATTCTTCGAGCAGTGCATCGTAGGGCTGGTCCTCGTAGCCGATGGCCTCAGCCTTCTCCACGGACAGGTCCACGAGCGTCTCCAAGTGAGGGGCAAACTGAGAGAAGTCGTCCTCCGCGCGGGCGTGCTTCCACGCCTGCTGGGCCTGGGACTTGGCCTTCGACAGCTCCGCGACGAGGGAGGACGGGACCCGCACGGCCCGGTCGTAGTCCCGACGCGTGACGCGGACGAGAGCGGCGTCCGGATCGAGTGGGTCACTGTCGTCCACGGCGTCGGCCGCCCGGTCGAGCAATTCGCCGATCTCGTCGTCCACGAAGCGCCCGTGCACAGTGGACTGGAGGGTTGAGAGCTGCTGCGCCCGCGCCTCCGCGCCCCCGTCCGGCATGTACGTCTCCTGGTCCCAGGTGAGGACTGCGGCGGCGGCCTTGAGGTCTTCGATGGGAGCAAGGTGGTTGCGGAGGGCCTCGATGGGGTCGGACATTGGTTCTGAGAAATGACTTCAGAGAGCATGACGACCCAAAAACGCCACGCAGATGAACGGGTGCCAGGCAGTTCGGGAAAATGGCTCGAATCGGAGGAATCGTGTCGGCGACGGGTCCGTTCAGCATCCCAGTTCTGCGGCGGGTTCAGGAACGAGTCCCCTCGGTTCGGTGCGGCGTTTCGAACGAAATTCCACAACCATGTCCGACGATCCACCCTCCCTGACAAATCGGATCATTCAGGCGAAAGCTCGGCGGACGCCCCAAGCGTCGCATCTGGACGAGCGATTCAACGTGCCTCTCCGCGGCGTAGAAGTGGGGCCCGAAACGCGTTGCGTCCACTATCACGGCCCGCGAGACGTGATCGCCATCCGATTTGCATGTTGCGGCGTATTTTATCCCTGTCACGCATGTCACGTGGCCGTTGCTGACCACGACGCCGAGCGCTGGTCCCCAGATCGGTTCGACACACGGGCGGTGCGGTGTGGAGACTGCGGGACGGTGCTGACCATTGAGCAATATGTAGAGGCGGATCATGCATGCTCGACCTGTGGGACGGCATTCAATCCCCGCTGTGCACGGCACTACGACCGCTACTTCGAAGTCCGGTGAGCGACACGCTCCGAGGACCGCGTCGCTGTAGTTTTCCCGTCCCAGTGTCACCTGGAAGAGAGCCCTTGTGTCTCGCCCGATTCCAGAAGGGGCGCGAGATGACCGAACGTCCCGGTCTCTATCCTCGCGCCCCCACGGCCTCTATGCTCACCGTCTCCTCATTTCTCCGGCCCGTCCCCGGGATGGGTCGGTCTCGTCGGCAGAGAGAACACTTCGTTCAGTGGTTTATCCCTCGGTCGACGCCCGAGTGGAGAGGCCGAAGGGCGAATAGAGCGGACACGTCCCTGTGAAGCTCGTCAGGAGGAAAATGAGGGCAAGCCCCCCGAGGATGGCTGCGGTGGTTCCCCCAATTGTGCCAGCCATGTAGAGTCCCCCGATCGCGAGGGCAACGACGGTGCGGAGAATTCGGTCAATGGAGCCCATATTCTGAGTCATAACAAAAGGTGGATGTCGTGGAGAAGAATCAGACGTGCAAACGCCGCACGATCCGTTGTGAGTGAATGATCACTCACTTCAATTCCTTCTCCATTGCCTTAGTTCCGAAACGCCGGGAGGAAATTTTCGACTACACATCGCAGGGTGCATGAACTTCCGGCGAACCAGCGAACTTCCAGTTCCAGAAGGTATTAGAGGGGGGTGAGTGATCAATCACTCACAATGAAGGGGCGCTTCTTTTTTCATCCTTCTCCCGATTCCATGACGAAGCGAGACGCCATATGCGAGACGGCTCTTGAGCTTTTCGCCGAGAAGGGCATCGAGGCGACGACGACCCGCGAGATTGCCGAGCGGGCCGGTGCCGCCGAAGGCACGCTCTACCGCCACTTCGAGGGGAAGGCTGACTTGGCTCAGTGGCTTTATCGCCGCTGCGTGAATCAGCTTCAGGGAACGCTCGCGGAAGCCGCCGATGCCGCTTCAAATCCGTCGGAGCGCCTGGAAGCCGTCGTCCGGGGAGTGTTCGATTTTTACGCGACGAAGCCCTCGTCGTGCAGGTACCTCCTTTCGGCTCGCGAGTCCGGCATCGTGGGAGGCAACACTGACGAAACGCTTCCGTCCCCGAGGCACCTCATTGCCGAGGTGCTCGATGATGGCATGCAGCAGGGTGTTTTCCAGGAGGCCCCGTCCTCCCTCGTGGCCGGATGGATTCTCGCGATGGTTCAGCGAACTGTTCTGTTCTTGAAGGCCGACGCACTTTCCATCAAGGAACAGGAGGTGATCGACAGGACCGTTGACGCCACTCGTCAGATCGCCATGCCGGACGCTGGTTAGTTCCACCGGCGTCTGATCGGCCGATTCGTTTTTTTACGAACCACTGCTCGCTGCTATGTCTTTCTCGACTGTGAGCGATCAATCACTCACATCACATTCTCCGGGCGTCTTTCCGGTCTTCTTGGTCATGCTCGGTCTGGTGTGGGTCACCTTCCCTGTAACCCAGGCTCAGGGGATAGAGCAAGACACGTCAACCGTCCTAAGGCTATCGGTGGACGAGGCGATAGGCCACGCTCGTGAAAACAGCTTTCCGGTGCGCTCTGCGGAGGCCGATTACCGCCGTGCAAAGGCTCAAAGGCGGCAGTCGCTCGGCGTCTTCCTTCCTCGGGTTACCGCTACCGAGCAGGCCCTTTCGACCACCGATCCGGTGAATGCCTTCGGTTCAAAGCTCCGCCAGGAAAGCTTTACCCAGCAGGATCTTCGATTCGGGGTGCTCAACACTCCGGATCGGGTCGACCACTTTGGTACGCAGATTGAGGTTCAGCAGCCGATCTTGAACCTGGACGGGATCTTTCAGCGGCGAGCAGCCGGCAATGCTGTCCGGGCTGCGACCCACAAAACGGAGCGGACGGAGGCCGTCGTCGAGTTCCGCGTCAAAAAGGGCTACTACGGTCTGCTCCTCGCCGAACGGCGCGTGGGCGTGATCGATTCCGCCCTTGCGGCAGCCCGGGCCAACCGGGATCAGGCGCAGGCCCTGTTCGAAGAGGGCATCGTCAACCGGGCCGACCGGCTGGCCGCCGAGGTTCGGGTGTCCGAACTGGAGAGCCGTCGCAGTGAAGCCGTTGCCAAGCGTCGCAATGCGGCCGATCAACTGCGCCTTCTGCTTGGGGTTACTGAGGAGGTTCAGGTCGAGCCCACAGATTCGCTCGTCCGCGAGCCGGCCACGGTTGGGGCTCTCTCCGTACGTTCCGCCAACCAGCACCGATCGGACATGCAAGCCCTACGGGCTCGGGCCGACGCGGCCCGCGAGAAGAAACGCGCCCGGTGGCTGGCCTTCGTGCCAACCCTCAATGCGCGAGGAACGACTGGCTGGTACGACGACAGTCCCTTCGGCACCGCCGGCCACAGCTGGACGGCCGGGATTTCCCTCTCGTGGAGCCTCTTCGACGGGTACCAGCAAATCGGAAAGGCCGAGCAGGCCGAGGCCGAGCTCCAGAGTGCTGAAATTGCGCTGGAGCAAAAGGCACTCGAAAACGAGGTCGAGATCAAGGCGGCCCGCCGCGATCTTCAGTCGGCCCGCGAGCGCATCGGGCAGGCCCGCCGGACCGTCGACCAGGCCGAAGAGAGCCTGCGCATTCGGTCGGACCGCTACGAGCAAGGGGTCGCTCAGACGACGGATCTTCTTCAGGCCGAGGCCACCCTTGCTGAACGGCGCCTGGCCCACCTTCGGGCCCTCTACCAGCACAACCTCACTCTATATCGCCTCGAACTACTGACGGAGCGGGCTCTGACGCAATAGGCCCCGGTGTTTCCTCTTCCGTGTGCTTCCTTCACTATCGATCATTGCCATGACCAAGCGTTCTATTCTTGCGCCCCTCGTTGCTCTTGCCCTTCTGATTGCCGGCTGCGGCGGGGAGGCGCCGCCGGAGAAGCCCCAGCAGACGCCGGTTTCGGTAGAGACGACCACCGCCGCCTCCGCGACCACTGCGGAGGTGGGTCGCTACCGGGGGACGGTCCAGGGGCTGCGCCGCGTGCCGCTATCGACCAAAATGATGGGCACGATCACGACCCTGGAGGTGGAAGAGGGGGATCGTGTGCGAAAAGGACAGACGCTGGCTCGGATTCGCAGTCAGAACGTGGAGGCCCAGCGGGAGCAAGTCCGGGCGCGTCTCCGAGAGGCCCGCGCGGCCCGCGACAACGCCGAGACGAACTTCGAGCGCATGAAGGCCCTGAGGGAGAAGGAAAGTGCCACCGAAAAGGAGTTCGACGATGCGCAGACGGCCTACGAACGGGCGCAGGCCCAGGTGGAGGCCCTCGAAGGAAAGCTTGCGGAGACGGAGGACATGCTCACCTACGCTACGATTGAGGCGCCGATGGACGGCTACGTGGTAAAGAAGCGGGCGGAGGCGGGCGGGTTAGCCACCCCTGGAAATCCCCTGCTCATCGTTGAGACGCTCGATGCCCTGAAGGCCGTCGTACAGGTGCCGGAGCAGGACATCAACCGGTTTGCGACGGGGGACAGCGTAACGGTCGAAATTGGCGCGGCGGGCGACCGGGTGCAGCAGGGCGTCGTCACGCAGATCAACCCGGCCGGCCACTACGCCAGCCGGCAGTTTGAGGTGCAGGTACGTTTGCCGAACGCCGTCTCGGAGGAGGGGGGACTGAAGTCCGGCATGTACGCTCAGGTGGAGCACCGCACCGGGACGGCGTCCACGCTAACGGTGCCCGAGGAGGCGCTCGTGGAGCGGGGGCAGCTAACCGGGCTCTACACCGTCAGCGACGGTCGTGCTCTGCTGCGATGGGTACGCACCGGCTCGCAGCGGGGCGACCGCGTCGAGGTTCTCTCGGGCCTTCGTTCGGGCGAAACCTACGTGACCGACGCCACGCCCCGCATTGCGGACGGACAGCCCGTCCGTCCCGAATAGCGACGCTTCCCCTTTCAGCTTCGTTTTCCCACGCACAGTCCGATTCGTTCCATGGCTACTGCCTCCGGCATTGCGGGCCGCATCGCCCGCGGCTTCATCAACAGCAAGCTCACTCCGCTCCTGATGGCGGCCTTTCTCGGCATCGGGCTGTACAGCGCGTGGGTGACGCCGAAAGAGGAGGACCCCCAGATCGATGTCCCGATGGTGGACATCGCTGTGCGGTATCCGGGGGCCACACCGCAGGAAGTCAAGAGCCGCGTCGCTGAACCCATTGAGCGACTGGCGTCGAATATCGAGGGGGTCGAGTACGTCTACTCGACCGCCGTGCCCGGGCAGGCGATGGTGTCGGTCCGCTACTACGTGGGGGAGAATCCGGAGGCGAGCACCGTGAAGCTGTACGAGGAGCTGCTAAAGAACATGGATCAGATGCCCCCGGAGGCAAGCCGGCCCCTCATCAAGAGCCGGGCCGTGGACGACGTGCCCATTCTGACGCTGGCCCTCCACAGTGAGAGAGCGAGCGACTACGAGCTGCGGCGGATTGGAGAAGAGATGGCCGCGGATCTGAAGACGACCGACGGGGTGGCCGACGTGGCGGTCCACGGGGGCCGCCCGCGGCAGGTGCGCGTTGCGCTTCAGCCGAATCAGGTAGCGGCCCACGAGCTCGATCCCCCGTCCATCGCCAAGCAGCTTCGGGCCGCCAACCGGCAGTCCGACGCTGGAGCGTTCGACCGAAACGACACGTCTTATCTCGTGGAGACCGGTGGCTTCCTCACCTCGGTGGAGGAAGTGCGCAATCTCGTCGTGGGCATGCATCAGCAGAGCCCCGTGTATCTGAAGCAGGTGGCCGAGGTGACGGACGGGCCCGCCGAGCCCGACCGGTACGTGTCCTTTGGCTACGGGGCCGGCACGTCCCGACCGGACAGTCTGGTCGAGGGCGGCATGCGGTCGGCCGTGACCGTGGCCGTGGCCAAGCGCAGCGGCCGCGACGCCATGACCATTGCCGAGCGCTCGCTCGACAAGCTGGAGACGCTCGAGCAGACGCTTGTTCCCGGTGACGTGACCGTCAGTACGACCCGCAACTACGGGGCGACGGCCTCGGAGAAGACAAACGAACTGTTGCTTCACCTCCTCGCTGCCATCCTCGCCGTCACGTTGGTGGTCAGTCTGGCCATGGGCTGGCGCGGAGGACTCGTCGTTTTCCTGTCGGTCCCCATCAGCTTCGCGCTTACCCTCTTCGTGTACTACTTCTTCGGGTACACGCTCAATCGCATTACCCTCTTCGCGCTCATCTTCGTGACGGGGATCGTCGTCGACGACTCGATCATTGTGGCCGAGAACGTGGAGCGCCACTTCAAGATGGGACGGCTGCCGAAGCTGCAGTCGGCCCTCGCGGCTGTCGACGAGGTGGGCAATCCCACCATCCTCGCCACCCTCACGGTCATCGCCGCCGTTTTGCCGATGGCGTTCGTCTCGGGCCTCATGGGCCCGTACATGAGTCCCATGCCGATCGGGGCTTCGGTGGCCATGGGGTTCTCCCTTCTCGTGGCACTCGTCATCACCCCCTATCTGGCCTTCCGGTTGATTCCGACGCACGAGGACAACGAAGAGAACGCTGAAGGAGAAGAGAATGCGGAGTACAGCCTCGAAGATACGCTCACCTATCGCGCGTATGCCGCCACCATCGAGCCCCTGCTCGACAGCGCCTGGAAGCGCTGGGCCTTCATCGGGGGTACCACGGTCCTTCTTCTCGGCTCCGTGTCGCTCTTTTACTTCCGGGCCGTGACGGTCAAGATGCTGCCGTTCGACGACAAGGACGAGTTTCAGGTCGTGGTCGACATGCCGGAGGGGACGCCCCTGGAGCGGACCAACGCCGTGCTGCGCGAGATGGCGGCCGATCTGACCGACCGTCCGGTGGTGACCGACGTGCAGGCCTACGCCGGAGACGCCGCACCGGTCAACCTGAATGGGCTCGTTCGTCACTACGACCTCCGCTCAGCGCCGCACCAGGGCGACCTGCAGGTCAACCTGCGCGCTGCCCATCACCGCGAGCGGCAGAGCCACGCCATCGCGAAGGACCTGCGCGGGCCGCTTCAGGAGATTGGCGAGAAGCACAATGCCAACGTCAAGATTGCCGAGGTGCCGCCCGGCCCCCCGGTTCGCGCCACGCTCGTGGCCGAGGTCTACGGCCCGGGCGTGGAGACGCAGCGCGCCCTGGCGGACAGCGTGAAGCAGGCTTTCGAGGCCACCGAGGGGGTCGTCGACGTGGATTGGCGGGTGGAGGCCGACCAGACGAAGTACGCGTTCACAGTCAACAAGGAGAAGGCGATGCGGGCCGGGGTCCCGACCGCCCGGGTCACGCAAACCATGCGCATGGCGCTCGACGGCCAAGACGTGACGACCCTGCACCGCCCCGACGAGCGGACCCCGGTGGGCATACAGCTACGTCTCGGACAAAAGCGCCGATCGAGCCTGGCCGACCTGCAGAATGTGCCGGTGCAGGCCCCCTCCGGCGCCACGATTCCGGTGGGCGACCTCGTTACCCTCGAGAGAACGACGCGCGACAAGCACATTGATCGGAAAAATCAGCAGCGCGTCATTTACGTGACGGGCGACGTGGCCGGCGCCATCGAGAGTCCG
>CAYRPX010000135.1:0-8142 GCA_964426195.1 uncultured Salinivenus sp.
GATGATGATCGAGCACGCCGAGCGCTTCGGCCTCAGCCAGCTGCACCAGCTCCGGGGTCGGGTGGGGCGGAGCGAGCAGCAGAGCTACTGCATCCTCATGGCGAGCTACGAGCGGAGCCAGGAGGCCAAGCAGCGCCTACAGGCCATGGTGCGCACGAACGACGGCTTCGAGATTAGCGAGACAGACCTCCAGATCCGCGGCGCCGGCGACTTTTTCGGCACGCGCCAGAGCGGCATGCCGGATCTCAAGATCGCCGACATCACGGAGGATACCGAAATTCTCGAAGATGCCCGCGAGGCCGCGTTTGCGCTCGTCGAGAAGGACCCTCACCTCCGGGCCGATGAGCACGAACGGCTCCGCCGCCGCTACGAGAACTCCTACGCCGAGCACGGCCTCGGCTTCGCGCGAGTCGGATGATCAGTCCCGAGTCTCGAATTTCGAGTGTCGGACTCCGATCATTCCAGGCCCCGCTCACGTCGCAGTTCTCTCTGCCACTCTACCGGATCGTCAATGTTGCTATATGGATCGGCCTCCGCAAGCTCATCAAGGAGAGTCTCGAGATCATCCTTGTCCCGCCCCCCGGCTTCCTCAACCGTTACGCGAACCCGTAGCTCATCCGTCCCATGCCGGATCGCATCCGGCACCTCATCGAGCCACCGAAGATGTCCGTCAACCAGAATGGCGCGGTACGACTCAGACATAAGGGACTAGATATTTGGGTGGTCTGTTTTTCTTCTACCCTTTTAAGCCGAGATAAGTTCTAAGACGCATGCTGCTCGACAGCAACCTCATCATATACGCCGTAAAACCGGACTATCCTGAGGTCCGCAGTTTCGTAAAGCAGCACGACGTGATGGCTTCCCTGGTAAGTCGAACCGAAACACTCGGATACCACGATCTCGACGACGCAGAAGCGTCCAAGCTAAAACGGCTGTTCGATCTTCTCACAGTACAGCCCATCAGCGAATCCACCGTCGACAGATCCATTGAGCTACGGCGACGGCGAAAGAGCATGAAGACCGTTGACGCAATCATCGCCGCAACCGCTCTTGAAATGCATTCTTCGCTTGCGACGCACAACACGAGCGACTTTGATTGGATCGACGAACTCGATGTGATTGATCCTGTCTCTGATGAGTGATTTAACCGTGCCGTCTCTTGACCACAGTTCACTTCTCCCTGAACTCCGGATGGCGTTGGAAGACCTGTACGGAGACCGGCTCGTCCTGTACGGTTCATAGGTTCGGGACGACGTGCACGCAGAATCGGACATCGATGTCCTCATGGTGCTGGAAAGTCCTGTCGGACCGGTTCGCGAAATCCGACGAATGCGCGAAGAGATGGGAAGGTAGCATGACTGAGGATCCTCCCCATTCGTCCCGAGAGCTGTTCGCGCCTCCCTCCTTCAACCTTCACCGTTCCAACCTTCACCGTTCCAACCTTCACCGTTCCAACCTTCAACCCGAAACCCGCTGAGGAATGGCCGCACTGCGAGACACGGCTGACAGGCTAAGGGCTGGCTGTACGTGCGAGGAAGAAAACGCATTATTCGTACCCCGTCGGCTCCGGCACGTCGATCGTGTTGCCGAAGAAGAGGGCGTTGAGGAAGAGCCGGTTCGTGCCGTACCACATGCCCCGGAAGTTGGGATTGTCGACGAACAAGACGATGCGCCCGCTGCCCACCTCGTCCACCAGCAGCGACCCGGAGCCCCGGATGCGCTCCAGGTTCTCCTCCGACACGTACCCGCTCAGCCGCGGATCCTCGGTGTAGCGGGCCACCGTACTGTAGGGGTTTTCGGTGGGCGGCAGGAAGAGGTCGTGGTTGCGGTAGACCGGGAATCGGTCCTGCGTGAGCCCGAATGCGAGGGGATGGGTGCGGTCGAGGTCCACCTCGTAGATCGAGCCCCCGATGCGCTGGGCGCCAATGCGCTCCTCGGCTGAGGCGTAGTCGTAGCGCGTCGTCGCGCCCGCGGTAGTGTCGGCCGGGGGGCCGGAGGGATCCGCCTCGGCGAGCGCCGAGTCGTTCACCAGTCCCTCCTCCACGGCCCACTCCGTGGCGCCCCGAATCGTGATGAGCGTCCCGCCCGCCTCCAGCCAGCGCCGCAGAGCGTCGACCTGCCCCTCCTCCAGAAAGTCGTAGCGTCCCGACACGAGCACCAGCGTGTTGTAGTCGTGTAGATCTACGCGATTCCAGTCCGACCGGTCGACCTTCGTGATGGGCAGGTTTACCCGCGTGTCCAGCAGGTGCCATACCTCCCCGGCCTCGTAGGCCGACCTCCCGTCCCCCACCAGCATGAGCGGTTTCGGGGCGTCGAGCGGCTCGAAGTTGCCGCTTCCCAGATCGATGCCGTCCCGGCTCAGGCTGGTGGGCGCGGCCTGAATGTTGACCCTGGCCTCCCGCTCGGCGTGCTCCACGAGGCGGTGCAGGCTGTCGGGGCCAATCGGCTGCGGCTGCACCGGCACATGGATGGTCCCCCGCGGGTACGACCGTCCTCCGCGGTGCGTCGCAATTTCAAAGGGCTTGTAGGCGGTCTTCGTTGTGAGGTCGTGCTCTTGGAGCACGTGAAGCGCCTTGGCCGCCCGGGAGTCGCCCCAGTCGATCAGGTAGGCCACGGCGGGCCGCGCCACCTGCCCGAGGCCGCGGCGCTCCGGCACTGCCTCTACCTGCGCGCCCCGCGGCACCGATGGGTTCTGCACCGCCGCGTGGGGCAGCCCGTGCGACAGCGCGGCCGACCACGCGGAGGTGTCGTAGAAGGTGCTGTCGGGAAAGCTCGTCACCTTCTCGAACATCGACCGCACCATCAAGTACTGCGACTGGCGCGTGGGCACCACGTAGGCGGAGCCGGGCTCGTATGTCGTGCCGTCGCTCGTGAACGATCGTCCAAGCCGATAGACGTCAACGTCGTGCTGAAGGAGGAGGTCGAGGAAGGCCCGGACCCGCGACGTGTCTTGCTTGTGACCAAACACGTAGGCGTCAGTCGGGAAGTCCTCGGCACGGCTTAGGGCTTCGTTGAAAAACGTGCGCTGGTGCTCCAGAAACGTCTCCTTCTGCTCGATGGCCGTCTCGACCGTGGCCAGGGAGTTGCGGAGGTGGTTCCGAATGGTGTAGGGAAAGGTCACGGTTCGCGTCTCGCTCCGCTGCTTGTGCCCGCGGGAGCTGGCCTGTTCGAAGACGAACCCGATCCCCCCCTGCATATTCGGATAGGTCGACCCGTAGCCGGGGTACGAGTTGTCGAAGATCTCTTTGGTGAAGTACGGCGTTCGGAGCGTGTCGAGCGCCGCCGCCCAGTTCTCGGTGAAGGAGCGGGTCAACTCCGTGTAGACGCGATCCGGCACGAGCTGATTCCAGGAGTCGACCGGCTCGGTCGGCTCGAAGAAGTAGGTGCTGTTGGTCCCCATTTCGTGGAAGTCCGTCACCACGTTGGGCCGCCAGCGGTGGTAGTAGTCGATCCGGTGGCGACTCTCGACCTGGGCGAGCGGAAACCAGTCGCGGTTCAGGTCGAACCAGTAGTGGTTGGTGCGGCCGCTGGGCCATCGCTCATTGTGCTCACGGTCGAGCGGATCGGCCACCGGCGGCTCGCCCCGGTGCATGTTGACCCAGTGCGAGTGCCGGTCGCGCCCGTCCGGGTTGAGGACCGGCTCGATCAAGAAGATGCCCTCCCGCAAGTACCGCTGCACCGTGGGCCCCTGCCCGGCCACCAAGTGGTACGCCTGCAGCATCGCCACCTCGCTGGAGGAGGGCTCGTCGCCGTGCACGCCGTACCCGAGCTGCACGACGATGGGCTGGTCGCCGACAGTCTCGACCGAGGCAGTCGGGTCGGTGAGTCGCAGGTGCTGCCGCCGCAGCGAGTCGAGACGCGCGTGGTGCTCCGGCGCCGTCGCGACGCCGACGATCATGGACCGGAGCTCGTTCGTCTTTCCGATCTCCGTCACCGTCATCCGGTCGGAGCGGCGCGCCAGCATCCGGAAGTAGGCCACAATGCGGGCGTGGCGGGTGTGGCGGGCGCCGAGCTCGCGGCCCAGGAACTCGCCCGGGGACGGAACGTCGGCCTCGAACCGGATGCTGTCGGGAAAGAGGGATTCGACCTGCGCGGGGGCGGTCGTCCCCCCGAGGGCCGGCAGGACGACCAGCGGCAGGAGAAGCGCGATCCGTCGTCCCCAGTGGTCCGAGATGGAGGCGAACAGGGCGAAGCAGGCAGGCATAGGTGCGGGGCACGAGGAACGTTGCAGGGACACGAAAAACATCGCCCCTCTTTACGAAGAATGCCCGGAGGGTTTTCCCGAACCCCCAGGCTGCTGCCGACTCCGCCGCCCCTGCACCGGCGCAGAGAGACCCGGCTAGAGCGCACCGCTCCGCTCCCGAACTGCCGCATCTCATAGACGCTGAAGCAGCGCGGGGACGAGCAGGAGTCCGAGCACGCCGATTCTGCTCCAGATTTCGCCGTACTGCATGCTGCCACACGCAAAACGGGTCAGGTCGCCCCCCCGAGAACGGGAAGAATCTTGGTTTTCTGTCGTCGTGCCGTCGAAACGGAAGAGGACCTTCGGAGGACGGGGCCCCCCCGACCGCCTACAGGACCTGCGGCGCCGGTCGTCCTACAGAAACACAGTCTGGAGCAACATCCAGAGGGCTGCCAGGAGCGCGAACCCCAGCGTGCCGACGAAGAAATAGAAGGCCAGATGGGTTGTGCGGTCTTCGTCGCTTGCGTCCGTGGGGGAGTCTTGGGAATTAAGGGTCATGGGAGAGGCCTCGTGTTTTGCCGTTACGATACATGCCGTGCACAAATGGCTGTGCACAGTTTTGAAGAGGACCCCGCTACCCGACGGGGAAAGGGGAAGAAATGAGGGGGCCATGCCTCTTGGGATCTGCTCCCTCCACAGGGAGGGCAGGCGGAAGGACGACGGAGTTGCTTCCCGGAGCATTTGTCTCCCCGAGAATTGCCCTTCGACGTGGCCCCTCACGAGGCTCAACACAGAAAGACGCAGAGAAACGCGCGGGTTCTCCAGTGGAAGCCGTGCCCGTTTCCTCCGCTAAAGCCCCCCTGGAGAAACGGAAACGATAGGAGGCGAATGGGAACAACAACGACCGAGGAGCCCGATCTCTCTTCGGCCTCTGCATCTCCCAGAGTGCGCATTTCTGCCACAGAGGGGAGACCTCCCGGTTCCCGAACCGGGCTCGGAACGGCTGCCTCTGCGTGTGCGACGGTGGACGCCCGAATCGAGCTCTCCCCAAACTCAGCCGAAGCTGCGGCCAAAGCACTGGCCCCGTGCCCCACCATCCCAATGAGCAGGAGCCCAAAAATCCTGAAGAGGTCTCGCCACGGGTTCATTGTCATGTGTCGCGTCGACCATCGGGCTCGTTTGGAAACGGAATCGACGACAGTCGCCAAACGGAAGATAGACGATCAGGATTTTTCGCGGCCACGCGGTGCCCGCGTAGCGTTTGTCTTGCATTTGAGCTACGTGCATTCGTTCCTTCCCAGTGCGGACCCAGAGACGGAGACCTCTTCTTCTCATCGAACGTTGAAAATTAATTGGCCGTCTCCACCCTTCGAGAACTCTGCCGGGCGCGCACCGATCATGGAAGAGGGTTCTCCCTCAACGCAGTCTCGACGTACGATGGTAACTGAGATGGCTCGATTGGGCGTCTTTTTCGACCGGACCAAGATCTGACTAGACGCGCGATTCGGGACCCAAACGCGAGGACGCCGTGTAATGCCGACTGGGAACAAGCACACAACGACCCCCAAACGAACCATGTCTCTCCGAGAGGAGGGGCGTAGAGAGGTTCATCTCCTCTCTGGTAGGCACAGCTCGAATCCATTCTTCTCGCCATGTTGCCCACATGGACGGAGAGGCATTCAGCCCCAACCCGTCCGCTCGCACTGACTTATCCTTTCCCCATCATGCGTATCATTTCGATCACATGCTGGCTCACCTTCTCCCTTGTCGCCGTCTCCGCTGCCACCGCCGGGTGCGGAGAGATTGGCGCACCCCCCTCAAAGACGGACTCGTCTCCCAACGCAGACACGACCGTCGTTACGGAGGGAACGTTCGAGGGGAGAGAGGGAGAAGACGCTTCGGGCAACTACCGCATTCTTCGCATCGGGGACGACAATTTACGGCTCATCCTTGCAGACAACTTCAGCGTGTCCGATGGGCCGGACCTTTACGTCGTGCTTTCGCCCAAAGGCTTTGATGACGTGAGTGGAACGAACGTGCTGGATGGCGACGCGAAGACGCTTAACGAACTGAAGGCCCCGTCGGGCAGCCAGGAGTACGACCTTGCGGACGATCTGGAGTTGTCGACATTCAATACGGTCGCCATCCAGTGCATCGAGTACGAGCATCTCTTTGCTGCGGCCGAGATGGACTGAGCAAATCCGCCGGGTCGGGACGCGCCCAGCGATCGGGCCGACCCGACCGGTCGGTGACTCCCACCTGCCGACTTGACAGAGGGAGACGCCGTGTCTCGCCACGAAGAACTCGCTTGGGCGACTATCTGGAGAGGCCGGTCCCACACGGGGCGGGAGCGGCTGCCTGAATGGGACTGCACTGCGTGGGCGGAGACCACAGACCACGCCTGATCCGCGCCCGCAAACAATCTGAGTTTCAACCGCTTCGATCCCAGCCTCCGTTGATCAGGCCCCTTGCGGGAGCGAACAGCTCGATGCGCTCCCCCCTCTACACCGGCCTACTGTCCCGTTCTCTCAGCGATGACCGTCCTTCTCATCGGCGATACCGGCTTCATCGGCCAGGTCGTCACTCAGCGCCTCGTCGACGCCGGCTATACCGCTACCGTCTTCCACCGGGGCCGGACGACCCCGGATCGCCCCGACGCCGTTCCGTTCGGGGAAGACGCCCCGCTCCGCACCTCCCGGCATCCGTACCATGGGGGGGACACGGATTTCGCCTGCGCCCACGCCCACGACAAAATCCTGGTGGAGGAGCAGGTGCAATCGGGCGACGTGCCGGCCACCATCCTGCGGCCCCCAAAAGTGTACGGCTCTTACGACGACGAGCACCACGTAGGCCGTGCGCTGTCCCGGCTGCATGCGACCGGGAATGAGCTCGTGCTAAGCCCGGCGGAAGCGCGGTGGCGCTGGTCCCGCGGGTCGCCGCGGCCCTCGACACGCGACGGATCCGCACGGAGCTCAAGTTCGCCGAGGAAATTTCCCACCCGCAGGCGCTGGTCCGAACGGTCCTCCGGGAGACGGAGTAGTGCCCGCCCCCCTCTACGTGCCTTCAACGACGGTCCAGTAGAGGTCCACGCTCTTCTGTCGGAGATCCTCAAGCGAACCGTCGTTCTCGATGACGTAGTCGGCCCGCTCGCGGAGCGCGTCCTGGGGCAGTTGGTGCTGCATGCGGGCCCGCACCTGCTCGGGCGTCACGTCGTCGCGCTCGGTGACCCACGCGATGCGGTCCGAATCCGGGGCCACCACCGCGGCCGTCACGTCGACGTGCGCGTCCCCCCCGGCTTCGAAGAGAAGGGCCGCCTCGTGAACGAGCAGGGAGAGGTCTTCCTCGGTCGCGCGTTTCTTCGCCGCCTCGAACGCCTCGAAGACGTAGGGATGGACGATGGCGTTGAGGCGGTCGAGCTGCTCCGCGTCGCCGAACACCCGGTCGGCCAGATAGACGCGGTCGAGCGCCCCCTCCTCGTCGTAGGCCGCCTCGCCGAAGGCGTCGACGATCGCGGCCCGCACGTCGGGATCCTCCCGCATGAGCCGCTTTGCCTCAAGGTCGGCGTAGAAGACACGGGCCCCCTGCTCTTCCAAAAAGCCGCAGACGGTCGTCTTGCCGCTTCCAATTCCCCCGGTGACGCCGAGTGTGGTCACGAGTGTGGAGTTCGGAGTGTGGAGTTTGGAGTGTGGAGTTTGGAGTGACGTTAGAATGGAGAGCTCATTGTGTCTACGCCAGCGCACAGCCTTCCTCAACCTTCCGGTCCTCCCATGTCCGAATTGCGCCCCCGGACCAAGAAATTCGCCATCGGCATCTTCCAATTCTGCGATGCCCTTCCAGATGCGCCCTCCATCCACGTCATCCGTCGTCAACGCATGCGATCGGCGTCGTCGATCGGGGCCAATTCCCGGGCGGCCTGCCATGCACGGTCCCGGGCCGAGTTTTTAGCAAAGATGTCGGTG
>CAYRPX010000136.1:0-1925 GCA_964426195.1 uncultured Salinivenus sp.
AGCACAAGAAGCTCTACCGGTCGATTCGCAGCGACATGCCGACCGAGGACTACCGCCTGCCGTTCGGCGAGGCGCGGATCGCACGAGAGGGCACCGATGCCACCATCGTCACCTACGGGGTGGGCGTGCACTGGGCGCTGGACGAGGCGGCGCACCAGGCTGAGACCAACGGGACGGAACTGGAGGTGGTGGACCTGCGCACCCTCCTGCCGTGGGACCGCGAGACAGTCCGCCAGTCGCTCGACAAAACGAATCGGTGCCTCGTGCTGCACGAGGCGACGCGCACCGCCGGCTTCGGGGCCGAGGTGGCGGCGGAGCTGGGCGAAATCGGATTCACGCTCCTGGATGCGCCCATCACGCGGGTGGCGGCGGAGGACCTGCCGGTGCCGAGTGCCAAGCCGCTGGAGGATGAGATCTTTTCGGCGACGGCCCGGCTGCGGCCGAGGGTGGAAAAGCTGCTAGCGTTTTAACGGCGGGTGACCCTGATTCCAAGAGGAACCTCGGCCGAGAACCAGGAATTGAATCCCTGTCCCGATGGACTTTGAGTGGAATCCGGAGAAGGCCGCCCAAAACGACGAGAAGCACGGCATTAAGGCGAGCACGATCCGATGAGCGAAGGAGATACCGTGAGAATGTCATTGGAGGAGGCAGTTCGTCGCTTTGAGCCCGGCGAGTCGAGTTCCGACTGGGAACGGGTCGACAATCTCACCGACGAGGAGATTACCCAGGCCGTGCGGGAGGACCCCGACCAGCAGATCCTCACCGAGGAATGGTTCGAGAAGGCGACCCTCGTGATTTCGGGAGAGAAGGAGGAGGCGTAGTCATCTCTTTCCGCCTCCGCGTTTTCGCGTCCTCACGGGCCTCCCCTTCCAGGACCAGATCCGGCCGGTCGACACTGGCAAACGTCACCAGCATAGTGTTGTCCAGCAGGACAGGTTGCGTCATGAGCCTCTCGGCCATTAAACAGGAATCGTTGGTTCTCTTGCCCCTCACGATCAGCACGACGAGTCCACAACAGGGGGGGGCAGAGTTAGAGTTGTGACAGTGGTCGCTGCCTCTCAACAAGATCGCCCACTCGACCGATGATGAACCGCATACTGCTCGTCCTCGTCGGCCCCCTCGTCTTTATCCTTGCACAGGGTGCGGCCTTTGGCCAGCCGGAGCCAAGTGGAAGCTTGCCCTTCGACAACCCCCTCCTGCCGAGCGACGACGCCGAACAGAGGATCCTGATGGCGCTGGAGGAGATGCGTGCCGGGCCGCAGCACTACAACGTCTCCGTGCGAGATGGACGAATGCTCCGACTTCTTACTGAAGCGGTGAACGCGCAGCGGGTCGTGGAGATCGGCACGTCGACCGGCGAGTCGGCCGTCTGGTTTGCGCTGGCCCTCCGGAAAACCGGTGGGCACCTCTACACCCATGAGATTGACGAAGAACGGGCCCAACTCGCCCGTGAGAACTTCCGGAATGCGGGCGTGGACTCGCTGATTACCTTGATTGAGGGGAACGCCCACGAGACCGCCCAGCGCTACGAGGAGCCCATCGACATTCTCTTCCTCGACGCCGACAAATCGGGGTACCCCGACTACCTCAAAACGCTGCTCCCGCTTGTCCGTCCGGGTGGGCTCGTCATCGCGCACAACATGAACCGCCCGAAGCCCGATCCGCGCTACGTCGAGGCCATCACGCAGTCGCCCGAGTTGGAAAGCGTCTTCCTGTTTATGGACGCGGCCGGCCTGAGCGTGACCATGAAGAAACGATAACATTCCTCCTGAGGCCGTTTCCTTCCAGTCCGTCTCCTTCTCCCTGCAAACTGGAGCCCCGAGCGATGAGTCCCGAAGCCGCTGACTTGAATGACCGCTCTCTCGACGCCGATGACCCGCATCGATCGGAGATGTCCGTCGCGGCATACCTAGCGCGGATCGGGA
>CAYRPX010000136.1:2025-8055 GCA_964426195.1 uncultured Salinivenus sp.
CACGAAGGGCAACCTCTACACGACGGGCCCTGAGGCGCGTGGGTGTACGCCTCCAGCGGCACACTGCTCGATCGCATCTCAGTCCCGAAAGCCTCTACCAACATGGCCTTTGGCGAATCCTCGTATGAGCCCCTCTCCATTACGGCCCGTCCTGACCTGTACCGCTTCCCTGTCCCCGTGACGGGACGAGAGTATCCCGGCCTTCGTGTCCGTCGATGATCAGAATTGTTGCCATCTCCGCTATAATTCGTTTTTCACCAACCAAGTTCTGCACATTATGGACGTACTTGTTGTCGGCGGCACTGGAACGATCGGCAGTGCTGTGGTCGATGATCTTTCGGAACAGTACGACGTAACCGTCGCGGGGCACACGAGCGGCGAAGTTCAAGTCGATCTAGCCGATCCCGACTCCATTGATCGACTCTACGATACTGTGGGCCCGCTGGACGCCGTACTCTCCTGCGCGGGCGAGGCCGCCTTCGGGGCGCTCGACGAATTGGAGGACGACGATTTTTCCCTGAGCGTGTCCAACAAGCTGATGGGGCAGGTCAACCTCGTCCGTCGTGGCCTCGACGCGATCCGCGACGGAGGCGTCTTTACGCTAACGAGCGGCGTGCTGAGTCAGGAGCCGATGCCTGGAAGCGCGGCGATCAGCCTCGTGAACGCTGGGGTAGAGGGCTTCGTGCGCGCTGCCGCCCTGGAGCTGCCGCGCGAGATTCGGGTTAACGTAGTGAGTCCGCCCTGGGTCGCAGAGACGCTTGAAGCGATGGGCGAGGATCCCGGGCAGGGCCTTCCGGCGGCCACGGTCGCCGAGGCCTATCGGGGGAGCCTGGAGGGGGCCATGACCGGACAGACGATTGATGCGCGAACGGTGGCGTAAGCTCGTAAGTCCCAGGTTTTAGAATCCGTTGGGCGGAGAGCGGTTCACTGAAAGCGAGGACGGGGAGGATCCCCGACTCGTGCAAATACATTTCATTGGACCAGCGTTTTCGGAAGACATCGATCGGCGTTCCCATTCGAGGTGGCTCGAGGCGAGAATCGCCCGAGGGTCGGTCCGACTAGAGATTCCTCCGCCTATTGTCTCGCTCCTGATGTCAGATCACGGGTCCCGGTCTTTGCGATGGGTAGACGTGCTCGCTGTGGCGTACTTGGTGGGAGCGGGTGTGCTTCTTATGCCGGGCGGGACGTCGGGGTGGATCTACCCATTCTGTATTGGGCTTCATGGATTCGCCGCCGCTGGAATTGTGGCACTGGCCCGTGCTGATTCGCTTCCGCCATTCCTTCGGGCCGTGCGGGATCTGTACCCGGTGGTGCTTCTGATGGTCCTGTACGGAGAGGCCGATCTGCTCGTGCAGATGGTCCACGATCCCCCCGGTTTTGAGGGGATTGTTCGGCAGTGGGATCGAGGGCTTTTTGGCATCCATCTCCACCGTCACTTTTATCACTGGCTGTCGGGGCCGGGATGGCAGGAGCTCTTTCACCTGCTCTATCTCTCGTACTACCTTTTGGTCTTCGGGACGTTTTTTGCTCTCTGGAAGCGTCGGCCGACCGAGCTTCCCCGCTTCTCGTTCGTGGTGGTCGGCATGTTCGTAAGCTTCATCGCGATTTTTGTGGCCGTTCCGGTGGCCGGCCCGCTCGCGAGCCCAGAAGTGTCGCTCATGACGACAGGAGTTTTCCCAAGCATTGTGGCCTGGCTCTACGTCCCGCTTACCGTCGACGGGATTCACACCGGGGCCTTTCCCAGCTCGCACGTTGGGATGAGTGTAGGCATCGTGCTGCTGCTAGCCCCGCGCCGCTGGTGGACCCGAATTGCGCTTGGGGGCCTTGTCCTCGGGATTGCCATCTCGACGGTCTATGGCCGCTTCCACTACGCCATTGATGCGGTAGCCGGCCTCGCGATGGGCTTCGTGTTGTACGTCCTCTGGACGTGGATGTACGGGGTCCTGTCGCGGACCTCGACCCCGGTTGTGGAGACAGACCGGAAGATTGATACCGCATCGGCCTCGACGTTTGGCGTAGCGGATGAACGATAGAGGTTGGTGCCGACGGCGCTTTTCCCAGGACTCCAATCCCCAATCGGGGAGAGGGCTTTTGGGAAACTTCGGGCTATTCCTTATACTGCAGCCCGGCCCATCTTTGGCCCGTCGGGCCCGTCACTGCGCCCCCGTGTGCTTTACCGTTTCCCTTCTATTTTGTCCGACATGTGTCGTCGCGTTTTTGCGGGGGTTCTCAGTGCTGTTTTCGTCCTCGGTCTCATGGGGTGCCAGGTCCCGTCCGACGAGACGGGCTCACCCGTCATTGACGGGGTAGGAGAGCCGGCGTGGGTTAAAGAGGCCACCGTCTATGAAGTCTTCGTCCCCGACGCGTCCGAAGCAGGGACCTTTCGAGGGCTCATCGGTCGGCTCGACAAGATCCAAGAGATGGGAATCAACACGCTGTGGCTCATGCCCATCCACCCCATTGGGGAAAAGCAACGGAAAAGCGACATCGGCTCGCTTGGATCTCCCTATTCGATCCGGGACTACTACGACGTCAATCCGGACTACGGGACGAAGGAGGACTTTCGGGCGCTCGTCGATTCGGTACACGCCCGTGGCATGCACATCATCATCGACCTCGTGGCCAACCACACGGCCTGGGACCATCCGTGGCTGGAGGAACACCCGGACATGTACAGCGACGGCCCGATCAATGGATTCACCGTGCCGGTGCTGACCGGCGATACGACGGACTGGACGGACGTCGTGGAGCTCAACTACGACAACCCAAACACGCGGCAGAAAATGATCGATGTTATGCAGTACTGGGTCCGCGAGTTTGACATCGATGGGTTCCGCTGCGATGTGGCCCACGCTGTGCCGCTTGACTTCTGGGAGAATGCCATCGACTCAGTAGAGATTCACAAGGAGGTGCTGATGCTGGCCGAGGCAGCCGAGCTGGAGATGCATGAGGTGGGCTTCGATCAGACCTATGCCTGGCCCTTCTATGAGGCGCTGAAACGCGTGTGGGAAGAGGACGCGCCGGTCCACACGCTCGCTACGCAGCTCGATACCACCCTTGCCACGGTGCCGAAGGGCGCCAAGCGACTGCGCTTTACCACCAATCACGATGAGACGATGTGGGACGCCCCGCTCCCAGAACTCTTTGGCGGCCTGGAGGGCTCGAAGGCGGCGTTCGTGCTGGCCACGAGCGCGCCGGGCGCGCCGCTGGTCTACAACGGGTAGGAGTTGGGCATATCCGACTCGGTCTCCTTCTTTTCCCGTACGCCGTACGACTGGAATCAGACCCCCGACATTAGATCCTTCTTTTGGGACTACCTCACACTCTACCGCAACAGCCCCGCCCTGCAGGAGGGCGCGCTGACAATCCACACCCCGAGGACCCAAGACGTGCTCGTCTACGAGCGGGCAGCAGACGCCGAAACTCTCCTCGTTGCCGTCAACGTCCGCGACAACATGTCGGCACAGGTGCCCCTTCCGGAGGCCTACGCCGATGGGGGGCCTCACCGATGCCCTCACCGGCGAGAGCATTAAGGCAGGGTCGATGGCACTGGAGGGGTATGGATACCGTCTTCTCCGGGTTGGGGAATAAAGCGGAGATTGGTCTGAGTCCCCCAGTGTGTCGTCTCATTTCGTGTATCTGCCCTCCGCCTCTCTCGTAGCGCTCATGGCGCGTCCCGACGATTCGGATCATGCTCCCGACCGTGCACACCGGTCATCGAAAACCTCTCCACTTGCCGACCTCGATTTGTGGTTGCTCTTTGCGGTGACGCTGGTGTCCGTGGGCAACATCTCCAGCGTGGCCCCGGCTTTTCCGTCGATGGTGGAAGTCTTTGGAATTTCGCGGGTGCAAGTCGGATGGGTGGTGACGGCCTACTCGCTGCCGGGAATCCTGAGCGCACCGCTTGTAGGAATAGGGGCCGATCGGTTCGGCCGGAAGCAGGTGCTGGTGCCCGCGTTGTTTCTCTTTGGGGTCGCTGGCGGCTCGTGTGCCCTCGCCCGATCCTTCCCCCTGCTCCTTGGCCTCCGGGCCGTGCAGGGTCTCGCCGCCGCTCCCCTTGTTGGTCTCACCGTCACCATCATTGGTGACCGGTACGAGGGTCCGGCCCGCGCCGCCGCCGTCGGCTACAACGCGACGTCGCTCAATGTAGGGGCGGCACTCTACCCGATCGTCGGGGGCGCGCTGGCAGCGTGGGCCTGGTACTGGCCATTCACGCTGCCCCTGCTCGCCCTCGGCGTGGGGACGGTGGTGGTGGCTCGTCTGGAGACCCCCGCGGTTGAGGGCGCGCCGGAAGCCCAGAGTTTTCGGGCCTACCTCACCATGGTGGGAGGTCGGCTACAGGACCGCCGCATCCTGGGACTGCTCGGAGTGAACCTTGGCATCTTCCTTCTCCTCTTCGGAGCGTTCTTTACCTATCTTCCGGAGCTGCTGGACGCCCACTTTGGGACGCCGCCCGGCGTAGCCGGAGTTGTGCTCGCCGGATCGGCGGTGTCGAGCGGCTTGGTGGCCACTCAACTCGGTCGCCTCACAAAGGTTGTCTCGGTGCGGCGGCTCATTCAAATTTCGCTCCTCATCGACGCGGTGGCGCTCGGCCTCATGCCCATGGCTGGAGGACCGTGGGGCGTGGGGGCGGCTTCGCTTCTCTTCGGGATGGCACAGGGCCTCAATCAGCCAGCTCTGCAGACGCGCCTTACGGAGTTGTCGTCGGAGGCATCCCGCGGTGTCATTCTGTCACTAAACGGAATGATTCTGCGCCTCGGACAGGCCCTCGGACCGCTTTTGCTCGGGGGGGCTCTCGTTGTGGGTGACGTCGGCACCGTCTTCTACGCGGCGGCGGTCCTTGCACTTCTCGTCGGTGCGGCGGCAGTGATGCTCCTCGCGCCGGAGTGATGCGGAGCCATAGCACGGGCGGTTCGAGACACCACAGTGAGGGCAAGTGGATTTTGTCGTTATACAATCAAATCTTTTTATTGTAATGAAGAATTGTATATTTCCAAATGCATCTATTTCATCGTTCTCTATACATGTACGGCCCGACCGAGGGGCCCATGACGGAGGGCACGCCCCGCCGTCCCCAGGGGCCGAAGGGGGAGTTGCGCGTAGAGATGGAGGAGAAGCTGCTTGGGGCTCACGAAGCGGGACGAGTGCGCGTTGCGATCGGGCGGGCCTCCGACTTCTACGGTCCGCACGCCAACTCGTCGCCCCGAGATCTCGTCTTCGAGGCCGTTCTGGATGGCAAAACACCCGGCTGGCTCAGATCGCTCGATGCCCCGCACACGATGTCGTACCTCCCCGACGTGGCCCAGGGGCTCGTCACGCTCGGCACCCACGAGGAGACCCTCGGGGAGATCTGGCATCTGCCCAGTAACGATTCCGATTCCGGGCCGCCGGTTCATCGAAATGGTTTGTGCGGAGGTCGGGCAGACACCCTCGATGCACACCTACGGGTACTGGTCGCTCACCCTGGCCGGCCTCTTCGATGCTCAGATCTGGGAAGTGCGGGAGATTCTTCAACAAAATGTCTGGATGGTTTGAAGGCGCGTCTTCAATCGTTACCTTGCTCCCCTGCTCAAAACTCCCTTCCCCGTTATCTCCCCTCCCATGTCAATTCTCTCCCCGCTTCGATTCTGTGCTTTTCATCGTTTCATCCCGACAATGCTCCGCAAGGCGGCGTTCGCGCTGGGGATCGGTGCAGTGAGTGGCCTTCTCCTTGTGTCCTTCGCCCTCGCCCAGGACGGCGAAGGGCGGCCCTACGAGGCTACCTATGAGTCCCTGGCGCAGCACAATGCTCCCGAGTGGTTCCACGACGCGAAGCTTGGCATCTTTATCCACTGGGGCGTCTACGCCGTGCCGGCCTGGGCCCCCCGTGGCGAGTACGCCGAGTGGTACCCGGCGCGCTACAATGAGCCCGGCACGCCGACCTATCGACACCACACTGAGACCTATGGCCGCGAGGTCGAGTACGAGGACTTTATCTCCCGATTTACGGCCCGAAACTGGGACCCTGAGCGCTGGGCCCGGCTCTTCAAG
>CAYRPX010000137.1:0-8036 GCA_964426195.1 uncultured Salinivenus sp.
CGCTCCCCTCGGAGCGTCTATCCCCTGTCGCAGCATGAAAGCCTGCGACTGTCCATTTTTTCGGGGGAAGTCCTTGCTTGAGACTGCATCAGGGCTGCTTTTCGGTCGGGGCGAATCCAACCTTGCGAATCGTACCGTCCTCCTCGACCTCAAAGCCCTCCGGAACGGTGTCGTCCCACGATAAGTCCGGAATCAGATCCAGAAGAAGCTGACGGTGCCGCTCGACGAGCGCTCGATTCTCGTCGCGGTACGCAATGTTTTCCCACTCGTGCGGATCCGTGCGGTGATCATAGAGTTCTTCCAGGCCGGAGTCGGTGTAATAGATGTAGCGATACCGCTGGCTCCTCACCGCATGGCCCACCTCCGGATCGTCGGTCCAGCTAAAGTTGTAGCTCGAAATGACGGGACCGCGCTCGGCGTCGGGATCGCGAAGGAGCGGAACGAGGCTCTGACCGTCCACGTGATCGGGAATCTCCTCGCCCACGAGCTCGGCCAGGGTCGGGTAGATGTCGAGATGGCCCACGATCTGGTCGCGCTTCCCACCCCCGTCAGTTAGACCCGGCACCTTTATCATGAGGGGCGCGCGCGTGGAGGACTCCCAAAGGGTAAACTTTTCCCAGTTCTCTTTTTCGCCCATGTGCATCCCGTGGTCCGACCACAGAACGACAATTGTGTCGTCGGCGTGCGGAGAGGCCGCCAGCGCATCGAGCATCTTGCCGATCATGGCGTCCGCAAATGTGATGGCCGCTGCGTAGGCCTGGACGATGTTGTCCCGCTGGTTATTTTCCAGGACCCAGTCGTGGATAAAGCGTCGCCCATGAGCGTGCGTGTCCTGAAGATCATCCACCTTATACTCGGGGAGCTCAACCTCGTCGATCGGGTACATGTCGAAATACTTTTGGGGGACCTCCCACGGATCGTGCGGCTTCCAGGTCCCAGCCGCCAGAAAAAAGGGCTCGTCACGCTCCCGGTCCAATTCGTGGGCCACCCACTCGGCCACGTGGTAATCCGACATCTTTTCCTCCGTCTCGGGAATCGGCCCCCACGTCCACCACGACCCCCAATCTCGGTCCGTGAAATGGTCGGGCCGAATGACCTCTTCCGGCGCCCGAATCTGGTGGGGATGGGTGACATAGGGACTGGGAAAGTAAAAGTCCCAATTCTCCGGCTCCACTTGACTGTCGGTGGTCCAGGGCGGGGCCTGCGCGTGGTACACCTTCCCCCCGCCCAGTGTCGTGTAGCCTCGGTGTTTAAAAAACTCCTCCAAGGTCTGCACCTCTCCCAGGGGCTCGTGCTGACGCCAGACGGGTCCGTCTCCGCCGATATTCTCCATGACGCCGGACCGGGCCGGATGAACCCCCGTCAGAATAGCGGTTCGAGAGGGCGCACATGCCGGCGACGGCACGTGCGCATTCGTGAAGGTCACCGAGGATTTGGCCAGGCGATCCAGGTTTGGGGTGTAAATCTCCATCTCCGGATGGCCGCCCAACAGGTCGATCCAATCGTTCAAGTCGTCCACGGAGAGGAGCAAAACGTTTGGCTCCTCGGGCACGTCGGAGTGAGCGGATGGGCCGGGATCGGAGGCGCCCCACGCGGCTTGAGGAAGCAGAAGTGCCAGCACAAGCACTGAGAGCACACTCTTTACCCTCTTCTCGACTTTATTATTCATAATTAACGTATATTTTTTAAGCACAAACTTTTTATTGCTTTGAAGCATATGGTCTTTCGATTCCAGTTCCCCGCGCCCGCTAAATGACCACACAACGCGGCCAAAGTCAAGCTCACCTGCGAGGAGAAGCTCCCCTGCGTTCCTCGCTTGGAAGGAGAATTCGGCCTGCGACGGACGACCTGTTCCTCATTCGCTTCGGAGACGGCGTCTCGCGGTTCTGGAAGGGCATCAGTCGTGGGGACGAGAGAACAGGGTGTTCGTAGCCGTGTCCGGTTCGACCTACAGAAAGAGTTCGACGGTTCCCATATTGATGACGGTCCGCACGTACGGCTCGATCGTGGCCGTGTAGCTGATTCGAAGGTCCAGATCGCCAATGGACTGCCGGACCCCAAACCCGGCACTGGGCCGGAGTCCGTTTGCGGCCTCGACCCCAATGCGGTCGAGGCCGGTCCGAATCGCAAGAATGTCGATCGGTCGATAGAGGACCCCGACACGCCCCCGCAAGTCGTGAAAACGAAACGACTCCGTACGAGTCCGTTGCCGCGGGCCACTGGACGTGACGAGAACGTCCGGGACCCGCCGATTCCGGGCCGTGTAGCGGGACTCGACCTCGCCCAGAAGCCGAAGCTGCTCGTCGAGTAGAACGTAGCCGGCACCGAGGCGGGCCCGCACCGGAAACCGGTCCGTGTGGGTTCCTCCCCCAATCGCCGACGCGTCCCATTCGTACTTGGCCAGCAGGTCGCTGACGGCGCCAGCCAAATACAGTTGCTCGGTAACCTGCACACCCGCCCCGATATCGACGCCGAAGCCCCGGACCGGATTCGTCTCGGGCACGACGCTGGACTGATAAAGCGTGAGGGTCGTCCCTACCGCGAGCCAATCTGTGAAGCGATTGCCAAACGCGAGGGAAAGGGCAAACTCGTCGGTCGAGAGAGTTTCGGTGTGGACACCGTCGCGATTGCGCCCGTCGATGTCGTTAACGCCGGCGTGTGTGAGACTCAATCCGAGTCCGGCCGTGGGCCCCAGGGGGGCCGTGAATTCGAGAAATTGAAGCTCGCGGTCAAACGACAGAAGCGCGGCGGACGCCGAGATCCGCTGGCCCGAGGCCGACGGCAAGAGGGCTGGGTTGTAGTGGGGACTCACATCTGCGGAGGGATCGGCCACGAGCGCGTTCCCCAACGCCATGCCCCGCGCCCCGAACCCGAGTCGTGAGAACGCACCGGCCCCAACGTCCTGTCCCGCCGCGGATGACGGGAGTGCTCCCACCGCAAGCACCACTCCCAGAACCCCGACCAGGAGTGCCGACCAGCGGATGCGACGGAACAGCGATGCAATCAACGAAGCCTGCATGAACTAGAAGGCGATAGTGGAGGAAGGTCCGTGCGGCCCTGCGGGCCCCAGAACAATCAGTTTGAGAGAAGAATCTTTCCCCGAACCGTCGAGTCTCCCGCCTCAACAGTGTAGAGGTACGTGCCGGTCGGCAGGCGAAGGCCCGACTCGTCGGTTCCATCCCAGACCATCTCTTGCTGCCCCGCCGACTCTTGCTCACGTAGGGTTCGCACGCGGTTCATGCCAAAGTCGTAGATGGTTACCTCCACCGTTTTCGGCTCGCGCACCTCATAGGCAATCCGCACTACGTCATCGCGAGACGGGACGAATGGGTTCGGGTAGGCGTATGTCTCGACGTCTGGCACTTGCTCTGTCGGCTCCTCGGGACTGACGGGAACCTCGGTGCGGAAGAGGCGCCATTCGGGCAGATCTGCTCTCGGGTCGTTCGGCAGCAGCCGGGACTCGTCCGCACGCTCCAGGCGAAGCAGCCCTTCCGTCGTCCCCACCCAGAGCGCGGAGGGCGTTACTGCCACAGACCGAGCTGTCATTCCGTCCGGGAAAGCCCGGTTCTCGTCGCGGAGCGACACATTCTCGATCGTCCGCCACGTCTTCCCTTGATCGGCAGACACGAAGAGTCCGTTTTCGGCGCTGGCATAGATCCGATCCTGCCGGGCAGCCACATCGTTGACCTGCTCCCCAATGAGGGGTTGCCGAAAGGTCTCGCCTCCATCCGACGTCATCGTCAGGCCACTTCGCTGCACTGTGTCTCCGTCTCCGGCCCGCAGGGTAGTCATCCAGATCGGATTGCGTCCGTTGGGGCGGGGCTGCTCGACCAGCCCAAACACGAGCTGTCCCGTCAGGCTGTTCGGCGTTCCGTCGGGCCGAAAGAGCCGCCAGGCCCGATCTCCGTTGGGTCCCAGATCCTCGGGCGTCGATCGGTTGAGTCCCGCCACCGTTCCGGCCCAGACCGTGCCGGTCTCGTCCACCAGCACACTGAGCGCCTGGTAGTTCTGGAAGCCCCGACCGTCCTCCAGGGGAGGCGACACGAGAAAGTCGTACGAGTTCGAAGGCTCAATGCGGCGGCTCGTGTCGGGGGGAAGCACGACTCGCGACCACGTTTGCCCCCCATCGAGCGAGCGCCGGAGGCCACTGCGCGACCCGGCAACCCAGACGGTGTCGCGATCGGACCCGAGAGCAAAATCGCGGGGCGCACTGCCGGCCGGCTGCGTGACGGGCACCGCCGAGAGGGAGTCTTCCCCGTAGGCCACTGTCGTATCGGCGGGAGTATCGAGCGGAGCCGGACGCGCCTCAAACGACTGCCCCCCATCCGTGGACACGAGAATCCCGCCCGCACCCACCGAATTTCCGCCCGCGTCGAACGCGAGGCCGGCCCAGACGGTAGAGCCTGCCCCTGAGTGGGTGTCGGCGGTCAGCGAGAGGACGACGTCGTCCCCTTCCACAAGTCGTTCTTGGACCTCGGGGTCGTCGGGCGTGAACAGGACACCGTCTTCCTCCACGTAGACCGTGAGCAACGGACCGATCCAGAGCGAATCGCCGGCCGCTGCAAGCTCTTGAACGGTGTTGCTCACGATTGTGGGAATCGGCTGAAGATCCTTCAATCGCTTTTGGACCCGTTCTTGCCCCTGGGCCGAAGCCGCCACCAGTCCGAAGATGCAGCAACAAAGGAGAAGTCGCCTCATCGACCGTCCGGCCATCTATTTAGTTCAACGCAGGGACATCCCCCATCGAGGGAGCGTGCAGTTTCGGACCGAGAAGCCGTTCGGATGTCGTCTCAGCATCCGACGAGTCCGCCGGGACAAAGCGAAATTGCCCCGTCACCTGATTGCTCGCGAGGCTGTCGCCATCCACTGCAAACACCCGCACCGTGTAAATCTCGTCGATGAGAGGCACCGAGAGGGAGTCGAATACAGCCCCATACACATCGTTCTCAGCAGCGTTCTCGAGGGCGGGCAGCCGTCCCGACAACGTTCCCTGCGGGTTCGACGATGGCTCCAGTAAAAACACAACCCGCTCAACCGTGCCGTCCGTATCGGTGGCTCGTGCCAAGACCCCCAATGACACCTGTGCCATCGAGTCCCGAATCCGTCCCGGGGCAAGCTCCGACTGGTGAATACTGTCCGGAACGATCTGAAGTGCCGACACGGAGGGGACCTGCTGATCACGATCCGGGGTCGGCGCCGTGTCGCACCCGTTCCACAGCCCCAGCCCTCCCACCAGCAGCGCGGCCGCCGCGACGCGGGGCAAAATGGATGGAGACGAGTCCTCCATGTAGATGCGTGGGTCAATCCAAAACAGTCTTGCTCACGATTTCCCCTTTCATAGCGCTCAATTCCCCCAAGAAAAAAACATCAGAGCGTGCTGAGGGGCTGGAGACTAAAGCAGAGGATAAAGATGGCAATGGCCGCATATCCAAGCACCCGACGTGTAGGGGTCAAAGCCTGCGGCTGCATCACCGGCGGATGCTTCACGCGAACAAGGAAAATAATGAGGAGACTCCACACCAGCCAGCCGGTCCATCCGAAGTCGAGCCCGAGTGACATTGCCCCCGCCACGCCACCTAAAAGTCCGAGCAGTCCCAACAAGGTGCGTGTCGAAGTTCCCCCGAAGATTTTATACAGATACCCATAGTAGATGACTGCCAGGATGATCCACGAGGAGCGCCCCAGCCACGGTCCCATGTCGTACAGTGCCGTCCGCGTCTCCGCCATGAAGCCAAGCCCCCCCGACAACAACAGCACGAAGACGAACGCCTGTGCAAAGCGGCGGTGCCACTTGTCTCCCAGCAGTGCATAAAGCACGTGGCCCCCATCGAGTTGTCCAACTGGGAGCAGGTTTAGGGCCGTAAAGAACAGCCCGAGCCATCCGGCAAAGAGCACCGGATAGTGATACATCTCGTACATCGGGGGCACGTTGGGGAAGAACTGCGACAAAAACCAGTAGAGCGGGGTATTCCCCACCACCATGATGAACGTGTCTTCTCCCGACGTCGGAGGCGTGTCCGGAAAGGTGCCATACTGGCGGATGTGCTCCTTCAATGCCTCGTGCCCCGGAAGGTCGAGCAAATATTCCGGGGGGGGCAGGGTTGCAAAGCCGTAGAGCAGCGCCCCGAGCGCCACCACAAATCCCGCAAGCGGCCCGGCCACACCAATGTCGAAGAGCGAACGCGTGCTCGGGATGCGCTGTCGGATGCTGATGACCGCTCCGAAGTTGCCGATGCCGTTAAAGGGAAACGGAATATAGTACGGCAACGACGTACGCACGCCATGGTATCTTGCCGCAAAATAATGCCCGAACTCATGGACCGTGAGGAAGCCGACCAGTGGAATCGCGTACCGGAGGCCGTCGAGGAGCCACGCCTGATTGACGGTCATCAGGAGCAGCGAGACCGTCTGGTCATGCGCCTCATAATAGAGCGGACGGGCAGCCCACCAGGAGGCCCCGACGTAGACCGTGGACACGACGGTCAGTACAAAGAGCAGCAGGTGCAACCAGTACCGATCGCGAACGGACGGGCGGGGGGAAGCTTGAGCAGTCGACGAAACTGCTTCGACCTCGATGGAGGAGTCGCGGGAAGACTGATTCGATTCCACGAGCGAAGACGTGCCTCAACAACATGTGAGCGTGTGCACACGACGGCCAGGAGAACACTCCGAGTCAACGAAGCGCGGCGAGGCCGTCCTCAATGCGATTCAGGGCCGTTTCGAGGTCCTCCATCGACGAAGCGTACGAGAGGCGCAATCCCTCGGGCGCCCCAAACGCCGTGCCTGGCACGAGGGCCACGTCATGCTCCTCAAGCAAGTAGAAGCAAAGATCGCTACTGTCTTCAATCACCGAGCCATCGGGGGCCTCAGCGCCCACAAAGGGCGAGAGGTCCGGGTAGAGATAAAAAGCCCCTTCTGGCGTGGGACAGCGCACCCCTTCGATGGCTCGCAGGCGCTTGAGCACCATGTCGCGACGGCGCCGAAAGGCAGACACCATTTCGCGAACGGGCTCGCGGTCCATTTCCAGAGCGGCCACTCCGGCCTTCTGCGTGATGCTGCATGGGGCCGACGTAAACTGGCCCTGAATCTTGGCCGAAGCTTGGGCAATCGGCTCGGGCGCGGCCATGTAGCCGAGACGCCAGCCCGTCATCGCAAAGGCCTTGGAGAAGCCGTTCACCGTGACCGTCCGGTCTTTCATCCCCGGGAACGAGGCAAACGCCCGGTGTTCGGCGTCGTAGAGGACGTATTCGTAAATCTCGTCGGAAATGACGTAGACCTGCTCGTGTCGACGGAGCACCTCCGCGAGCGCCTCCAACTCCTCCGGCGGGTACACTGTGCCGGTGGGGTTGGAGGGCGAGCACAGAATGAGGACCCGCGTGCGTTCGGTGATGGCCTCCTCGAGCGCTTCGGGCGTGAGACGGTACTCCTCCTCCACCCCCGTGGACACCACCACCGGCTCGGCTCCGCTGAAGCGCGCCATCTCGGGGTAGCTCACCCAATATGGGGC
Organism: uncultured Salinivenus sp.; assembly: GCA_964426195.1. Lineage (GTDB taxonomy): Bacteria > Bacteroidota > Rhodothermia > Rhodothermales > Salinibacteraceae > Salinibacter. Next base: position 7,508 of record CAYRPX010000137.1, read on the forward strand.
CGGCACGAGCACCTCGTCTCCTTCGTCACAGAGCACGTGGATGGCCAGCGCGAGGGACTGCTTGGCCCCGTTCGAGCACACGACCTGCTCCGGCGTATACGTCAGATCGTTGTCCCGATCGAGTTTGCGACAAATGGCCTCCCGCAGCTCCAGCATTCCGGGATTTTCAGTGTAGTGCGTGAAGCCGTCTCGGATGGCCTCTACACCCGCATTGGCAATCGGCTCCGGGGTGTCAAAGTCGGGCTCCCCGGCACTGAGGGCCACCACAGGATGCCCCTCCCGGCGCCGCTCCTCGGCCCGGGACTTCATGGCGAGCGTGGCGGACGGCTGCATCGCGTCCACGCGTTCATTGAACCGGATGGTCGTCGTCGAGGGAGACATAGGGCTATCGATGCGGCGTGAGAATGGTACCGATGTGAGAGGAAGTCCGGCAATCGTCGCCTCCGGCCCTCCAGAGTGCTCGTGCGCAGAAGGATTGTGTATGGCGTGTGGGCGTTTCGCCTCTCTCATCTCCCACGCCCCCATTTGC
>CAYRPX010000138.1:0-1520 GCA_964426195.1 uncultured Salinivenus sp.
GGTCCGAGGGACTGGAATATCGATTTACATTCTGGGTCACGTACTCGACCTGCTCCTCGATGGAAATGTCCTCCAGCGAACCCAGGCTCAGGCCGCCCAGCCCAGTTTTGGTGGTGCCGGCCTGGGAGACTCCTTGATTGAGTGACATAATGAGAACAGAAAGTGATGGAAAATGGCGGTCAGAACCGGACAAAAGAGACCAACTGGAGGAATTAGCTCCACTGGCGATCCCAGGAGTTGCTGTCGTTCCACTCCGGCGTCGGCTCGAAGTAGCCCGCATCCTCGTCCATACGCTCCCGAACGACCTCTTCGTTGAGTTCAACCCCGATCCCCGGCTTCTCCGGCACCGACACGAAGCCATCTTCAACGAGGGGCTTCTCGACGCCCGTCACGAGGTCCTCCCATCCCTCATCGTCGACCGAGTGGTGCTCGAGAGCAACAAAGTTCTGCGTCGCCGCCGCCGAGTGCATCGTCGCCATGAAGGAAACGGGAGACGCCGCATGGTGAAGCCACATCGCAATTCCATTCTGCTCGGCGTAGTCTCCAATCCGCTTGGTCGGCAGCATACCGCCCGCGGAGTTCGGATCGGGATGCACCATGTCGACGGCCTTGTTGTCAATGAGCTCCTTGAAGCCCTCAAGCAGATAGATGTCTTCTCCCGTCATCGTCGGCGTCGTCGTCGACTCCGTAATGCGCTTCCACTGATCCGTGTAGAACCAGGGAACCAAGTCCTCCAGAAACGCAAGACTGTACTCCTCCATGCGCTCTGCAATCTTGATGGCTTCGTTGTACCCAAAGTGACCGACGTGATCGACGCCGAGGGGAATCCCGTACCCAATGGCGTTCCGGGTGGCCTCAAAGAACTTGGCAATTTCCTCCAGCCCCTTCTCGGTCACCTGAACGCGCGTGAAGGGGTGCTCGGTGGCGCCGTAGCTTCCGGGGGTATTGTTCCAGCCGCCCAGACCGCCGTCCTCATCCCGCCAGAAATCAGCGTTGACGACCGTCCCTGGAATGTGATCGACCTCGTCGATCCCCACGTCCATCTTCAAAGCGGTGAACCCTTCATCGGCACGGGACTTCATGCGCCGCGCAAACTCTTGGGGATCCTCGACCGTGGGCGTGTCCGCGTAAATTCGAATCTTATCGCGGTACTTCCCCCCGAGCATCTGGTAGAGGGGAACTCCGTGCGCCTTGCCGGCCAGGTCCCACAGCGCCGTCTCCACCGCAGCCACGCCGCCGCCCTGGCGGCCGTGACCGCCAAATTGCTGAATCCGCTTAAAGAGCGCTTCCACATTGGTGGGATCGCGGCCTAGGATGCGGCTCTTCAGCATAAGCGCGTAGCGGGGATCCGCTCCGTCCCGCACGTCACCCAACCCATAGACGTCCTGGTTGGTGTCGATGCGGATGATGGGCGTGTTGCCAACCTGCACGTACCGCAGATCGGTAATCTCCAGATCGGAGGGGGCCGAATGCCGGTTTACGTTTTGGGTTGCGTATTCAACCTCCTCTTCCATCGAATC
>CAYRPX010000138.1:1620-7998 GCA_964426195.1 uncultured Salinivenus sp.
TTCCCAATCCGAATCGGCACGTTTACCCCTTCCAGCATCATTTCCTGAATGAAGGAGGGATGGGCGTCCTGGATGTAGTGGTTCCACCCGTCGATTTCACTCAGCCCGGCCACGTCGCGCAGCGAGCCGTCAATTACCACTCCATTCTGAGAGCGAGCGTAAATGTCGGTTCCGAGGCGGTCCCCGATGAGGGTCCCGCCATCAATCTTGCCGTAGCCGTCGGCCACGTAGAGGTCCCCCTCCTCTAGCAACTGAATCGGCCACGTGTTCGACGGTCCCTGGAAGCCCTCTGCTTCTCCCGCCTTCTCAAGACGCCCCTCGTAGGACGGACGTGCGGGCATGTACTGGGCCGTCACGGCGCGCCCTACCATCGTTTCTCCCGGCTTCATGATCCGCCAGTCCTGCCCATAATCGGGAACCTGGTTGTGGTAGTCGTGGCCTCGGAGCGTACTCCAGGCCATCTCAAGCGTCACAACCTCCATCCGCTCGAGCAGCTCGTCGGAGACTTTCGGACGACCTGTCTCGTAGCGTTCCCCTTCCCACTGGGCGGTCTGCTCCATCACCCACTCTTTCTCGGCGATCGGCGAGCGCGCCTCTGTGGCGGGCTGAGCCTCTGTCGGGAGCGGAGCAGCGCCCCAGAGAAGCGCAGAGAGGATAACGGCAAGAAATGCACTCGTGGATGCACGAGAGAAACCAGAAGTATGAGTCATTTTCATAAAGATAGATCTACAAGAAAAAAGATGCATGACAAAACTCCGGAGTGGGAGTGCGAGGCTCCGGAGAAGCCAAGCCGAAAGGGCTTTTTTGGACAATTGGCGACTCGGGCGGTGTGGAAACCCACCACCCAAAATGCGACGCCCAATATAGGGGGTGTTCATTGTCTTCGCAAGTGCCACCGTCCCCGGTGAGGCAATCTCATTTCATCTTCTCGACGCCTTCAGATAACGGATTCCGACAGCATCGAGGACTGCTCGCATCCCGGGCGGTGCTTCCGACAAAGGTGCCGTACGAAGGGCCGGGACCGACCTGTCGGCCCCGGCCTCAGGAACGTAGACAATCATGCTCGTCGCACCGCAACGAACGTCATCGACGTCCGCGAAGAGAATGACCTCCGGTCAACCTCGGACCAGCCGAATAATCGACGGAGCTGCGCGAGCACATTCCGGTTAGTATCCGGGATTCTGATCGTCGACCGAGATGGCCGGATTGCTCTCAATCTCGGACCGAGGAATTGGCCACCATCGACGAACCCGATCGGTCTGATCCGGGGTCGTCCCGCGATCGGGATTGAAGGCCGGGCTGTCTGGCCAGTGCTCGATCGGTGTCGTTCTGCGCTCCAGATAATCGGGCCGCGCGGAATGTTCCGAGGCACGGAGCTGCGCCGGATAAAAGACCTGCTCGCCCGAAAACTCGGCGGCGTACTCGTGGTACAGCGTCTCGATGGCGCTATCGTACGAGCTGAGGTCGTACCCATTGGCCGGATAGTCGGGCATGTCCACGGTCGGCCGGTCCCGAACCCGATTCAGGAGCTCCTGAGCACTGGAGCTTGCATTGGCCGACGAGGTCATATTCCCAAGCTCAATCTGCGCCTCAGCCAGACCAACGAGGACCTCCGCGTAACGAATCACGCGAAGGTTGATGCCATCGTCCGTGTTGCCCCACACACTGGGTCCGCCTCGTTCGTAGTACTCATATTTCGCCCAGTCGGTGTTGTAATTCTGGGTCGTTCGAAGCTCTTGATCTGGCCCAGTAGCACACCCCCCCAATTCATCCTCGTAGCGCGTCGTGGTCTTGACGAGTTGCCCGTTGAAAAACTCGTCACAGACATCATACCCGGTAAATCCTTTCCTCGGATCTCCATCCTCAAAGTTCGTCGTGACGTGGGGATGGACGGTGGTGTTTCTCCAGCCCAGCATGGCGTACTCGTAGGCCCGGCTTCCCTGCGAGCCCGTCGCGGGGTCGTTCACGAACTGAATTTCAAAGATTGACTCCGCATTGTTTTCGGTGTTCGGCGCAAAGTTGTCGAAGTAATGATCGACGAGCCGGTACTCATTCAGGTCGATGACGGACTGAAACGCCGCCCGCGCATTCTCCCAATCGGACTGGCTCTCATTGATGCTCCCGAGGAAAAGGTGCGTCTCCCCTTCGAGGGCATAGGCCGCCCCTACCGTTGCGCGACCGGCTTCAGCCTGGGATTTCCGTGGAAGATTGTCCTGCGCAAATTGCAGGTCGCTCAGAATCTGGTCGTAGACCTCCGACTTGGGGGCTCGTGGTACCCCTTCCTCGGGAGGCTGCTGCTTAACATCAAGGATGAGGGGAACATCCCCGTACTTTGTGACGAGCCCATAGTAGGAAAGAGCCCGGAGGAAGCGGGCTTCGGCCTGAATGCGATTGAGGTCGGAATCGGAGACGCCCTCCACCCCTTCTTGGGTCGCGGCGATCACATTATTGGCGTTTTTAATGGCCTGGTAGAAGGCATTCCAGTGATCCGCCAAAATTCCGTTTCCGGCTCCGTGCACCCGATTGTTCAGGGGAATCAAGTCACTAATGAGGCTGCCCATCCCAAACGCATCATGCGACAGGAGATCCGCCGCGAAGTAGTACGACCGGTCCCAGAGCCCCTGGAGGGGATCGTAAATCCCGGCAACCCCCGTCTCAAGCTGCTCAAGGTTCTGAAAGTACGTTTCCTCCGTCGGCTCGGTGGGATTGACCTGGTTCAGATCCGTGTCGAACACGTCACACGAAATGAGCGTGACGGACAGCAGTAATAGGCTGGCAGAGAGAGTAACAAGGCGTCTCATAAGTTTGAGGTCGTTCTAGTAGGTGTATAGCAGAAGAAATCAGCCGGTACTCAGACTCCCACTCGGCCTCCGATCAGAAGCGCAGTCTGGAATTCCAAAGCGCAACGCCGTCTATTCCTACGTCTTCTCCACTCGTTTTCGGAAGCTCCTCCAGAGGCGTACAATCAAGAGTGGGAAATACCCATCTGGAGACGTCATCGGCGGGCGGGCCCGTCCCCGCCCGCCAGACGCTCCTAGCAGGCATCGGAAGGATCCGTTTTAGAAACCGAGTTGAACGCCCACTTCAAACCGCCGAGGACGGGGAAGCGGGTCGCTGTCATATCCAAACCCGAGAATATCTCCTCCGTCATTTGCGACCTCCGGATCCAGCCCATCGTAGCCGGAAAGGGTGAGCAGGTCCTGTCCCCGAACGTAGATGCGCAGGTTTCGAATCCGGGAGAACCGACCGGTGACATCGGGGGTGTACCCAATTGTGAGTCGCTTCAGGCGCACGTAGTCCCCGTCCTGAACAAATCGGTCGGAGATCCGAGAGTTATTATTCGGATCCCCATCGATGGCCCGCGGCACGTCCGTATCAGTATTCTCGGGAGTCCACCGGTCCATGACCACCGTCTCATGGTTCCAGACGCGCGTCATGCCACGACTAAAGCCCTGGTAGGCCGGAGCAATCTGGAATCCGGCCACGCCCTGCAGGAAGACGGACACGTCAAAGCCCCCCCAGTACGCATTCCCCGTCAGGCCAAAGGTGTAATCCGGATGGGGATCCCCGAGATTGGTCTGATCCTCTGTGTCGACGTCCCCATCGCCGTCGAGGTCCTTGAACTTGATGTCTCCCGGCGCTGTAGCGGCGCTATGATCGGGAAGCCCATCTCTCAAATCCCCATCCGCGTTGAAGTCGTCCTCCTGGAAGAGTCGGTCCACTTCCCAGCCGTACCAGTAGAAAATGGGCTGTCCTTCTTCAAGACGCTTCGAAGCGGTTGCCCCCCCCCATCCCCAGGTCTGGGCGTTGACTGGGTTTCCGAGACCGAGATCATCGACCTCGTTGGTGGAATAGGAGAAGTTGGCGTCCACCGACCAGTTGAAGGCCCCTTCAGACTGGCTCTCGTATCCGGTCTCAACTTCAAATCCGTTGCTGATCACCGTTCCGGTATTGGCCCGGGTGTCTCCACTGTACCCAAACGAGTTCGGAAGGGGTACACTGAGAAGAATGTCATCGGTGGTGTTCTGGAAATACTCAGCTGTAAAGGTGAATGCATCCTCCGCGAATCCGAAGTCTACCCCCACGTTAATCGACTGCGTCTTCTCCCATTCGAGGTTCGCGTTGGCAAGTTGGGGAATCTGAGCAGAGGGGATGACGTTTCCGCCAAAAAGGTAATCCCCACCGACGTTAAAGGTCGACTGAAATTCGTATCGGCTCAGCGCTTCGTTATTGCCGGTGAAACCCCAGCTTCCTCTCAATCTCAGGGTGCTCAACGTGGAAGCATCCTCTAGGAACGACTCCTCGCTTACGGTCCACCCCACCGAGGCGGAGGGGAAGAGTCCATACTTGTTGTCGACGCCGAAGCGAGAGTAGCCGTCCCGTCGAAGCGCTCCCTGGAGCTGATACCGACCCGCATAGCTGTAATTGACCCGGCCGAACGTTGAAATCAATACATCATTCCCTACACCTCCGTTAAAGCCCGGCTGGGCCACCGTCGCGATGTCCGGCTGGTCCGTCAGGTTGTTCCGGCCATCGAGAAATCTATTCCGGATCGTCGTGTTCTGGAGCTCGAACCCAACGGTGCTATTGAACTCGTGGTTGCCGACGACAAACTGATTGAGGTTTAGCGTCGTCGTGGACACCGGCTGGAAGATCTGGGTCCGGTTCTCACTGATCGACGTAAAGGACTGGTTATGGAATTGTCCCTCGAAGAACGGCGGGCGTGACGTTCGGGTGTCGGCCCAGGTCGCATCCAGACCCAACACGGAGCGAAGGGTTAGATTCTCAATGATCTGCAACTCCGCTGTGACATTCCCCGTCAACTGCGTCGATAATTCTCGAGCATAGCCGTATACCTCTTCGCGGATCGGATTGTCTTTATCAGCCCCGTCGACCTGATCGACCCCGTCAAATCCTCCGAGATTACTGTCGTCGTATATCGGGATGTACGGGGGCGTCTGAATGAGTCCTTCCATGCCGTCTCCACGCCGCAGGTTATCGTTTCCTTGAGAGATTGACAAGTTCTCACTCAACTGGACCCGACCGAGATCGAAGCTGGAGTTTAGGCTCACCGAGTACCGCTCGTATCCCGTTTCGACAATCGTTCCTCCTTCTGTAAGGTATCCAAGAGAGAGGCGAGCCTGCGCGTTCTCGGTCCCCCCCGAAACCGCAATATTATTATTGGAATACACCGAGTTCTCGAAATACGCATCCTGCCAGTCCGTCTCCGGAAAGTTTTGCGGAAAGCCCTCCTGGTCGAAGCGGGCGGGCGGCGGGGACCCGGCATTCTGACGGAGTTCCGTGTTGAGTTCCACGTACTGATCGGTGTTGAGCAGGTCCATTCGCTGGTGGGGATTCTTAAGGCCCACAGAGGAGTTCACGTCCACCTGCAGATCTCCGGCCTGCCCCCCCTTCGTCGAAATGAGGACGACACCCCCAGATGCCCGTGACCCGTAGATGGACGCGGCGGCCGCATCCTTGAGGACCTCAACGGACTCGATGTCCGAGCTATTGAGTCCCATCAAACTTTCGCGTTCCACGCCGTCGACGATAAAGAGCGGATCGTTGCTGTTCAACGTATTAAGTCCCCGCACCCGAACCTCCGGGTCCGTCCCCGGCACTCCGGTTCGGTGGACCATCAACCCGCTCGCTTGCCCCTGGAGCGCTTCGGCGGCGCTGGGCGCCCCCACATCCTCGATGTCGGAGGCACCCACCTGCGAGACCGAACCACTGACCTGCTCCCGGCGCTGTTCGCCGTATCCAACGACCACGACCTCTTCCAGGGCCGCCTCGGAGGGCGCCAGCTGCAGGTCGACTACCGTCGTCTCCCCGGCCTCGACCTCTACATTTTGCTCCGTGGCTTCCTCGTATCCCACAAAGGACGCCTGCAAGGTGTAGGTACCCGGATCAATTCCGTCGATCTGATAATTCCCGTTCGCATTCGTGGCCGTCCCGAAGTTCGTGCCCGCCACGACCACGTTGGCACCCGGGAGCGGGTCCCCCGTCGTGCCATCCGTCACGGTTCCCTCAATGGCGCCCGTCTGGGCCATCACGTCGGGAGCCCCAAAAAGGAGCAGCAGAAAAGACAAAAATGCAGTTAGAGAATAGTAAGACTGTTTCATCATTTGGGTGGTATCAATCAGGATGAGCGGGATGCGTCACTCCAAAACTCTCGTTGCCTTCTTTCGGCGCAAACCGGAAATACAGAAGGAAAGCCCTCTCCCCAATCCTTGCGCCCCCTCTTCCTCAGACAATGGCCTGGGATAAGCCCCGCGTGCTCGCGTAATCAAATCCTCGAGTGCCCAGTGGGAGCGCTTTCAACACTTCAACACCCTCTAATGAAACGATGAGCTCAATCCAACATCAACTGTTCGCCCT